>REDB01000218.1 GCA_007693685.1 Oceanospirillales bacterium
GGTAAACCATTATTAGTGGCGCACTGCATAGATAAAAGCGCTTTATTCAGAACCGCTTGATTAAGTTCAGGTGCTTCAGCAGAGAGTTTTTCGGTAAGATAATGTGGAAGAAGTTGAGCGGATGAGGTGGTAGTAAAAAAAAGTGACGCAATAAACAAACCAGTTAAAGGTGTGAATTTTGGCGACATATTGGCTTCTCCATTTAAAAATACTTACCCTGATACTGGCTTTAATCGTTTAACCAATGCAGGATGTGTCTATACTGTAAAGCATCGATTTATACAAAATTACGTATAAAGTAATGTATAACCAAACGCTTCGAACATAAAAATTAATCCGGCAAGTGTAGCAGGCTTCGTATGACAGGAAAACATCTGTATAAAAAAACATCACAATTAATGATGGTTTCTTTAATTGGGTTGTTTTTTACCTTACAGGCATCAGCATCGAATATGCCTACTGACCGACATTCATTGTTGGTTGAGTTTTTGCGTTTAACGGATAAAAAACCTCAGTGGCAAGATCCACAAAGATTAAGGTCGTTAGAATTTGGTGTTAAGAATTTACTAAATGATGGGTTAGAGCCTTCAAACTATCAGTTAAAAAGAATTCAGCAACTCATAAACCAATTTGATGATCAAATACCTGAAATCTCGGCAGCCGAAGATGCAGTTATCAGTGGTGCATACTTAGAAGCAATTGCCGATCTCATGCTTGGAAGAACACGAAATAGCAATGTAGAGCGTTATTTAAACTATCAAAATCAACAGCCAAATGCGTTCGCAGCCATAGTGCAATTAGCCGTTACTTATCTAGACGAGCCTAGTGTTGCTTTTGATAAAGCACGACCTCAAGTTCAAGAGTATCAAAGTCTTCGTACTGCGCATCAACGGATTTTAGAACAGATTCAGGCATCCCCTTCGTTGCCTCTCATTACTCCTGATAGACCATCGTTGAGACTTGGAGTGATCGATCCGAGAGTCACTCTTTTAAGGCGGCATTTAGGTGTTGAAATACCTGAAATTGATTCTGACGTTTATGATCAAGACTTAATGGAAGCTGTTCGACAATTTCAATCTCAGCAAGGATTAGAGGCTGATGGAATTGCAGGCCCACAAACTTTTGCTCACATAAATCGCACACCTGAACAAGATCTTGTAGCCATTCGTGTAAATTTAGAGCGCTGGAGAAGAGTTAATTTGGCTTTAACTGATAGTCGAGTTATTGCAAATATTGCAGGTGCAACGATCCATTATTACCAAGATAATCAATTGGAATTTTATTCGCGAACTCAAGTGGGGCGACGTGACCGCCCTACACCATTAATGATCAGCGAAATTAGCCATTTCACATTAAACCCAACTTGGACAATTCCACCGACTATTTATCGAAACGACAAACTACCTGCAATACAAAATGATCCGAGTTATATCCAAAGTAACCGACTAACAGTTTTAGATACTCAAGGAAATCGCTTGGACCCAGATTTGATCGATTGGGATAATCCAGGCTCTATTCTTTTAAGGCAGTCATCAGGGCCTCATAATGCGTTAGGTCAGGTTGTTATCCGCTTTCCAAATAGGCAATCCATTTATCTTCATGACACGCCTAATCAACGTTTATTTGATCGTAATCAACGTTACTTCAGCTCAGGTTGTATTCGTGTAGAAGATGCCACTCTACTCGTTAATAAGCTGCTAGAGGCTACACATAGCGCCCAAGCTTCACAATTTGACTCCTTATTAAGCAGTGGCAGTACCCGAAACATCAATATTGGCCAGCCCGTGACTATTGTGCTTGGTTACTGGACAGTTAATGCTACACCTGCTGGTGATATTCAGGTATTCACTGATATTTATGGTTTAGATAGTGCAATGCTTAGCGCTCTGAATGGATAATAAATGTTAATTCTTGGCCCCGGTCAATTTTCTTGAAACGTTAAATTCGGTATGATGCATCTTTTTGACAAGAGATTAATTTGTGAAAGAAGAAGTGTGCACTAGCCGAAAAGCGGCTGAGCTACTAGGTGTAACTCCTCGAACCATTCAGCTATGGGCTGATGCGGGGATTTTAGATAGCTGGAAAACACCAGGTGGACATCGTCGTTTCTATTTATCGGCTGTGCATAAATTAGCCAAAGAAATTTTAGATGGCTGCTCCCCCGCTCTGTCTGAGTCTAAAGCTGAGCAGCAAGCTGCTTTACTTTCTGGCAAAAAAACTCAAATTGAACCCGCCAAAATTTTAGTCGTTGATGATGATAAAACGCTATTACGATTATATGAGTTAACGATTAATAGCTGGGGATTGCCTATTCAATTATGCCTTGCAAATGATGGCTATCAGGGGTTGATAGAAGTCGGTAGATTTAATCCTGACTTACTGATTCTAGATTTACAAATGCCTAACATTGATGGATTTGCTGTTGTAGATGCCTTAGAGAAGCAACAGCTTCTAGATCAAATGTCTCTCATGATTATCTCTGGTTTAGATGAAGAGTCTTTGGCAGAGCACAAGCCTCTGCCTGAAGATTGTACAGTTATTCAAAAACCTATCCCTTTCTTGAGAATCCGCGAACAGGTTGAGAATATTTTATTAAGTCGCTAAGTGCTGCTGTTTAGCCCTATCTTTGAGCTAAACGGCTTCTTGCATATTCGATTGCCGCAGGTGGTAACTCACCAGGATCTTGATTTCTTAGCCAGCGGTTAACTCGTCCAGCATCTCCAATTGGCGTGCGCAGCCCCTCTGAATCCAGAAATACCATCGTCACTGGTTTACCGTTAATTTCAGCAACCATTACCAAACAACGTCCTGCCTCACGAAGAAAACCTGTTTTGCTTAACAGAACACGCCAGTTTTCATTTCGCGTTAATGGGTTGGTATTGGTATAAGCGAGCGAGTAAGCAGGTGATCGAAAATGCATGTCTGCTTGCCCCTGCACAGATAGCTGGCGAATAATCGGGTACTGATAAGTTGCTGCTGCTAATAAAAGCAAATCATTAGCGGTAGAAACGTTACTAGGAGATAAACCGGTTGGATCTGTAAATCGTGTGTTAGTCATCCCAAGTAAAGCAGCAGTTGCATTCATCGCACTGACAAAAGCAGCTGATCCACCGGGATAATTTTCAGCCAAGGTATAGCTTGCTAAATTCTCAGAGGACATTAATGACATGCGTAGCAGGTCTAATCGAGAAATTCGTGTACCAGGACGTAATCTTGATGGCGAATTTTTACCAAAAGTGTTGCCTATACGATTAACCTGTAATGATTCTTCAAGAGGTAACCCAGATTGAAGAATAACTAAGGCCGTCATCAGCTTTGTGATGGATGCAATAGGAACAACTTGATCAGCTCGTTTGCTATAGAGTGATTCCGTAGATCCGAGTGGAGCAACGGCTACATAGATAGATGCCAAGGGCAAATCATTTGCTTTAGCTGATAAAGAATATGCAGAAAAGCAAACCAATAAAAATCCCACTAAAAATAATCGTGGAATAAAATTAAATATGTTTTTTGACATTAACGTGACCAGGCCTTAGCTTCTTTTAATAATCCACTAATATCTAGACCTAATGACTCTGCCAATTGTTCCGTACTGTTATAGCCAGGTGAAGTGGGTACTTTAAAGGTCGATTCTTTGGGCGTATTAGTTGTCGAACTTACTTTAGCGCTAGGAGAAGAACAGCTTTCCGTTTGTTTGGCCAGTTGTTGAGACTGTTTGCGCTTAATGATGCTTTCAATCCTTTTCTCGACCTCGCAAAGTTGGTCGTAGCTATACTGTCCCAGATAATCTGAAACGGGATCTGTCATCTTATTTATTATCCTCAAATACAATCAAAATGCAGGCTGAATAATACTTCAGCTTTAAGAAGTTTTAAACCTTTTCCTGCTATCGTTCACGGGTATAGAAGAAATCTGCACCACTGCCTACACTGCTACTTTGCGTTTCTATTTTCCACATCGATGATAGACGATAGGAAAGTGTTAATACTTCAACTGACTCCAATAAACTAACACCATAACGTATGTATAATCTAGGTGTCAGATATTTGCCAATAAAAAAGGCAGAAGAACCTGTATCGTCTGTATCAAAACCGAATTCATCAAGACTTAACTCTTCACGAAGTTGTCCGGTTATCGTATTACCACCCTGCATCGTAAGTGCCATTGCTGCTTGCAGCATCATTGACTGTTCTGATGCAGATGACTCTCCAGGCCCTCGTCCTAAAACGAGATATGACATGATACTACTGTCAGGCATTGCCGGCACCGAAAATAATGAGAACTCAGGGTTTAATAACGTTCCCACAATTCTTGCGCCCGCTTCTACTGTGTCAACGGTTCGTGAAACCCGTAAATCCAGACCTGGGTTATCGATAGGTCCACCGCTAAATATTAAGCTGCCACGCTGAATAGTCATGTTTTGACCAAACAAACGATAATCACCGCTTTCTACTTGAATAGAGCCTGATGCTCTAGTGGCTGTCATACCATCATCTTGTATACGTAGACCTCCCAATAATCGACCATTAAAGCCGAAAGCATTCACAACAACTGAGTCACCGAGAATCAGTTGTAGATCGGTGATTAAGGGTAAGTTTCTTTCGGTAAAGCTTTGAGCTTCATCATCAACAAACACAACATCTTCAGAGGCCCTGATGGCGTTTTGGGCTTGCTGCCTTGGGGGAGTGATATAAGCGTAAGGAACAGTAATACTGCCCCCTACACGGATTGCATCATCGACTCTGATAGACATATCGGGTGAGATAAGTAAGTTAATCTCAGTAGCCATAGCCTCAAAATCTTCGCCTTTAATGGTGAGCAAACCTTCCATTGATGCTAAATTAAATTCACCATTCAGACGAATCTCACCGTTACCAGATCCGATTAATCCTTGTAATGTCATTCTTTCACCCTCTTCACCTTCAGAGCGAATAGAAAGTTGCAAGGGTGATAATCGAATACCCTGAGCAGGCAAATCAGCTGCACCATTTTGTAGATCAAAGAAACCGCGAATAATAGGTGCAGTCAAACTGCCTGCTAAAGAAAAACGCCCTTCTAACTGACCTTCGATTGCTTGTACTGCGGGCGCAAACACACTAATCATAGCAAGATCATTTAAAGACAGATTAACATCACCTGTTAATAGCTGCTGTCTAGATACTTGCTGAACATTTATATTAGCTAAGATCTGACCATCCATTTCGGAAAAGAGTGCTGATAACTCTGCTCTGAGGTTATCACCACTAAGGTTAGCATCAAGGCGAATCGGGTCTAGATCAAAGTCAGGCTGGTCATCGGGTGTCATTAATCGCCCAGGTGTTGTCGATACTACAAATTGAGCTTCTGGATGTTGCGTCCCTTGTTGGGAGAACTGACCTGATACATTCAGATTGGACTCAACTTCTACACCCTGTAAAAACGGGTCGAGCAATCTCAGTGATAGATCCGACAAACTAAAATCGGCACTTATTCGATTGGAGTTATTTCTATTAGCGCTTAAGCACAACTGAGCATCGCCTTGCGCCTGAATTAGACAGGTTTGTTCCAATCTAAAGCTGGGTGCTTGAAAGCTAAAATTAGATGTATTTGATTGTGACCAACGCCCTATCTCAGTTCTATCTAACTGCAAGTCTGATAGACGACCCGAATAGGAAGATTGTGCTTGATCAAAACGACCATTAACTTCAGCATAGAGATTAATTAACTCGCCCTCAGTGGTCAGCTTTAATCTGTGCGCTTCAGGTTTGCCATTTAGTGTTAACTGAACGCTGTCTAATGCGTCACCTGCTACATTGATGTTTGTGAGCGTTAAATCTATGTCAGAGTCTGAGGCACCGCTAATATCGACACGAACACGACCGTTAATCTCTGCAACCTTATTTTCTTGGAAAGCTAGACCCTCTCCCGAAATATCTGCTCGAATTTCAGGTGTCATCATGGGACCATTGACTTGACCAGAGGCGCTTAATTGACCCGCTAAGTCCGGTAGTAAAGTAGCTAAATTAGGCGCATTTAAATTGAAATTAAGGGCAAGTTGTTCATTTTGCATGGTTCCGTTTACATCAAGTTGAGTGACACCTAATCCCAAAAGAAGAGAGTCAATTTCGATAGCATTTGTCGAGTAAGCGATTTGCCCTTGGCCTCTCAAGCTTTGCTCACGGAAGATACCTGATAGATCTATCAGATCGATAAATACATTGGGGCCGGATTCTTCTAGCTTTCCTCGAGTGATCAGCTCAACTTGTACATTACCTTCAAGCTCTGGATTGAATTGACCTGGATTTAAATCTCTAACCCATACACGGGTATCCCATGCAATCTGTTCAGCCCAATTAGCACTACCCTGTATATCAATTTCGCCACCTAATAGTGCTGCGGTTAAAGTAAAATCTTTGAAGGATTCTAAATTTCCAGAACCATTAAAACTAAGAACGACGTCAGGAATATCGTGACCTGATAAGGATGTTTGTAACCCCAGCTGAAAATCTGATAATTGTCCCTTGAGTGTTAGATCTGCTGCAGGAACCTTTACTATCGTCGGCTCCCCTTCATCAATCAACGGGTAAATTATTTCTTTCGCTGTTAAAGCAAAGTCCATCTCAGGATCAAACCAGTTGCTCAGTTCACCTGTCAGCGAAATTTCAGCTAAGGTATCAGTCAATTTTATAAGCAGATTTTCAATCTTAAGCGTTTCTTCATAAAGCGCTACTTTTGAGAGAAATTTAATCGAGATAGGGCCAGTCAGTTCTGTCGATACTTGGTTTTCAAGAGCGACGTTAAGTTCTTGCAGGTCTCCGTCAATCGCTAGACTTCCAACGATTGACGAGTTTACAGGAACGTCTAGAGTTTGGTTTATAATGTTTTCAATATCAGCTATTTCGATAAACCAATTTAGATTTGACGATAGATCATAATGGCCACTAGGTTGTATCTGTGCTTGCCAATCTATCCTGGTACCACCTTGTTTTAGCTGAAATGATTCGATAATCAATTGATCAGTGAATGCGACTGATAGCGCTACTTTTTCTAGACTAAACTGCTGTTCACCTAAAAAAACCTCAATATTACTTACTTGAAAGGCATCCAACTGAAGTGTGATCGGTAAAGTTATTTCAGGTAGTTCTGGCAATGAAAAGGGCTCACTCGAGGATTCAATTTCATCTTGTGACTCTGGAAGATGTAAGCTGAGCCCATCTAACTGAATATTATCAATGCAAAGATGCGATCTAAGTAAACACGATGGTTTCCAGTCAAGTACAGCACTATTTAAAGTAACCAGCGTATCATCTTGTTTGTATTGAATATCATTGAGGATTAATGCACCCGAAAAAGAGCCTGATATTGAACCTATTTGAACTTCTTCTGGGATAAAACCTTTGCCTATTTTTAAGGCAAGTCCAGGAACACCGGGAACGTATACGATAGAGAGCAGCAGATAGATAAGAATAAAAATAAGCAGCAGAGGATAAAGGAGAAGACGTTTCAAGATCACAAATCTGGTCCTAGTGTAAAGTGTATTCTAAAGCCACTATCTTCAATGGGTTTAGCTAAATCAAGACGAATCGGGCCAACGGGTGATTGCCAACGCACGCCGACTCCAACACTAGTTTTCACCGGTTCACTAAAATCATCGAAGGCATTACCTGCATCCATAAAAGCGGCCAATCGCCAGTCAGGACGAAACATATAGTCTGCTTCCAAACTACCTACCAATAAGTATTGACCACCGATAACATTACCTTTGTCACTTAACGGACCTAGGTTTTGAAAATCGTAACCGCGAACACTATTATCACCACCAGCATAAAAACGCATACTGGCAGGAACCTTTTCAAAGTCATCAGTATAGGTAGCGCCAAGCTCAAAACGACTTAACAGACGCCAGTTATCTCCCAAAGGATCAACGCGTTTTCCATTTAGCGTTAATTGAAGCAGGCTGATATCGGATAATAAAGAATCTGAAGTGGCTGCAACGCTAAAGCCTAAACTATGACCTTTGCGTGTATTGAAAAGATCATCAGCAACCGTTTTACTAAACTTTGCTCTAGGAATAAGCAGTAAAACATTTTGTGTGGAGTCATCAAAGGTAAACTGCTCTTGCTCAATATCAAGTGTAAGTACCCTCTCCCAGTCACCTATCTGCTTTTGCCAAATGGCACCCACAGAATAAGTTTGTGATTCGATAGTATCTGAATTCTCATCACTATAGCGTCCACGAATACCGTACTGGTCGAAACGAGGATCAGATCCAGGAATCATATAACTACCTGACAAGTCATTACGAATCTCTGATAGTCTTAGGTTCGTATTTAAGCGATGACCACGAGTATTGACATACCGACGGTCCATACCCAATTGAACCCTTGCTCCGGTATCTGTTCCGTACCCTATACCTGCACGATATAGCGTTCTAGGACGCGGAGTTAGTGAAATTTGAATAGGAATCTCACCATCTTCCAATTCATTCAATAATGGAAGTACCTCGACATCTGAAAAATAGTTACTATCAATCAATGCAGATTGAAGATCTATTAACTGAGTAACGTCTAGATGATCTCCTTCGGTAAAACGAGGATAGCGTCGCAGTAGCTTTTCAGAGATCGGTGATTCTGAAAAGCGTATTTCACTAATGCGAGTTCGTTGGCCAGTGGCAAAAGTGACATTGATTTCAGCAGAGTTGTCATCACGGTTAACAAAAATACTCGAGCGTTCAAATCGGGCACGATAATAGCCACGCTCAGCAGCGACTGACTGTAAGCGGTTCTTTAAACGATTATAGGCTTGATGATCCAGAGCTGAACCTGGTTTTAAAGGCGTAGCTTGAAGTATTTCATTAAAAACGGGATCAGTCTGACCTTCCCCCAAAAGCTGAATATTGACACGCGTTAGCATAACCTGAGGGCCAGGCGTGATGGTATAAATAGCTTGCCAGTTTCCATTACTGAGCTGGTTTAACTCAGTCTTTATATCAGGGTTGTAGAAGCCAAAGGGTTCCAATGCTTCGCGAATTTCAGCAACAGCTCGTCGATGCAAAAATCTTAAACGACTTTCACTAGTGATGGATTGATCTTCTAGTGATGCGATACTCAGAAAAGCTCTTACGTTGCCGGCAATTTCATCACTGACACCATTGACGCTAAGCTGCAATTGATCAGCAGAAACTTGCCATGAGGCCAACATTAATCCTGAGCCTAAAACAGCACATTTAAGCCATTTGCGTATATGAGGGGTGTAATGCTTGGCTTGAATGGTTAGATCTCCATGCTAGAAAGCTAGTACTTTGTTAGTCCTCTATAAGGATGTCATAAAACAGGTATCTGGATCTAGATCTGAAGGGTAACTATTTCCACTTTTGTAAAAGAACAAGGCAGCCGAAGCTGCCCTGTTAGATCCAAAAAGTAATGAATTTACGGGTTAGGATTTAGTCACCAAACCTTGCTCGTTCATAATACCTTCGATTTCCGCAAGACTCGCTGGATCATCAATAGTTGAAGGAATAGTGTATTCCTTACCATCAGCAATTTGACGTAGCAGTTTGCGGAGGATCTTTCCGGAGCGGGTCTTTGGTAAGCGCTGAACGACAATCGCACGGTTGAAACAGGCGATAGGACCTATCTCTTTACGTACCATAGCAATCAGTTCTTTTTCCAGTACCTCTTCTTCCGTATCCACCCCATCTTTCAACAGTACAAGACCAATCGGTGCTTGCCCCTTGAGCGGATCGTTGACGCCGATCACGGCGCACTCTGCTACAGCGGGATGCGCTGCGACAATTTCTTCCATTTCACCCGTGGACAGTCGGTGACCTGCCACGTTGATGACATCATCGGTACGACCCATAATAAAGACGTAACCTTCTTCATCCATGTAACCACCATCACCGGTGGTGTAGTATCCTGGTGCTTCTGTTAAGTAACCGGTACGGAAGCGTTCAAAGTCACCCCAAACCGTCGCTAAGCAACTGGGTGGAAGTGGTAGCTTGATGGCAATAGAACCTTGCTCGCCACGTGGTAATGGATTGCCTTCTGCATCGAGAATTTCTATGTTGTAACCCGGAATCGGCAATGTAGAAGAGCCTGGCTTAGTTGGCTTTAATTCGATACCGGTCAAATTGCCGCAAATAGCCCAGCCTGTTTCAGTTTGCCACCAGTGATCAACAACTGGCTTACCTGTTTTCTCAACAGTCCAGTCATAGGTAGGAGGATCTAAACGCTCACCTGCCATGAAGATAGTTTTCAATGCAGAGGTGTCGTATTTTTTGAACTCTAGTGCTTCAGGATCTTCTTTCTTGATAGCACGGAAAGCCGTCGGTGCAGCAAAAAGGGCTTTAACCTTGTAATCAGCACATACACGCCAGAAAGCACCGGCATCAGGAGTACGAACAGGCTTGCCTTCATAAACTACTGTGGTGCAACCAGCTAATAGCGGTGCATAAACAATATAGGAATGACCTACCACCCAGCCAACATCGGATGCTGCCCAGAAGACATCACCTGGCTCCATGTCGTAGATGGCTTTCATGGAATATTTTAGAGCAACGGCATGACCACCATTATCACGCTGAACCCCTTTCGGCTTACCTGTAGTACCTGAAGTGTAAAGCACATATAAAGGATCTGTACCCTTAACAGGAACACAATCAGCAGGTTCTGCTTTAGCCATGGCTTCGTGCCAATCGATATCTTGACCATCGATTAATTCAGCTTTAGCTTGTGGACGTTGAATAACGATACAAGAGTCAGGCTTATGAGCTGATAGTTGAATCGCCTCATCCAACATAGGCTTGTATTCGATAATCTTTTTAACTTCGACGCCACAAGACGCAGATACAACAACCTTAGGTTCGGCATCTTCAATACGGACTGCCAATTCGTGTGGAGCAAAGCCGCCAAATACAACAGAATGGATCGCACCAAGGCGTGCAACTGCAAACATGGCAATTAAGGCTTCTGGGATCATCGGCATATAAAGAACAACACGATCGCCCTTTCCTACGCCTTGGCTTTTTAATACACCCGCAAACAATGCAACTTGATCACGCATCTCTTTGTAGGTCAGTGTGCTGCGAGTATCCGTTACAGGCGAATCAAAAATAATCGCAAGTTGGTCACCACGACCTTGCTCTACATGGTAATCAAGCGCCATGTAGGCGGTATTCATTTCACCATCGGCGAACCAACGGTAGATTCCATTTTCATCTTTTGACAGGATCTGTTCCGGCTTTTTGTACCAGGGCACATCGGCTGCTTTTTCTGCCCAAAAGGCTTCAGGATTTTCGACAGACTTAGTGTATTCAGCATGATAGGACATAGAGCGGGCCCTTTTGATTAGTTTTAGAACACGAATTGAGGGGCTGGTCTTATTATTGTTGACACTTGACCCTTTCATAGGCTGATACTGTAACGAAACTAGCCCACAATTTAACTAAGACAAAAGGATGATTTTTGACTATATAACTCCGCAACCCCCTTGAAATGGGCTTATGCAAAAATAAAATTTTTTTAGTCCTGTCGATCAATGTGTCGACAATCTAAGCCAAGCTGATGTTGATAATCAAGTTTTTCCATTTTTACTATTAGAATGTTTTTCATCCCATCATGAATAGGGTTCAGACAACGCAGTGATTTTTTGAGGTACAATTCACGATTATTTTTGTGTCAGTTATTTATAAAGGCCAAGCTTCGTGAGCAGATCCAGCACTTTTATCTCTCTAGAAAAAACGTTGAACCAGCGCATTATGATTTTGGATGGTGGTATGGGCACCATGATTCAAAACCGTAAACTTGAAGAAGTAGACTATCGCGGTAGTCGTTTTGCGGACTGGCATACGGATGTCAAAGGCAACAATGACCTTTTAGTGCTAACACAGCCTGATTTGATTCGTGATATTCACTTAGAGTATCTGCGTGCTGGCGCAGATATTATTGAGACCAACACCTTCAATGCGACCGTGATCGCTATGGCTGATTATGAGATGGAAAGTCTCAGCCGTGAGATCAATGTTGCAGCGGCACGTTTAGCGAGAGAAGCCTGTGATCTAGTCACTACTGAAACACCGGATCGCCCTCGATATGTAGCAGGTGTATTAGGTCCGACCAACCGGACTGCCTCTATTTCTCCTGATGTTAATGACCCCGGTTATCGTAATGTGTCGTTTGATGAGTTGGTAGAAGCCTACACCGAATCCATTGATGGATTATTAGAAGGTGGTTCTGATCTAATCTTGATCGAAACCATCTTTGACACCCTAAATGCTAAAGCAGCCATCTATGCTGTTGAACAGTATTTTGATGATCACCAGATCCGTATTCCTGTCATGATCTCAGGAACGATTACCGATGCATCAGGGCGTACTTTGTCTGGCCAAACAACGGAAGCCTTCTGGAACTCAGTCAACCATGCTCGTCCTATCAGCATCGGTTTGAACTGTGCCTTAGGTCCGAAAGAACTTCGCCAATATGTCGAAGAGCTATCCCGTATTGCCAATACCTATGTTTCAGTTCACCCCAATGCCGGCTTGCCTAATGCCTTTGGCGAATACGATGAAACACCAGAGCAGATGGCTGTTGAGATTCGTGAATGGGCTGAGTCGGGTTTTGTGAATATTGTCGGTGGCTGCTGTGGTACCACGCCAGATCATATTCGCGTCATTCGTGAAGCGATTGAGTCTTGCCCTCCCCGTCAAATCCCTGATATTGCCGTTGAATGTCGACTGGCTGGTCTTGAGCCGCTAAATATCGGTGCCGATACATTGTTTGTTAACGTGGGTGAACGAACTAACGTCACCGGTTCTGCTCGCTTCCGTCGATTGATTAAAGAAGGCGATTACGAAACCGCCTTGGATGTTGCGCGTCAGCAGGTTGAATCGGGTGCCCAGATCATCGATATCAATATGGATGAAGGGATGCTGGATGCTGAAGCGGCAATGATTCGCTTCTTGAATCTGATCGCTTCTGAACCCGATATCTCTCGCGTACCGATCATGCTCGACTCTTCCAAATGGGAGATTTTAGAGCAAGGCTTAAAACGGATTCAGGGTAAAGGGATTGTTAACTCCATCAGCTTAAAAGAAGGTGAAGAAAACTTCATCGAGCAAGCGCGTAAAATTCGTCGCTATGGTGCGGCGGTTGTCGTCATGGCCTTTGATGAAACTGGTCAAGCCGACACTTATAAGCGCAAGACTGAAATCTGTGAGCGTTCTTATAAAGTACTGACTGAAAAAGTTGGCTTTCCGCCGGAAGATATTATTTTTGACCCGAATATTTTTGCCATCGCAACGGGTATTGAAGAACATGACAACTATGCGGTGGACTTTATCCAAGCGACCCATTGGATTAAAAAGCATCTACCTCATGCAATGATTTCAGGCGGCGTCTCTAACGTCTCTTTCTCTTTCCGTGGTAACGACAAAGTTCGTGAAGCGATTCACTGTGTGTTCCTGTATCACGCCATCCGTAATGGTATGGATATGGGTATCGTTAACGCAGGTCAATTGGCGATCTATGATGACTTGCCTGCTGATCTAAAAGAACACGTTGAAGATATCGTCTTGAATCGCCGCAGTGATGCCACCGAGCGAATGCTGGAACTCGCTGAAAAATATCGTGGTGGTGCGAGCGAATCAACATCGACGCAAGACTTGTCATGGCGAGAACAGAATGTCGAAAAACGTCTTGAACATGCGCTGGTAAAAGGCATCACTGATTATATCGACGAAGATGTAGAAGAGTGCCGTCAGAAGTTCGAGCGCCCTATTCAAGTCATTGAAGGTCCTTTAATGGATGGTATGGGTGTCGTCGGTGATCTCTTTGGTGCCGGTAAGATGTTCCTGCCACAGGTGGTTAAATCGGCACGTGTGATGAAAAAAGCGGTCGCTTATTTAATGCCCTATATCGAAGCAGCTAAAGCCGATAACGCTAGTAGCTCTGCCGGTAAAGTGATTATGGCAACCGTAAAGGGTGACGTTCACGATATCGGTAAAAATATTGTCGGTGTTGTGTTGCAATGTAACAACTTTGAAGTGATCGATTTGGGCGTCATGGTGTCCAGTGAAACCATCCTGAAAACTGCTCGCGAACATAACGCAGACATCATTGGTCTATCGGGTTTGATCACGCCATCACTGGATGAAATGGTACATGTTGCTAAAGAGATGCAGCGACAAGGTTTCCATATTCCCTTAATGATTGGCGGTGCAACCACTTCTAAAGCCCATACAGCGGTGAAGATAGAACCGCACTATAAGAACAATCAAGTGGTGCATGTCACCAATGCATCACGTTCTGTAGGCGTTGCTTCATCTCTACTTTCTAAAGAGAAGAAAGATAACTTTATCAAAGAGATAAAGGATGAATATCAAGCAGTACGTGAGCGTCATGCGGAGCGCCAACAAGACTCCAGACGTATCACCTTAGAGGCAGCTAGAGCTAATCACTTCCCCATTGATTGGGATGCTTATACACCACCTAAGCCGCTCAAACCCGGCATTCACGTATTCAAGGATTACGATTTACATCTGTTAAAAGACTTCATCGATTGGACACCTTTCTTCCAAGCATGGGAACTGGCGGGTCGATATCCTCGCATTTTGACAGATGAAGTGGTGGGTGAAGAAGCAACCAAACTCTTTGCTGATGCACAAGCGATGTTGGATGATCTGATCAACAACAAGCGTCTTCAGGCTAACGCTGTGATCGGTCTCTTCCCTGCCAATCAGGTAGGACATGATGATATTGAACTATATACCAGTGAAGATCGTGATCAAACTCTGATGAAAACTCACCACCTTCGTCAGCAAATGTATAAAGTGGAAGGCAAACCCAACATCTGCTTAGCCGATTTCGTTGCCCCTAAAAGCAGTGGCAAAGAAGATTGGATTGGCGGCTTTGCCGTCAGTACAGGTTTTGGTGTCGATGAATTAGTTGCAGAATATGAATCTCGACAAGACATTTATAACAGCATCATGGTGAAAGCCTTAGCTGATCGTTTAGCAGAAGCCTTCGCTGAACATATGCACAGCCGCATTCGTAAAGAGTTTTGGGGCTATGCAGCCGATGAAAAGCTGGATAACGATGCGTTGATTAAAGAGCAATATCAAGGCATCCGCCCTGCTCCCGGTTATCCTGCATGTCCAGAGCACTCAGAGAAAGGGTTGTTATGGCAACTCCTAAATGTAGAAGAAAATACCGGTATTACTCTGACAGATAGCTTTGCTATGTTGCCAACAGCAGCGGTTAGCGGCTGGTACTTTAGCCATCCAGATTCTCAGTATTTTGGTGTTGCTAAATTAAGTGAAGACCAAGTCGAAAACTATGCTCATCGTAAAGGCTGGAGCATGGATGAAGCTGAGCGTTGGTTATCACCGAATCTGGGTTATGAACCTGAACAAAACTGATTATTATCCCTTTTGGAGACTTTCCTAAGTGGAACATCAATTCTGGCAAGATAGATGGGAGCTGAATCAAATCGGCTTCCATCAAGAAGAGATTAACGAGTATTTAAGTAGCCATTGGCAAGCATTGGGAATCCGAGATGGTGCACCTGTGTTTGTTCCTTTATGTGGTAAGAGCTTAGATATGCTCTGGCTTCGTGAACAGGGTCATGCCGTACTGGGAATTGAACTGAGTGAAATGGCACTAGAGCAGTTTTTTACAGAAAACCAGCTACCCTTTTCACGTGAGCAGCGTGGTCACTATACTCATTTTACGACTGACCAAATGCGCTTATTAGCCGGTGATTTTTTTAAATTAACACCTGAAGATATAGCGCCGATTGAGGCGGTTTATGACCGAGCTTCATTAATTGCGCTACCACCGGATATGCGCGTTGATTATGCTCGTCATATGGCGATCTTACTACCAGAAGGCGCTCACATCCTTTTGATCTCTTTAGAATATGATGATGGCATGCTCAAAGGTCCTCCTTTCTGTGTTAGAGAAGCGGAAGTTGAGCAGCTATTCTCGAAATGGTTTGATATTGTTCGACATGGTCGCTTTGAAGGTGTCTGGGCAAAGAAAAAGCCTGCAACAGAAGTGGTTTATACCCTGACTCGACGTGCTAATACTGCCTAAAACAACCCCCATCATCTTTTGGAGATGATGGGAGTTGTGCTCAAAAGCTATTACTCAGCTTCTGCCTCTGCATTGCTCTCTGATTCAGGCGCAGCCTCTTCAATAACAGTGATATTGACTGTCGCATCGTTAAAAACCGCACCCTCTTCTTCAGTAGTGACATCTTGAGGATTTAAATAACGGTCAAACCAACCTGATGAATAAGCGACTCCCGCCATAACACCAAATATGACAAGCCAAAACAGCACTCTAGGCCAAGGAGATTTCTTATCTGCATAGGGGTCATGATGAGTTCGCTTCGCACCTTTAGGTAGGCTAGCCACACCGGTCAGTGCACCACCAAACGGAATATTGATTCTAGCGCGTGTATTCACTGCCCAACCATTCGCATCCAGAAGCGGCCCTAAGTTACGCTGACGTAACTTTAAAGATGCCAATAGCATGGAAGGTCCAGATATCAAGAGCATGATGATGATAAACACCAAGGGGATTTGCCATACAGGAAGTTGCAAGATCGCTGAGACTATCGCTGCCAAAGCAGTCCCTAAGGCACCAAAAGCTAAACCAACTGCTGCAAAAATACCGGCAAATTTGGCAATATCAAAAGCCTGAGCAGCAGGAGCCTTAACGCCTTCAGATACGTTTGCTGCAGACTTTTCCTCTACAGCTTTATCTTTCGCGGCAGCAAATTTTTGAATCTGCTCGTTAATCATTCGAGCAATACGCTTATAAGGTGACCAAAAAGCTTGTCTAACACTGATCGGATTTTCAATCACTTTGACAACCGATGCATGCCAGTCATTACCGTCTCGGTCGTAAAAGATACCATTACGACCAACAACCATCATATCGTCCACATCACCGCCGGTCATTGCTGCCACGATAGTGATGGGAGCTTGATCGAGCCTTGTACATAGACAGTAAACAAGATAAGCCCCACTAAGACTGGCTTGTTGTGAATGTCTATCAAGGTCTGTGACACGTAAGCAAAGTTCACAACTACGCTGATCTAAGTAGAGTGTACCTGCTTGAAAAATCGCTTTACGCTCAGCGCCGTAAAAGTCAGCTAGATTGACGTAATTTCTAAGTAGCGTGACTAAGTCTCTGTTATAGCGCACCAATCTTTCAACACTATCTACTAAGTCAGCGGCTGTATCAGCATTAAGATCTTGCTGAATTAAGTTCGTTAAGGACTCTTGAGTATGCTCAGATAAAAGCGTTTTAAGTTCGTTAATATCCAATGAGGCGATAGGAGAGTTAGGTTTATCTTGCACCCATTGACGATAAGCTTTAAAGCGAGATGATAAATCTGTCCAAGCGTCTAAACTCAGCTCTTCACATCTCCCTAAGACCGGCTCTATCACATCTGCATTGAACTGTTGAATGAGTGCAGACCACGCAGGATTGATACCTGAACCTAAAGGCAGCCCTTTTCCTGCAGCAACAATCGCAATTGGCAGTGCTGTGATGCCTTCAGTTTTATTATCTAACTCTAAAACTGATAATGATTGATACAGCTCATCAGCAGGATTTAAAGAAACTGCCGCCTTTCCATCAAACGTGGCTAACTGACAACGAGTAAAATAGTCATCCACTTTAGCTTGAATTTGCTCAAAAAGATCAGCTGCTGCTGCCGTTTTGTCACCTAATGGAAGGATTTCATCTGCAGAGGTTTCTGCCTTACTAAACCACTCAAATAGCGCATGAGCATCTGCAAAAAACTGATCGACTTTTTCTTGGTTGACTCCCGGTTCACCGCTTCGATCATGCTCTTCACCATAGCAGTTGATGATATGAGTGATAATCTGAATTAGTGTTTCATCAGAAGTCAGCTGAACAGGAATAATACCATCCCCATTAAAATGATCTGGTGTAAAAAGCTTTGTGGTATCAGAAATATCATCAATACCAATCACTTCCGAGTCATTCTTACCTAGATACTGCAGAATCTGTTTAGCAGTTGCGAGTAATCGAGTACCCTCTTGATCTTCAGAATTTATCGATGAGAGCGGAAGAGCATCGGTTTCTTCAAAAAGAATTTGCGGATCTTTTAAAACCTGACAAACCCAGCGAACAGCACGAATGATTTCAGGCGCACGGATACGACCATCACCATCCTGATCCAACAATGCTAAGGTGCGTTTATCAAACTCCAGACCAACCGTTGGACAAGCTAATACTGACCAAAGCTTTTGGTCTAATTCTGCCAAATGCTTTAAGTCTTCTACTGTATTGATTTGTACTTGATCAAAGCCACCTGAACGAAAGAAGCGCCATGGATACTGAGTTTGAGTTGATGGATGCATAATGAGTTCCCTTTACTATTTTTCCAACAGATTTGACTAACATGAGAGTATTATTTCAACCACACATAATATATAACTATTCTGATTTTAGGCAGTACTTTTTCCTCTCAGCATGATGACTGCTGCAAGACAAACAACAGCAATGCCTATGAAAGTAAATAGATTCACTGCTTCTTGCCATATCAACCAACCCATTAAGGTTGCAAATATCACTGATGCATAAGTAAAAGGACCCAACTGACCTGCAGGTGCTAAACCATAAGCTCGAGTGAGTAAAAGCTGAGCAAGTGTTGAGGTGGCGGCTAATCCAAACAGCCAAATGAACTGTTCAAAATTAGGCATGACCCAATTCATCGATGCAGGTATCGCTGCCAATAAAGAACCAAAGAAGGCGAAGTAAAACACAATTTTATTGGCCGATTCACTGCCACGCATGGAGCGGATTGTAACTTTCGCTAAAGCACCCAGCATCGCACCTGCTAAACCGACAAAAACAGCGAGATGTATCACCCCTTCTTCGGGCTGAAGAATCAAGGCAACTCCTGTGAATCCAACTAAAATAGCAACTTTCACTCGAGTAGAAATCGCTTCTTTTAACCACCATAAAGCGATGATAGGCAAAAAGAAAGGAGCTGTCTGTTTAAGCATTGCGGCTTGCCCTAATGGCAAATGAGCCCATGAGTAAAACAGACAGCTCATTGCTGTTACACCGATTAACGCTCGACTAAAGTGAAGATGAATCCGTTGAGTGGGAATTTCTCGTCGTCCATACCTTAAAATCCAAGGTAGCAGCCACACTAGACTGAGAAGATTGCGCATAAGCACAATCACTTCAATCGGCAGGTCTGCGCTGACCTGCCGGATAATCATACCACTGCATACCAGAAAGATTTCTGATAAAACAATGAGTAGCGCTCCCTGCGTTAGTGGGCTCACAATCAGATCTTAATTCAAGAAATTAAATTTCTATACGCTGATAACTTTCGGCTAAGTCAGCTGACAATTTTGTGTTAGTTAAGATCGCAACACTTTGGTGTTCAGGGACTAACCATGTTTGAGCAACACGTTGTAAGTCTTCACCGGTGACGCTTAAAATGCGCGCTCGGAAATCCCGACGCATCTCTTGTGTCCGTCCAAACAGCTCAGCATGGTAGTCTTTTTTAGCTTCGCCTGCTGGTGAGCCGGGCTTGTCGATTGAGCTGACTACACCAAGAATGGCCTCTTCTACTTTCTTTGGATCAGGAGTATGAGATAACAACCATTCTTTAGCGGCTAAGAAATCCTCTAAGGTTCCTTCAATACGCGGGTCACGGTATGAATAGAAACGGAACACTGCATCACCATTGTCCTGCGCAGCACCGCCACCATAAGCTCCACCTTTTTCGCGAATAGAGCGGTGTAAATAACCGTTTCGCAAGTAATCACCCAGTACCGTTAAAGCTGCTGCATCAGGATGAGCTGAAGTAACCGTTGGAAATGCCATGGCGCAGAAGTTAACCTGAGTATCGGTTAACCAGATCTGCTGAACCGCTGAACGAGTTTCTGGTAGAGACAAGGCTTTGAAATCATCCTGCACTTGAGGCAGTGCATTACTAACCTGCTGATAAGCTGCTTCCATGGCTTGTTGATGGTCAGCTTCGCCAACCATTAAAAAGCGTCGTGGTGCAGATTTCATACGCTGATGAAGCGCAGCCATAGACTCAGCTAAATACTTAAGCGTTCCTTCATCCTCTAAGGAGTTATCCAGCGCTTTTAAACGACGAATGCCCTCAAGCCCAGATGTTAAGTGTGAAAGGTTTGCCGCAGGACTAAAGTTAGCTGAAGCCGCTTGCATGGCTAAGGCATGTCCTCTTCCAGTGATACTGTTAACTCGGCGAGAACGCATCTGTGCGACAATTTCGCGGATACGTTTAACTTCATCAAAACGCGCGGCATTTAGGGTTTCAGCCATCAAGTCCGCTAAACGATCTTGATTAACAGCAAGAGCTTTGCCAGATAACACTAGAAAGCCAGTGACTTTCTGTGCGTCCTCTGGAGCACCTCTAACAGAACAGCTGGCACTAAAGCTTCCTGAAATTTCACTTTGGTAAGCTTGGTTTTCACGATAATTTCGCGTGCCACAGCCCAGCTCGGTTAAACAATGGCTGTATAACGGCAATAGCTGTTGTTCAGCTTCAGACAGATCTGGTAGTTCAACAATGACCTGCTGATAAGATAAACCGTTTGTTCCAGCGGCATACCAGCTTGAACCATTAGTCAATTTAGGCAGATGTATTGCTGTTGGAAAATTCAACGCGACAGGTACATCTTCCAGAGTAACACAAGGTAGAACACTGTCATCATCAACTTGATGCTGACGAGCTTCAAGCGCCTTAGCACGCTCAACTATCTGCTGAGCTTGTTCTTCACTCAACTGCTCTTTGATAGATTGTAAGCGCGATTTTTCAGCTTCTTCACGACGTGCGCTTAAATCGGCATCAGGTCTCAGGGTTACGCGAACACGATGTGGATTGTCCAGTAGCCAACGCTTAATGAGTGAAGGAATGAAATCGGTAGATTTCACCTTTTCACGCAAAGATTCTAAAGCAGGGTCAATATTGAGTGCCTTTAGCGGATCACCTCGATGGATACCTGCAGAGAGTCCAGCCAAAATCAGTTGTAAGCCAAATGGCATACCGTCACCGGTAATTTCACGTTGTGACAGTTCCAATTGATGCAGTTGTGCTTCAACCATCGCTTGATCAACACCCTGCTCAACAATTTGCTGTAAGGTTTCTAGCACTAGTTTCTCGAAAGCGTCGGCATGCTCTGGTTCACTTCCTTCAATACCACAGAGAAAACTCATTTCACGATTAGAGTCTTCCAAACCACACATAGGGGATGGCGAGGAGCCCAACTCGGAAGATTCTAAAGCTGCACGTAAGGGAGAGCTTGAGTTGTCTAGCAACACCTGTGATAGCAAATGAGCTTCCATCAAAGCTTCGGTATCAATAGAACGGGGAAGTAACCAACCCATTACATGATGCGTTTGTTTTTCCATACTAGGTTGATCACAGGCATAGCCCTCTTCTACCCGCACTGGTGAAAAATAGCGTTTCTCATCTTCAACTTGAAGCGTCAGGTCACTTCGCTCAAAACGTGCTAAGGCAAGAGTATCAATACGCTCTTGAATCTCACTGACGGGTAAGTTACCGAACGTCATGATAACGGCATTGCTTGGATGATAATGACTACGGTAGAAATGCAGTAGATCATCATAACTCAGGTCGGGAATGCATGAAGGCTCCCCGCCACTATTATGATGATATGTGGTTTGAGGGAATAAATACCGCGTTAGGGTTTGCCAGAGTGTCGAAACAGGCGAGCTCATCGCCCCTTTCATCTCATTAAAAACCACCCCTTTGTATACTAGGGGTGATTCTGGATTCTCAGGGTCTTCAAATTCAACACGATGACCTTCCTGTGCAAAATCCAAGGGATCAAGACGCGAGAAAAAGACGGCATCAAGATAGACATCTAACAAATTAAAAAAGTCTTTTCTATTCTGACTGGCAAACGGATATGCGGTCCAGTCACTGCTAGTGAAGGCATTCATGAAGGTATTCAATGAACGTCGTGTCATCATAAAGAAAGGATCACGAACGGGATAACGTTCACTACCACATAAAACTGTGTGTTCCAGAATATGAGCAACACCAGTGGAATCTTCAGGCATGGTTCTAACGGCAACTAGAAAAACATTTTCATCATTGTCTGCTTGAATATGGTAATGCAAAGCACCTGTTTGACGGTGTTCAAACTCCATAACTTCAATTGCTAGTGACTCTATCCACTGGCTTCGACGGAAATCAAAGCTGTCATGAGGTGTTGTGATAGTGTTTTTTGAAGCTGTAGAAATATTCATATCTGACATAGAAGTTTTTTATCCCGTATTGCTAACCGTGACGCTGATCAATTTTTAATCAGTCAATGTGTGCTAAACTATAGGTACGATTGTACCTGTTCGTTAGATTAAATGCTCTGCTCTTAGGCACAATCGGCAGCCAAATGATAAGCTGCTCAGTCATCACAAAGCCGTCAAAATTTAAACATTGACATATTGCCACGTCCTGACTACATTAGCATTTTTGCTGCAATGCACAATAATATGAAAATAGAGGTGATGCCGATGTACGATCAGATGAAAAATTCTATGAAGCCAATGATGGACATGGCCGAGATTAATAAAAAAACTGCCGAGAAATTGATCAGTTTGCAGTCTCAATATGTCAGTGACTTCGTAAACTCTAGCCTTGCTCAAATGAAGGCTTTGACTGAAGTTAAAGATCCAAAAACCGCCATTGAAGCGCAAATTCGTTACATGAAAGAGATCGAAGCAAAAGCATCTGATATTGCTCAGCAAGAAATCTCTGCTTTAAGCGAAGCAAAAGCTCAGCTAACTCTTCTTATGGAAAAAACACTTGAAGAGATGGGTGATAATGATTACCTAGCTGAAGTTCAGAAAGCCATGCAAGGCTTCACTAAAAAGTGATGATCTACTGTGCAGCCTATTTAAAAATTGTGCAGTGCAATAAAAATTTGACAGCACAATTTTTATACTGTAGAAAGACACTATGCTGCACTGCACAAATTAATGGATAGTTTGAGGATCACACCATGACAGACCCGATGAAAGACCTGAAAAAAAGCTTTGAAGATGCAATGAAGCCAGTTACTGACAGCATCAACGAAGCAATGAAGCCAATGAAAGAGATGTCTGAAAGCTTGATGAAGCAAGCTGAAGAACATTTCGAGCCAGTGAAAGAGAAATTCTCTCCTGCTATCGAAATGGCTGAAATCAATAAATCAACCGCAGAAAAGCTAATGGCGATTCAAGCGGAATATGTGTCTGACTTTGTTAACTCAAGTCTTGCGCAATTCAAATCACTTGTTGATGCTAAAGATCCTAAAGAAGCGATCCAGCTCCAAGTTGAATTCTTGAAAACCCTCGATGCCAAGTTTACTGACGTTGCTGAAAAAGAATTAGCAACCATGAGCGAAGCTAAAGACAAACTAACTGAAATCGTTGAAAAAAGCCTCTCCGAATTAGGTGATGCTCCTTTCATGAATGAATTCAAAGAGTTTGATCTAAGCAAGTTTGATCTTTCTAAGCTAATGCCAAGCACTGCCGCAAAAGCCAAGCCAAAAGCTGCTGCTAAACCAGCTCCTGCAAAAGCTGAAGCTCCAGTTAAAGCTGAGGCTCCTGCTGAAAAGCCTGCTGCTGCCGCTGCTAAACCAGCTGCTAAGCCAGCAACTGCTCGCAAAGCATCTGCTCCAACTCCAGCAGCTGCAAAGCCTGCTGCAGATAAGAGCTAAGCGTTGCAAAGATTTCATTCGCTGATATGATTCAAGGGCCCTTTTAAGGGTCCTTTTTTTTGTACATGGATGTACTTATACCCCGGAGTGCATGGATGCACGAGAGGGGTGCTCTATAGACATAATCATGAATGAATTTAAATACTGCGCCCTTACATAAAGCCTTTTGGCACTACACACTTCCCTCTCTCGCTGCGCTGTTAGTCAGTGGTACCTATCAAATTATTGATGGCATTTTCGTAGGTCACTACATTGGGGCAGATGGATTAGCAGGCATCAATTTCGCTTGGCCATTTATTGGTGTCATGCTGGCTATCGGTATGATGATCGGCATAGGAAGTGGCGCTCAGGGTTCGCTCTCATTAGGTGCAGGTGATACATCAAGCGCACGCCGATATATCGGTGCAGGAATAATATTACCGCTGATCGCTGGAGTTCCTCTCGCAATTATTCTTGTCGCCAGCATCGATGGTTTTCTACAAATACAAGGTGCCATTGGAGAAGCTGCGGAATTTGCAACTGAATATCTAGTATTAATGAGTTGGGCAGCGCCACTTGTTTTAGCGAGTATTGTTTTTCCATTTCTAGTACGCAATCTTGGCTCCCCAAGAATGGCAACCGTGGCTATCTTAGTCGGCGCTATCAGCAACATCTTTTTAGATGCTTTATTCATAGCCTGGTTTGGCTGGGGATTAATGGGTGCCGCACTGGCAACCCTACTCGGCGAAAGTTTGTCTATTTTGGTATGTGTTTATGCCTTGTTGAAAAGGCAGAAGCTGGTCACTTTTTCCCTGCAAGACTTGCTACCTAATTTCATACTTATTCATCGCATCATTTCCACTGGCTTCTCAAGCATGATTATGTATCTTTACATCAGCTTTTCAGTGGTCTTACATAATTTACTTCTAATGAAATATGGCAGCAGTCTCGAAATAGCTGCCTACAGCATTACGGGGTACTTGATGGCATTTTATTACCTCGCTGCTGAAGGTGTTGCAGGTGGAATGCAGCCACTCGTTAGTTATTACTATGGTGCAAAGCAGATTGAAAAAGTTAAGCAAACCTTTAGCTTGGCGCTTAAAGTCGGCGTTGGTAGCGGCATAGTATTTACCTTATCTTTATTAATTTTCCCTACCTTCTTTGCGACTGTTTTTAATCGCCACGACTCAGAGCTACTTGATATCACCACTTGGGCGATTCGATTACAGCTCTTTGCACTCTTTTTAGATGGTTTCTTAGTGATTGCCGCTTGTTGGTTCCAAGCACTAGGTAAAGGGCGCCCTGCTATTTTTGTGAGCATGGGAAACATCATCATTCAGCTTCCCTTCTTGGGTATTTTACCTGCACTCATAGGTCAGTCTGGTGTCTGGTTAGCGATGCCAGTCTCGAATATCTGTTTATCGGCCGTCGTTATATACTTGCTATGGAGACAGATGAAAGCTCTATGAATAAATCAATTCCAAAACTCGTTAGTAGGATTCTTTATGATTGCTAGCCGCCTAATCGCCCATCGCGGATGCGCTAAACTTGCACCTGAAAACACCTTGGCTGCAATGAAGCTTACCAAAACATTAGGGGTAGATTGGGTTGAGATAGATGCCAACCTAATGGGTGATGGGAGTGTTGTAATTTTTCATGATGATACGCTTGATCGTTTAACCAACCGATCCGGTGATCTGAAAAACTTGGTGTATAGTGATGTTGCTGAAGTTAATATAGGCAGTCATTTTTCTGAAACCTTTAAAGATGAGAGAATCTTAACGTTAGAAGCGATGCTGGATGTTCTTGCTAAGCTGGATCTGGGATTGAATTTAGAGATTAAACGTTACGAACATTTTTCCGCCGCTGACATAGTTAACCCAACAATTAGTGCAATAGAGCAGTGTTGGAAAGATTATGATCGCTTAATTATTTCAAGTTTTGATCATGAGATATTAAAGCTGATTTATCAGGCTAAACCAGATTGGCAGCTAGGTCAGTTATGGGAAGCGCTTCCAGATGATTGGCAAAGTGCCGTTGATGCTATTAACGCGGTCAGTGTTCATTTAGATAATACCCTGATTACACTACCCGTGGCGCGAGCAGTTAAGCAAGCCGGTTTAGACTTATATGTTTATACAGTTAACGATCTAAATGATGCAGATCGTCTTTTTGATATGGGTGTGGATGGTATCTTTACGGATGATCCGACCATCTTTAGATGAAGCTCGATTGAGGTATAGTAGAACTTCATTTAACGGCATAGTTGTTTCTGTTTTTAATATTTTAAGACGCGATATGTAAGTTAATCTTTTCACGCTTTAACAGCTCAACAATTTTTTCCGGTGGTTTTTGGTCAGTGAACAAGGCGGTACACTGATCAAGATTTCCTAGACGAACCATCGCGTTACGACCAAACTTAGAATAGTCAGCCGCTAAATAGACATAACGAGAATTACTGATAATTGCTTGAGCAATTCGTACTTCTTGATAGTCAAAGTCCAAAAGACTGCCATCTTCATCGATGCCACTAATACCGATGATGCCGTAATCTAACTTGAACTGATTAACAAAATCTCGTGTTGCTTCTCCAACAATACCTCCATCTCGATTGCGCACTTCACCGCCAGCGATGATCACCGTAAAATCAGGCTTACTAGCCAGTATCGATGCCACCATAAGATTGTTCGTCACCACCTTTAAACCCGAACGCTCTAGCAGTGCTTGTGCGATGATTTCATTGGTGGTGCCGATATTGATGAAGAGTGATGAATGATCAGGGATATGACTGGCGATACAGGCGGCAATACGCTGCTTTTCTTCCGCATGATCATGTTTACGAGTTTGGTATTCTGCATTTTGCGTACTTGAAACAGGACCTGCGCCACCATGATGGCGTTCCAGATCACCACGATCAGCCATTTGATTTAGATCACGACGAATAGTTTGCGGCGTCACTCCTAAGAACTCAACCAGCTCATCAATGGTTTGGTAACCTTTAAGTTTGATTTGCTCGAGAATTTTGGCTTGTCGTAGTGTCTGGCTCATGCTTTTGGATTCGGCTTTTCGGTTAGGTGAAGCTTAGCACAAGGCTAAGCTCGACGTGCAAGACTCGGTACAGGCCCTTCCAAGCCCATAGCAAAACGTGTGATGTGTGGTTTTGCGAAAGGCAGCTTATCCGCTACACCTAGCCCTAGGTTACGCAATAGTTTTAATGGCAAATTATCATTACTGAACACATGATAAAATGCATCCATCGTTTGCATCATCAGTAGGTTTTGATGGCGTCTAGCTTTTTCATATTTTGCCAAGGTGTCTTTACTGTAAAAACGATCACCCTGCTCCTGAGCATCCAATAACACTTCGGCTAACATCGCAACATCCATAAAACCGATATTAACGCCTTGTCCTGCAAGTGGATGAATCATATGAGCCGAATCACCCGCTAAGGCAACCCCTTCAGCAACATAAGATTGAGCATGTTGGCGTCTTAAAGGAAAGTAGCTTCTATCAAGCAGTTGATCTATTTGCCCTAAACAACTGGGAAATTCGTGATGAACCGCATCAAGAAATTCTTGATCAGACATCGCCATTAAGCGCTTAATTTCATCTGGCGTGTTATACCAAACCAAGGAGGCGTGATAGCCAGACAGTGGTAAAAATGCCAGCGGACCTGATGGCGTGAACTGTTGCCAGGTAATATCTTGCTGAGGATAGCCCGTCACAACAGAAGCCACTAAAGCTTGTTGATTGTAATCCCATTTAGTAATACCTATGCCAGCAGCTTGGCGAACTTTTGACTCGCCGCCATCAGCACCAATTAGCAATCGACCCACGACTTCGCGCCCATCTTCTAGCTCAACAATACTTGAGCCAGAAGAATAATCCACCCGTTTAGTCTTTGCAGGGCAAATAAGATCTATATTACTGTGTTGTTTTACGGTTTCCAGTAACGCCAACTGAGTGACTCTATTTTCAACAATATGACCTAAGTGTGCTTCACCTATCTCTTCAGAATCAAACAACGTAGCCGTTGACTCATTTGCTTCCCACACTTTCATGCGGCGATAGGGACAACTGCGTCGAGAAACGATGCCATCCCAAGCGCCGATGTTACGCAGTAGAGTTTCAGAAGCGACACTCAGTGCTGATACTCGTAAGTCATGTGGCTGCCCTGTTTCGAAAGCATCAGGATAATGGCCTTCAATCAACGCTACTTGATATCGACTGCCACCTAAAGCACACGCGATGGCGGCACCCACCATGCCACCACCTACAATTACGATGTCATATTCAGTTTTCATAAAATTCACTCTTAGATGTGAGTGAGGCCTCCCATATAGGGAAGTAAAACCTCTGGTACCTTGATACGTCCATCTGCTTGCTGATGGTTTTCCATCACTGCGACAAGGGTGCGGCCAACGGCTAATCCGGAACCATTTAGTGTATGTAATAATTCAGGCTTGCCTGTTTCAGGGTTGCGCCAGCGAGCCAACATACGGCGCGCTTGGAAATCGGTCATATTGGAGCAAGAAGAGATCTCACGATACTTCTGCTGTCCGGGTAACCAAACTTCAATATCGTAAGTTTTAGCCGCGCCAAAGCCCATATCGCCGCCGCACAAATTCACAACTCGATAAGGCAGTTCTAACAGTTGCAAAATACGTTCCGCGTGACCTGTCAGCTCTTCAAGAGCCTCCATAGAGCGATTGGGTTCAACTAAATGTACCAGTTCAACCTTTTCAAATTGATGTTGACGAATCATGCCGCGAGTATCTCGACCTGACGCCCCTGCTTCTGATCGGAAACAGGGCGTATGTGCAACCATTTTCAGAGGAAGAGTTGCTGCATCCAAAATTTGATCGCGTGCCATATTGGTCAAGGGCACTTCGGCGGTTGGAATCAAGTAGTAACTACGATCACCAAAAGGAAGTTTGAAGAGGTCTTCTTCAAACTTAGGTAACTGACCTGTTCCCATTAAGGAATCTGCATTCACCATAAAGGGTGTATTGATTTCCATATATCCATGATCAGATACATGGGTGTTAAGCATAAACTGAGCAAGTGCACGATGAAGTCGAGCTAGTCCACCTTTCATCACGGCAAAGCGTGAGCCAGTAATTTTTGCGGCAGACTCGAAGTCGAGAATGGCATCCCGCTCGCCTAATGCCACATGATCTTTAACGTCAAAATCATAACTTGCTGGAGTGCCCCAACGACGTACTTCAACGTTATCATCTTCTGAAGCACCCTCAGGCACTGAAGCATCAGGCAGGTTCGGAATGCCCAGTAACAGATCATCCAAAGATTGTTGAAGTGTTTGTAAGGAGGTTTTCGCTTGATCTAATTTTTCACCTAACTGCCCTACTTCAGCCAACAAAGGAGCGATGTCTTGCCCTGACGCTTTTGCTTGGCCAATACTTTTCGAGCGAGTATTACGTTCGTTTTGCAACTGCTCAGTTTCGACTTGCAGGGTGCGGCGCTGCTCCTCCAGTTCCAAAAAACGCTCTAATGGAAATTGAAATCCTTTTTTGCTTAATAACGCAGCGATCTCTTCGGGGTTAGCACGAACAATTTTTGGATCAAGCATGCAAAACTCTTCCTGTCACAGTATGAATCGGTCAGATTAAAAAAATAAACGTGTGAACCACAGGCCAAGATAAAGCGCTGTGATACAAAGAATAACGCTCAATAATACATAAATTAGCGCGGCTCCGGTATGCCCTTCGTTGAGCAAGGTCACAGCTTCAAGAGAAAAAGTTGAGAAAGTGGTAAATCCACCCAACATCCCAGTCATTAAAAGAGGTCTTAATTCGGGTGAAAGACGTGCTTTTTCCATTATCAATACAAATGCAACGCCCATTAATAGGGAGCCGAAAACATTTATACTCAGTGTTCCAAGCGGTAAGCGACCTTCAGGTGAGTTTAACCAACCAGATATCCAATAACGAAGAAGTGAACCTACTGCGCCACCTAAGGCAACCGCTAGAAGATGCATCATATTATGAATCACCCTTATAACGTTGTTGAGAACTCTGCTGATCCTTTTGTTGAAGATGGCGCAACTTTTCAGCAATTTTTATTTCTAGGCCTCGTGATACAGGTTCATAGTAACGTCTATCTACGATGGACTCAGGTAAGTAAACTTCACCTGCTGCGAAGGCATCCGGTTCGTTATGCGCATAGCGATAACTATCACCATAGCCCTGAGCCTTCATTAAGGCCGTAGGAGCATTGCGAAGATGGGATGGCACTTCATAGGCTGGATCTTGGCGAACGTCAGCACGACACTGATTAAAGGCTTGATAGAGTGCATTACTCTTCGGAGCACAGGCACAATACACCGCCGCTTGGGCGATCGCTCTTTCCCCTTCGGCAGGGCCGACGCGCTCAAATGCATCCCATGCCGACAAGGCAACTTGCATGGCACGCGGATCTGCGTTACCGATATCTTCTGAGGCAATCGCTACTAGGCGTCTAGCAACATACAGAGGGTCACAGCCCCCTTCTAGCATTCGACAATACCAATACAGAGCACCATCAGGGGAAGAGCCTCGTACCGATTTATGAAAAGCCGAAATCATGTCGTAGAAAAGATCGCCACCTTTATCAAAACGACGGCCACTGGACTGCATCACTTCATCAAGAACACTGGCACTAACTTTTTCAACTCCGGCATCTTCTTCAGCTAGATCCGTGGCAAGCTCCAGAAGATTAAGAGCTCTTCGTGCATCGCCATCAGCAGCAGCAACCAGTTGGGATAACACTCCATCATCAAACTGAAGCTTACGATTACCTAAGCCATTATCTTTGTCTACCAACGCTCGTTCGATAAGTTGTTGAATATCGTCTGCTTCCAATGGGCGAAGCAAATAAACACGTGCACGCGATAACAACGCATTATTCAGTTCAAATGAGGGATTTTCGGTCGTCGCTCCTATAAAGACGACGGTACCATCTTCAACATAAGGCAGAAACGCATCTTGTTGAGATTTATTGAAGCGATGGACTTCATCTACAAATAGCAGTGTTTTTCGACTGCGTTGGGAGCGTACCATCTTCGCTTCTTCAATTGCCTGACGTATCTCCTTTACCCCAGAGAGTACTGCAGAAAGAGTGATAAAGTGTGCATCACTGTGATGAGCAATCAATCGAGCAAGGGTGGTTTTACCAACACCCGGAGGGCCCCATAAAATCATGGAGTGTATCTGACCTTGCTCAATCGCTTTTCTAAGGGGTTTATCTTCTGCTAGTAGGTGTGACTGACCCGAATATTCGCTCAGCTGGCGAGGACGCATCCTCGCCGCTAAGGGTTGATAGCCCGACGATGAGTTTGAGTTCGAGGTCGAGAACAGATCGGTCATTACAAGCCTGAGTCCAGAATCACATCAATATCTTCAGGTGGATCAAAGGTAAAGATAGAAGAATCTATCTCTGGATTAAGTTGCTGATTGCTCAACTGAATCATAGAACGCTGACCTAGGGTGTCATCTAATAAAAGTTCAGATAAAACAGCATCTTTGAACAACAATCTCACGCGGGAAAACATCACTTCCTGAGCTTCCTTAGGCAGCAGTTCAAATACCATAACATCATCCATTTGCTGAACTAACTCAACTTCATAACGACGATCAAGTTCATGAATACGTCCATTCAAAATGAGTGCTGGGGCACTTTCCGTGTTCTCATCTGCTGGCTTGCGTGTTGCCTGCTCTAGGTCTGGGTCATAGATCCAGATATATTCACCATCAGAAATAATTTCTTGTGGGAAAGGCTCGACTGTAATCCATGCAAATCTATCAGGACGCTCAATGGTAAAATGTCCTGTAGAGCTTTCTCCACGAACGCCTTGCTCGTTAGTAATAAACTGATCAAAGTTTGCGGTAAATCGATCATATCCAGATAGCAACGAAGCTAGCTGATCAATGGGCTGTGCCTGTAAGCTTACGGATAAGCTTAACGATGTTCCTAATAGCAGTGTTGCAAGCAGTTTACGCATGGTGTTTCCTTTTACTCTCTAGGGTCAGTCTCTCGGGGGTGGTGGCGCTAAAACTTCACGTTGACCATTACTACCAGCGGTTGATACAACGCCGGCAGCTTCCATGGTTTCAATCATACGAGCTGCACGGTTATAGCCAATTTTCAACTTACGCTGAACGGCTGATATAGAGGCTTTACGACTCTCTGTCACAAAAGCGACAGCCTCGTCATACAACTCGTCCTGCTCATCATCGAACATTCCAGCTGAACCTCCGCCGAACGAACCAGCCTCTTCAACACCACCAGACCTAATTTCATCCAGATAGTTCGGTGGTCCCATCTGTTTCCATGCTTCTACTGTTCGGTGAACTTCATCATCACTGACAAACGCACCATGAACTCGATTAGGAATACTAGTTCCCGCTGGCAGATACAGCATATCACCATAACCAAGTAGGTTTTCGGCACCCGATTGATCTAGAATCGTTCTAGAGTCGATCTTAGAAGAAACCTGGAAGGCAATTCGTGTCGGTACGTTCGCTTTGATAAGACCCGTAATAACATCTACTGATGGTCGCTGGGTTGCCAGAATTAAGTGAATACCTGCAGCTCGCGCTTTTTGAGCGATACGTGCAATGAGCTCTTCAACCTTTTTACCCACCATCATCATCATGTCAGCGAACTCGTCAATGACGACAACGATGTAAGGTAAAGTAGTTAAAGCAGGAGGTGGCTCATCAGCGGGTAAACCGTAGTCTTCAGCTTTCCATAGTGGATCTTTTAAAGGCTGACCTTCAGCTTCAGCTTGCAGTACCTTGTCGTTATAACCAGCTATATTTCTGACACCCATTTTGGCCATCAAACGATAACGTCGCTCCATTTCAGCAACGCACCAACGCAAGCCACCAGCGGCCTCCTTCATATCCGTAATAACCGGAGTTAAAAGATGAGGAATACCTTCATAAATGGATAACTCAAGCATTTTAGGGTCTACCAAAATGAGGCGAACCTCTTCCGGTGTCGCTTTGAAGAGTAAGCTTAATAGCATGGCGTTGACGCCTACTGACTTACCAGAACCTGTTGTACCTGCGACCAACAAATGAGGCATTTTTGCCAAATTAGTCACCACAGGATTTCCAGCAATGTCATTTCCTAAGGCTAAGGTCAGCTTTGAACGAGCTTCGGAGAAAGATTTTGACGTTAATACTTCACTCAAATGGACAATTTGACGTGATTCATTAGGTATTTCGACACCCACAAAGGATTTGCCCGGAATAACTTCAACGACACGTACGCTTGAAACGGTCATAGAGCGCGCAAGGTCCTTGGACAAGTTGCTAATCTTGCTGGCTTTAACACCGGGAGCCGGTTGAATCTCAAACCGAGTAATGACTGGACCAGGATTCACTTCAACGACTTCTGCAATCACCCCAAAATCCTTGAGCTTGGCTTCTAGTAAGCGCGACATCTGTTCAAGCTGTTCTTCGCTATAGCCCTGTTCTTCTTTGATACCAGGCTGATCTAAAAGATCTAGCGACGGCAATTGCATCGGTTTTTTGGTAGCAAGTGTTGGTATGGCTTCCTCATCTGCAAGATTATCAGGGTCATCTAAAGGCTGATGAGCCTCTGATAACGGAACAATTTTGAGTTGACGACGCTGCTCTGTATGTTGCACGACATTTGTATTGCTAGATGCGGGCTTACTAACCAATTCATTATCAAGGGTATCAAAACCAATGAAGTCATCTATCTCATCAGAGATATTATTAAGAACAGGCTCTTGACGAACTCGAGCTACCATAGAGTCTAACCGAGGTTCGCGACGCATTTTATCTTGAGCTGATGGGGCTGGAGATGGTTTTTCTTCAGTTTTTGCTGTTTTTTTCGGTAAGTTCACCTTTGGCATAGACACTTTGGGCATAGAAACACTGGGAAGTTTAACTTTTTTCACTGAACCCAGTTTGTTCGGAATAGAAAAAAGAAACTGACCTACCCCGTCAATGAGTGCCAACCAAGAGATTTCCATAAATAAAGTCAAACCAAATAGCAGCAACACCCAAGCCAGTAATGTGCTGCCATAAACGCTGAGTACCGCAATACTTAAATCAGAAAGTGCATGACCTATCAATCCACCCGCAGTAAAAGGAAAGTTAAATGTTTGGTTTGAGATGTGAATAGACAAGAGCATCGTCAAGCCAATCAGCATGACTAATGCACCTGAGAATCGCAGCATAAAGAAAGGAATTGCATCTAGCATCCCTACTCTTCTTCTGAATAAAAAACGCAAGGCTGGCCATATCAGCAGAATTGGGATGACCCATGCTGCTAGACCGGTAAAGGACACTAACAGATCTGCAAGCCAAGCACCTGCTACTCCAGCCATGTTACTCACATTAGGCTGATAACCAGCATGCGACCAACCTGGATCGGCAGAATCATAGCTCCATATAGCTAAAAATAAAAACAGCGCAACGCCGATGATGACAATCAAACCTGCTTCTTTAAATACACGCGCTAAATGTTGACCCAAAGGCAACGGTCGCGACATACCCTGCTCGCTCACTATACAAAATCCTTAACTTGAACCACGGTCGGAACCTTTTGTAGGTTTAAACGTCATATTGTGCCACAAATCACTGCCAATACAGGAGTGGTCACAGGTTACTATTATCTTTCTATTTGTTTATGATTATCACTAGATTTTTAAAGCCGTTGACGACAACAGGATACTTTCTACTATGAGTACAACTCAACACCACCGATTGATCATTCTGGGTTCTGGCCCTGCAGGTTACACCGCTGCCGTTTACGCTGCTCGTGCAAACCTTAACCCTGTAGTCATTACAGGCATGCAAGCAGGTGGTCAATTAACGACAACGACTGATGTTGATAACTGGCCTGGCGATGCTGAAGGCGTTCAAGGTCCAGAACTAATGCAACGAATGCAGGCACATGCTGAGCGCTTCAATACTCAAGTTATTTTTGATCACATCCATACCGCTGAGTTGAAGCATAAACCCTTTCGCTTAGAAGGTGATATGGGGGTATACACCTGTGATGCCTTAATTATCGCCACAGGAGCTTCAGCTCAATATCTTGGACTCGAGTCCGAAGAAGCTTTCAAAGGCAAAGGCGTCAGTGCCTGCGCTACCTGTGATGGCTTCTTTTACCGCAATCAAAAGGTTGCTGTTATTGGTGGTGGTAATACTGCAGTTGAAGAAGCTCTTTACCTATCAAACATTGCCGCTGAAGTGATCCTGGTTCACCGTCGCGATACCTTGCGCAGTGAAAAAATTCTGCAAGACAAGTTATTTGAGCGTGAAAAAACAGGTAACGTTAAAATACTATGGAATCATCAACTTGATGAGGTACTGGGCGATGATATGGGCGTCACAGGAATGCGCATCAAACATACCTCTTCCGGTGAGACTCAAGAGATTGATCTTCAGGGAGTCTTTATAGCCATAGGTCACAAGCCCAATACAGAACTCTTCGCTAATCAATTAGAAATGCGTGATGGTTACTTAACTATTCGCTCTGGTCTAGACGGCAATGCAACGCAAACGAGCATAGAAGGTGTCTTTGCAGCCGGTGATGTCAGCGATCATATCTATCGCCAGGCCATCACCTCTGCTGGTTTTGGCTGTATGGCAGCGCTTGATGCAGAGCGCTACCTTGATGATTTAAAAGCCTAAGCGTTAAAGTCATCATTCATGGTTGTCTGGTTAGAAGATGCCGCTTCACCCTTCCCTCCAGTGAAGCGGGCATTACTTAACCCCAATGGGTTACTCGCTGCGGGTGGCGAACTTTCCCCAGAGCGTCTTCTAACCGCCTACCGTCAGGGCATATTTCCATGGTTTAATCCTGGAGAACCTATTCTATGGTGGAGTCCAGATCCGCGCTGTGTGATCCACCCTAGTGAAATTCATATCTCAAAAAGCTTACGCAAATCTATTCGTCGTTCAAATTACTCTGTTACCTTCGATAAGGCTTTTAGCAAGGTCATGCAAGCCTGCTCAGAGCCGCGATCATATCAACAAGGCACATGGATTAGTCCAAAAATGATCGCTGCCTATACTAAACTTCATCACCAAGGTGTGGCCCACTCTGTTGAGGTTTGGGATGGCGAAAACCTTGTGGGTGGTCTATATGGATTATCTATAGGCTCACTCTTTTTTGGTGAATCGATGTTCAGCAGACAAACCGATGCGTCAAAAATCGCATTCAGCTTCTTGTGCGTACAATTGCACAAGTGGGGTTTTAACTTGATAGACTGTCAGGTACATAACGAACATTTAGAAAGTTTAGGCGCTAAGCTTATCAGGCGAGATGAATTTTGTGGTCTGTTGGCAAAGCATGTTGATGATCCAAGTGTATCAGAATGGTCGTTTTCGATTGATGTAGAGGCTGTTACAAACTTCTCAATGGGAATTCGCTGATGAGCAATATGCAAACACTTCGTTTTTATGTGACTCCATCACATAATTGCAGCTATTTGCCTGATCAGAAGGCGAAAACTTTGTTTGTCGATCCTCAGATGCGGATTGGCACTGACAGTTACAGCCAGCTATCTGAACTTGGATTTCGACGCAGCGGCGGCCATATTTATCGTCCTCATTGCGAAAGCTGCAATGCGTGTCAGTCTATTCGCATTCCTGTAGATCAATTCAAGCCAAGTAAATCACAAAAACGCATCTTAAATAAAAACCGTGATATCAGTGTCACTCGCAAATACCCAGTCATGGATCATGAATACTTTAATCTTTATAAAGTGTACATAGATCAACGCCATGCTGATGGTGATATGTTCCCCCCTACGCAAGAACAGTTTCATCAATTTCTGGTTGAGGGTTCTTTAGATAGTTGGTTTTATGAGTTTCGTGATGCAAACAATAAATTGGTTGCTGTGGCAGTGACTGACCACCTTAATGAAGATATGTCTGCACTTTATACTTTCTATGATCCTGAAGAGGAGCATAGAAGCCTGGGAACTTTTGCTATTCTTTGGCAAATCTCTGAAGCTCGTCAACGTGGAATGAACTATCTGTATTTAGGCTACTGGGTCAAAGCCTGTCGAAAAATGAACTACAAAACTGCATTTAAACCACTTGAAATGCTAATTGATGGTCATTGGACTCACTATCGACAAGAATGATTTTGATTTGTAGTGTTTTTCAGGTAGAATTTGCGCCTTTAAAACCGGACAGGGTTTTAGTTAACCAGTCTCAGAGGTATTCACTGAATGGCGAAAGAAGATTCATTTGAAATGGAAGGAACTGTCGTAGACACGCTTCCAAATACTATGTTTCGTGTAGAACTTGAAAATGGTCATGTTGTCACGGCTCATATCTCCGGAAAAATGCGCAAGCACTATATCCGCATCCTAACAGGCGACAAAGTTAAAGTTGAATTAACACCTTACGATCTTAGCAAAGGCCGTATCACTTATCGCGCACGTTGAAAGACGGCGGACATTTTCAGCGCCGCCGTAATTTCATTCAGCAGACGATAAGCAGCCGTTAGGCTGCTACCGTCTCGCAAACCAAAGTGATCTCACCCTCATCTGCGCTAATGTGGACCTCTCCTCCTTTCTCAGCAAGCTCTCCAAAAAGAATCATCTCAGCCAATGGCTTTTTGATTTTCTCTTGGATCAAGCGACGCATAGGACGAGCGCCCATTTTTTCATCATAGCCATGCTCTGCAAGCCAATCCCGAGCTGATTCAGTGACGTTAAGCACCACTTGCTTGTCATCTAATTGAGCTTGTAGTTCGGTTAAGAACTTATCTACAACACCTTTAATGATCTCGGTATCCAGCGGTTTAAACTGAATGACTGCATCCAAACGATTACGGAACTCAGGAGTAAACAAGCGCTTCAACGCTTCCATACCATCAGTGCTGTGATCTTGATGCGTAAAGCCTATGGAGGGACGACTCATGGCTTCTGCACCCGCATTGGTTGTCATAACAACAACCACGTTACGGAAATCAGCCTTTCTGCCGTTATTATCAGTTAAAGTGCCGTTATCCATTACCTGAAGCAGGATATTGAACACTTCAGGATGCGCTTTTTCGATCTCATCAAGCAACAAAACACAGTGAGGTGATTTGGTGATTGCTTCAGTTAATAGACCACCTTGATCAAAACCAACATAACCTGGAGGTGCACCGATCAGACGTGAAACAGTGTGACGCTCCATATACTCAGACATATCAAAGCGAACTAACTCTATCCCCATGATTCTGGCTAGCTGAGCAGTCACTTCGGTTTTACCAACACCGGTTGGGCCAGCAAACAAGAATGACCCGACAGGCTTATTAGGCTCTTTCAAGCCAGCGCGAGAGAGTTTAATAGCTGCTGATAGCGTATCAATTGCTTCATCCTGACCCAAAACCACCATCTTAAGATTACTATCCAGTTTCTTAAGTAGATCTTTGTCCGACGCAGAAACGCTCTTCGGCGGTATGCGTGCGATCTTAGCAACCACAGCTTCTACTTCGGGCACATCAACCACTTTCTTGCGATTTTCTGGCTTCTGCAAACGCTGATAGGCACCGCTTTCATCAATGACATCAATCGCCTTGTCTGGCATATGCTTATCATTAATGTAGCGATCTGCTAATTCCGCGGCAGCTTTTAAGGCAGCGTCGGTGTATTCCAGCTCATGATGCTCCTCAAAGCGTGATTTCAGACCTTTCAAAATCTGATAGGTGTCTGCCACACTAGGCTCAAGAATATCAACTTTCTGGAAACGTCTAGCTAAGGCGCGATCCTTTTCGAAAATCCCTCTGAATTCTTGAAAAGTTGTAGACCCAATACAGCGAATCTCACCAGAGCTTAATAAGGGTTTAAGCAGGTTCGATGCATCCATTGAACCACCTGAAGCTGCACCCGCTCCAATGATAGTATGAATCTCATCAATGAAAAGTATCGCTTTAGGTTTTTGACGTATCTCATTGAGAAGGCTCTTTAATCGTTTCTCAAAGTCACCGCGATATTTGGTGCCAGCGAGCAAAGCTCCCAAGTCTAAGGAGTAAACGACACTGTCAGAAATAATATCTGGAACCGAATCTTCGATGATAAGTTTTGCCAAACCTTCGGCGATTGCTGTCTTACCAACACCGGCTTCACCCACCAAAAGAGGATTGTTTTTGCGGCGTCTAGAGAGAATCTGAACGACGCGCTCAACTTCTTGATCACGTCCAACCAGAGGGTCGATTCGACCTTGAGCGGCTTGTTGATTCAGGTTAACAGCGTACTGTGACAATGCACTCTTGCCTTGACCTGAACCTTCGCTTTCAGTTGTTTCCTCTTCGTTTACTTGTTCATTTTCACGCATATCACCGACACGTGAGATACCATGAGAAATAAAATTAACTACATCGACACGCTCTATGCCTTGCTGTTGCAAGACAAAAGCAGCATGGCTTTCCTGTTCACTAAAAATAGCAACCAAGACATTAGCGCCGCTGACATCAGACTTTCCAGATGACTGAACATGGAATACCGCACGTTGAAGAACACGCTGAAACCCTAAGGTAGGCTGTGTTTCCGCATTGGGGATATTATCAGGTAGTAAAGGTGTGGTTTCTTCAATAAATTGACTTAACTGACTTCTTAATCGATTGAAATCAGCTCCACATGCAAGCAACACTTCTGCTGCATCACGATTATCGAGCAATGCAAGTAACAGGTGCTCAACCGTCATGTACTCATGACGTTTATCTCGAGCGCCTCGGAAAGCTGCACTCAAGGTTTCTTCAAGTTCTCTGTTTAGCATATGACCACCTCTTAGACCTGCTCAACTTCACATAACAACGGGTGTTTGTTCGACCTAGCGTACTGGTTAACCTGTGCCGCTTTAGTTTCTGCTACATCACGCGTATATACACCACATACGCCTTTTCCTTGAGTATGGACCGATAACATCACTTGTGTAGCTTTTTCTTGGTTTAAATTGAAAAAAATCATCAGCACTTCAACAACAAAGTCCATCGGGGTGTAGTCGTCGTTTAACAAAACGACACGATACATCGGTGGTCTTTTTAATGCAGGCTTAGTAGATGCGGTTATAACCTGCCCATCATTGTGATCTGTACCTTCTCGCTCATCCGCCATCATAATGATCGAGTTGCGACTCATACTGTTCATTACATACCTAAATTGATTGTTTTCCATCATTCGCTCTATCTGCACTTTCGTTTGATCGCCCTAACGTAATATAATTCCCGCTCGCAGGAGTGATATAAGTATCTGCAGTCCCTGCAAGGATGTAAAGGAACGCCTGTTAACATTGAGTGTAACAGTTTGGCGTCATCATAGGATATCAAGTCATTAGGCTTGGATGAGAGGACTACAGGGGAAATAATAATGCAGATGGGAATCGTCAAGTGGTTCAATAACGCCAAAGGTTATGGATTCATTCTTAGCGAGGCGTTTGAAGAAGAATTATTTGCGCACTTTTCTGCCGTCATGGTAGATGGATACAAAAGCCTTAAAGCAGGTCAGACAGTTCAATTTGAGACAAAAAATGGTCCCAAGGGATTGCATGCCATCAATATCAAACCGGTCGAAGAGTCTGTTACAGAGTAGCTGCTATTTTTCGCATTAACGTTAGTTTTGCTTAAGTTAATGCTAGGCTTTAGCAAAAAGTCGCGGAAAATTTAGCGCTTTAGTTTGTTAGAGCCTTCGCAAGGCCTTCGGAGATATTAAGTATTGCTTCCTTGATCCTGTTGTATAAACCCTTTCAGGTACTCAGCTGCTTTACCGACTCCGAAGGTCGCGCAACCTTGAGCGACTTTGTAAAAGAGCCTGGCTTCTATGCAGCAGGCAGGCTTGATTATGATTCAGAAGGATTACTGATACTTACCAACGAAGGTGAGCTGCAACATCGCTTGGCTAACCCTCGATTTAAGTTAGAAAAAACCTACTGGGTGCAAGTTGAGGGAATCCCTAGCGAGGATGAACTTGAACCTTTGCGGGCTGGTATCAAGCTAAAAGATGGGATAACTCGACCTGCCTTTGTGCGCTTGATTGATGAACCTGACATACCAGATCGACACCCACCTATTCGATACAGAGCTAATCAACCCACCCAATGGTTAGAAATAAAAATAACTGAAGGTCGAAATCGTCAAGTACGCCGAATGACAGCAGCTATCGGTTTTCCAACCCTAAGGTTAGTTCGTTACGCCATTGGCAACTGGACAATAGATCAGCTGATGCCGGGCGAACATCGCTTAGATCAAGTTTTCCTACCCGCTGAAAAACCAGATCGAATCAGGAAAAACTCACCTAAGCGCGAGTCTAATTCACGCAGAAATAAAGCGATCAGACGACAAAAATGATATACTTTCCCGCTTTTACGAAGCTAGCATCTTAGCCCTTTAAGCAACTTAGCTTATAACTTAGCTCATCATTTTTGGACAGACTTAAACAGACCATGAAAGAAAACTCCTCTAAAAAAGTGATTGTCGGCATGTCAGGCGGCGTTGACTCATCAGTTTCTGCACTTTTGTTGCAGCAGCAGGGATATCAGGTCGAAGGTCTGTTCATGAAGAACTGGGATGAAGATGACGGCACAGAATATTGCACCGCTAAAGAGGATCTTGCAGACGCTCAAGCCGTTTGCGACAAGTTAGGTATCCACCTTCACACCGCTAATTTTGCAGCGGAATACTGGGATGGTGTTTTCGAACACTTTTTGGAAGAGTACAAAGCGGGCCGAACCCCTAATCCCGATATTTTGTGCAACCGTGAAATCAAATTTAAAGCTTTTCTGGAATACGCTCAGGTACTGGGAGCAGACTTAATCGCTACAGGCCATTATGTAAGACGCGGCGATCAAGACGGCCGTACTTATTTATTGAAAGGTTTAGATGACAACAAAGACCAAAGCTATTTTTTACATCAGGTTGGTGAAGAACAATTAGCCTTGTCACTCTTCCCTGTCGGCGAGCTAGAAAAAGCTGAAGTCAGAGCCTTAGCGGAACAGCATGATTTAGTTACTCACGATAAAAAAGACAGTACTGGTATCTGTTTTATTGGTGAGCGACGTTTTCGTGATTTTCTTCAGCAATACCTTCCAGCCCAGCCTGGTAAAATTGAGACACCTGAGGGCATTGTTATCGGTGATCATCAAGGCTTGATGTATTACACCATAGGTCAACGTCAAGGATTAGGCATCGGTGGCTTAAAAGACTTTACCGATGCCCCTTGGTTTGCCGCAGGAAAAGACTTAAAACGAAATGTATTAATCGCTGTCCAAGGTCAACAACATCCGCTGCTCTACTCTGAATGGTTAACCACTTCTGAGATATTTTGGATAAATGGAGAAGAGCCTGAGCTACCTTTCGAGTGCGTTGCAAAAGTTCGTTATCGCCAAGCAGATCAAGCCTGCCGAGTTGAAAGAGATCCTCAAGGCGGATATAAAATTAGTTTTCCAGAGCCGCAGCGAGCAGTAACACCCGGTCAATCTGTTGTACTCTATCAGCAAGATCGTTGTTTAGGCGGTGGAGTTATTGAAACGACAAGTCGTTGTCATATCAATTAGGTGAAGGCATAAAATGTCCAGAGAACACGATCAACAAGTGATTGCCTTGGCTGGCATCTTTCAAGCAGCCAGTTTAGTAGACCAAATTGCCCAGCGTGGCATGGTTGCACAGAATAGCTTTGAAACGAGCATCGCCAGCTTGTTTGTCATGAATCCAGAGATTACTGAAGATATTTACGGTGGCGTTGCTGATCTACCTTATAACCTAGGCTTAGGCCTGCGTACCTTAAAAGATGTGGTTGAGAAAAAGCGTAGCGATAACAATGCTAATATTATGCGCTATGCGTTAAGTGCCATACACTTAGAACGTCAACTTCACGCACGTCCTGATATGCTAGAAACCATCGGCTCACGCTTGAATGATCTAAGCCGGAAAGCACATTACTTTTCTGATCACGCTGAAGAAACAGAATCAAAAATTGTTCAGCCCTCTGCTTATACCCACTCGAATGTTATTGCTGGTCTAGGGGGGTTGTATCAGGACACCTTAAGCACCTTCAGCTTCCGCATTCAGGTTAGCGGTGATCCGCGCAACCTCCAAAACACTGAAAATGCAGCCAAAATTCGTGCACTACTTTTATCTTCAGTTCGTGCAGCGATGCTTTGGCGTCAAGTCGGTGGTAAACGTTGGCACTTTGTCTTCTTTAAGTCACGTGTACGACCTTCCTTGAAGCGCATTCTGAGATAAAAATCAGGTATAATTTCCTTTTTCTTTAATCTGACAAATTAAGTGAGATCATCGCTCATGGAGCTTTCCGCACTGACTGCAATTTCCCCCGTTGATGGCCGTTACGGTAGTAAAACTGCCGATTTACGAGCATTTTTTAGTGAATTCGGCCTTATTCGCTGCCGTGTTGAAGTTGAAATACGTTGGTTACAGAAACTTGCCCAACATCCGCAAATTGCTGAAGTTCCTGCTTTTAGCGAGTCGGCGAATGCTCTACTTAATGCCATTGTCAGTGATTTTTCTGTTGCTGATGCTGAGCGAATCAAAGCGATTGAGAGCCGCACTAACCATGACGTTAAAGCGGTCGAGTACTTTATCAAAGAAAAGATTCAGGATAACGCTGAACTAAATGCGGTGACTGAATTTGTTCACTTTGCTTGTACTTCTGAAGATATTAACAACCTTTCACACGGTTTAATGCTAAAGCAAGGAACAGCGGCGCTGCTAACCTCTATGCGCCAAGTTGCTGAGGCAATTGCGGCATTATCTTTGGCACACGCTGAACAGCCTATGCTATCTCGTACACATGGTCAGACCGCTTCACCGACGACCGTTGGTAAAGAGATGGCGAATGTGGCTTATCGTCTACAGCGTCAAATAAAGCAGATTGAAGCAACCGAGTTTTTAGGCAAAATCAATGGTGCTGTCGGTAACTACAACGCTCATTTGAGCGCCTACCCAGACATCGACTGGGAAGCCAATGCACAGGACTTTATCCAATCACTTGGTTTAACCTTTAACCCCTACACTACCCAGATTGAACCTCACGACTATATCGCTGAATTGTTCGATGCAGTCTGCCGTTTCAACACTATATTGATCGATTTTGATCGTGACGTATGGGGTTATATTTCACTGGGTTATTTCAAGCAGAAAACGGTTGCTGGAGAAGTTGGCTCATCAACAATGCCACACAAGGTCAATCCAATTGACTTTGAAAACTCTGAAGGCAACTTAGGTATTGCTAATGCCATTATGCAACACTTAGCGCAAAAGCTACCTGTCTCTCGCTGGCAGCGTGACTTAACGGACTCTACTGTTCTTCGTAATTTAGGTGTGGGTTTTGGTCACAGCTTAATCGCTTATCAAGCCAGCCTGAAAGGCATCTCTAAACTTGAAGTCAATCCTGGTCGATTAAACGAAGATCTTGAAAATGCATGGGAAGTCCTAGCTGAACCTATTCAGACCGTAATGCGCCGCTATGCCATTGAAGAGCCTTACGAGAAACTGAAAGAGTTAACTCGTGGCCACGCGATGACTAAAGAGACACTGCAAAACTTCATAGAGAAGCTAGAGATTCCAGAGCAAGCCAAAACAGAGTTACTTGCGCTTACACCGCATAGCTACATTGGTAATGCCATCGCTCAGGCGAAGCGTATCTAAATGTTAAGCTCTATTCGTATCGTACTGGTTGAAACCTTTCATCCAGGCAATATCGGTGCGGTTGCACGTGCGATGAAAAACATGGGGTTGTCTCAGCTTACGCTGATCAACCCTCGTGTATTTCCGGATGACGAAGCGACTTCTCGTGCTGCTGGCGCTAAAGATCTGCTGGAACAGGCTCAAGTGGTCAGTTCATTAGAAGAGGCCATTGCAGACTGTCAGCTTGTGATAGCTACCAGCGCTCGAGAACGTACTTTTGACCTACCCTTGATGGATTTAGAGTCAGCTGCCGACTTAATGCTAGATGAAGCGCCTAATGGAAATATTGCCATACTATTTGGTCGAGAAACCATGGGGCTTACCAATGCTGAAATGCTGGCGTGTAACCGTCATCTCTACATTGATGCAAACCCCGAATACCCTGTCTTGAACATTGCCCAAGCGGTTCAGCTAGTCTGCTACGAACTCTGGCGCAATCATCGCAAGCGAACTGCTTTACCAGTAAAAGAAACAAAAATTGAAGCGCATCCAAGACAAGATGAGATGAAACTGTTTTATCAGCACTTAGAACTTGTTCTCAGAAAAACCAGTTTTATTATTCCTCAACATGAGGGTCGAGTGCTGGATAAACTGCAACGCTTCTTTAACCGTGCACGACCAGAGAAAAGTGAACTCGGCATTTTACGCGGTAT
>REDB01000273.1 GCA_007693685.1 Oceanospirillales bacterium
AACCAGAGCCAGAAGTTCAACCAGAACCCGAGCCAGTTAAGCCAGCGGTTGTTCAAGAAGAAGCGCCAGAACAGCGTAAAAAACGCTTATTTGAGCGTATTAAATCTGGTTTAAGCCGAACTAAAGCAACCTTAACCAATCAGTTAAGCGATCTCTTCAGTAGTCAAAGTGAAATAGATGATGATCTACTAGAAGAGCTAGAAACGCTGCTGTTGATGTCTGATGTGGGTGTTGAAGCGACAACAGCCATTATTCAGACGTTGACAGAAAAAGTTGAACGAAAGCAGATCAAAGATCCAGATGCATTGAAGGCAGCTCTTAAAGCAGAATTGACCGAGTTACTTTCTGCATCAGAAGAACCTCTTGATCTATCCGATCAAGGTAAACCTAGGGTCATTCTGGTTGTTGGCGTCAATGGTGTAGGAAAAACCACCACCATTGGTAAATTAGCGAAACGTTTTCAGCAGCAAGGAAAATCGGTCATGCTGGCAGCAGGTGACACCTTCCGCGCTGCAGCAGTCGAGCAGTTACAAGTCTGGGGTGAGCGGAACAATGTACCTGTGATAGCTCAGCATACAGGTGCTGATTCTGCATCCGTTATATTTGACGCGCTACAGTCTGCCACCGCACGTAAAGCAGATATTTTGATCGCAGATACGGCAGGGCGTTTACAGAACAAAGAAAATCTAATGAATGAACTGAGTAAAGTCGTTCGTGTTATGAAGAAAATTGATCCAGACGCACCGCATGAAGTGTTGTTAGTTCTGGATGCTGGCACAGGGCAAAATGCGATCAGTCAAGCCAAGCAGTTCCAAGAGGCAGTGGGTGTGACCGGTATTGCACTGACTAAGCTGGATGGAACAGCGAAAGGCGGTATCATTTTTGCGGTAGCCAAACATTTCAATTTGCCGATACGCTTTATCGGTGTAGGTGAACAAATAGACGATCTTCGTCCGTTCCGTGCGGATGAGTTTGTCGATGCGTTATTTGACTGAGGTCGAGCATGGCAGCGATACGCTTTAGCAATGTGGGTAAGCGTTACGAGGGAGGGTTTGATGCTTTAACCGGTGTCGACTTTACCCTTGAATCAGGGGAGATGGCGTTTCTTACCGGGCATTCAGGTGCAGGGAAAAGTACACTGTTGAAGCTAATCATGTTGATGGAAAGGGCGAGTAGAGGGCAGGTTCAAGTCGGCGATCAAGACTTAAATTCCCTAAGTCGCCGTAATATTCCTCAACATCGTCGTCGTATTGGCGTGGTCTTTCAAAATCACCACTTACTATTTGATCGAACGGTGTTCGATAATGTTGCACTGCCACTGCAAATAGCCGGTTACGATCCTAGCGATGCCGCCCGTCGAGTGCGTGCTGCTTTGGATAAAGTCGGGCTGTTGATGCGTGAAAAGCAAAATCCTATCGCGCTTTCCAGTGGAGAGCAGCAGCGTGTCGGGATTGCACGCGCTATCGTGAATAAGCCGGCGGTATTACTAGCCGATGAGCCAACCGGAAACCTTGATCCTGAGCTTTCTGAAGGGGTGATGCGTTTATTTGAGCAGTTTAATCGTATCGGAACCACTGTGCTAATCGCCAGTCATGATATTTCCTTGATAGAACGTATGCGTCGAAGAACTCTTGTCTTGCGTGGTGGGAGGTTAGTTGCTGATGGCTATTAAACCTCAAGAAAAAGTAGCCCCTCGAGGCGCACAAAAACATCGTGTTGGACACTTAGATCGCAGCCGTGGCTGGTTCCGGCATCATATAGAAGTTGCACTGCAAGCCTTAGTGCGTTTAACCGTTACACCGGTTGCCACACTAATGACACTTGCGGTATTGGCTATAGCCTTGGCGTTACCTGGTTTCTTATTTACGGTCGTGAATAATATTCAGCAGTTCAGTATTGGTTGGGATACGAATCCTCGCATCATGCTTTACCTCAATACCGAAGTTGAAGATGCTCGAGCAGAACAGTTAAGCCTTGAATTGATGTTACATGGCGGCTTATCGGGTGTTGAATTGATCGACCGAGATCAAGGACTCAGGGAGTTCTCAAGTTACTCGGAATTTGCTGGCATGCTATCCTTACTCGATAGCAATCCACTACCCGCAGTAATACTAGTATTACCTGCTGATCATCAAGCGGCAGCACTGCAACAGCTTCAGGCTGAACTTCAATCTATTCCTGAGGTATCTGAGGCGGTATTGGATTTAGAATGGATTCAGCGCCTGAATGCTTATCTGCTGATGGCAGAGCGCTTTAGTTGGGTGTTAAGTGGCTTGCTGGCGCTAGCGGTGCTTTTAGTGGTTGGTAATACCATTCGCATGACACTAGAGTCCCGTCGAGACGAAATTTTGGTTGCCAAGCTGGTAGGAGCAACCGATGCATGGGTTCGTCGACCATTTCTTTATTCTGGTTTCTGGTATGGCTTGATCGGCTCTTTGTTTGCCTTCGTACTTGTTCAGGTTTCACTATATTTGATAACCGGTCCCGCAAATCAATTAGCGCAGCTATATTCTAGTAACTTTGTGCTACAGGGCTTGGATTTAACGTCAGGCTTGATTCTGATTGCGACAGGGACAGGTTTGGGTGTGCTAGGAGGATTTTTATCGACTGGGCGTCATTTACGGGCGATAGAACCTAGTTAAGCTAAAAATTCATAGGTAAATTTGCTGTCGTACAGGGCTTGATTTTTTTGTTAGAGGTCGCTATTTTTCACCGTCCTGTGCGATAATATACATTAGAGATCACTGAACTTTTCTTAGTTTTTTTAGTCACATGGTTAGCGAAAATTTCAGCCAAAAAAGAGGTTATCACTAAATGGGCACAAACTTACGGGTTATTGAACATCTGTCTCCAGGCGGAAATGTAAACGCCTACGTACAGACCGTGGGTGCGATTCCTATCCTCAACGCTGAAGAGGAACGTGCGCTAGCTGAGCGGCTGTTCTATCAACAAGATCTGGAAGCGGCTCGTCAGTTAGTCATTTCGCATCTACGTTTTGTAGTTCATATAGCTAAAACTTACTCAGGGTACGGATTGCCACTAAGCGATCTTATCCAAGAAGGTAATGTCGGTTTGATGAAAGCAGTTAAACGCTTTGATCCAACCGTTGGTGTACGTCTGGTTTCCTTTGCCGTTCACTGGATTAAGGCAGAGATGCATGAGTTCATCTTGCGTAACTGGCGAATCGTGAAAATTGCTACCACGAAAGCGCAGCGTAAACTTTTCTTCAACCTACGCTCGCAGAAAAAATCGATTAACTGGATGAACAACGACGAAGTAGAAGCGGTTGCTAAAGACTTAGGTGTCGATGCTCAGGTCGTTCGTCAGATGGAAGGCAGAATGGCATCCAGCGATACTTCCTTTGATGCTCCGGTGAGTGACGATGATGAAACGGCTTGGTCGCCTGCTCAGTATCTAGAAGACGAAGAAGCCGATCCAGCGTTGCGCTTAGAAGCTGAAAACTGGGAAGAAACTTCTCAAAATCAGCTAGTGCAAGCGATGGAAGGACTAGATGCTCGCAGTCGCGAAATTCTAAGTCGTCGCTGGTTAGCAGATGAAAAAGCAACATTGCACGAATTGGCAGCAGAATATGACGTTTCCGCCGAGCGTATTCGTCAGCTAGAAAAAAATGCCATGAAGAAACTGCGAGAGGCGATGACCTTCGTCGCTTGACCATCTAACTGATAAAGATCCACATAATAAAGCCACCCTCGCGGTGGCTTTGTTATAATTATCGTTATAGTTTTTTAAATCTTTACTGATTGATATTTGCTTTTATCTATTAGGCTAATTATATCAGTTACTTAATTTTGTTATAGATCGGAATTATTCACCATGACAGATGTAGACCTTTCAGTTAATCCATTACCTCAGCGACGCATACGCAGTTTTGTTGTGCGAGCAGGGCGCATGACGGAAGGTCAAGAGCGAGGCTATCGTGAAAACTGGCCAGATTATGGTTTAGAGTTAAGCGATGGTGTGCTGGATTATGTCGAATGTTTTGGCCGTGATGCAGCTGTTGTGCTGGAGATAGGCTTCGGTATGGGAGATTCCCTGATCGAAATGGCGCGCCAAATGCCTGAAAAAAACTTTATTGGTATCGAAGTGCATCCACCGGGAGTGGGCCGTCTGCTAGGCAGAATTAAAGAAGAAGGCTTAACTAATATTCGCGTTTACTGTGATGATGCGGTTGAAGTCCTCGCTCAGTGCATACCCGATAACAGTTTGGATGGCTTGCAGTTGTTTTTCCCGGATCCTTGGCCGAAAAAACGTCATCACAAGCGTCGTATCGTACAGTCAGAGTTTGCTCAGTCGATCCGTCATAAACTGAAGATTGGCGGTCAGTTTCATATGGCAACGGATTGGCAACCCTATGCAGAGCATATGATGGAAGTGATGTCCGCCGCAGAAGGTTATGCAAATACGATGGGTGAAGGTGTTTATGCCGATCAGCCTGAGTGGCGTCCAGTCACTAAATTTCAAAAGCGTGGAGAAAATCTAGGACACGGTGTTTGGGATCTGATTTTTAGCCGTGTGAGTTAACACACTCGATTTTCACCTAACCTGATCAGGAGGACTCTTCAATGCAACTCGACTGGTTGAAAGTACTACTGCTAACGGGTGTATTTGTTCTCGTGTTATTAGGTACATGGATCGCTTTTGCAGAAAAAGATCCAGAATTAGAGCGGGAAATACGCACAGCTACTCAAGAGCAACTTGAACAGTGGTTCCCCGAAGCTATGGCGTTACCACCCGAATTGGTAGGGTTTCAGCGTGGTGATTCCGAATCTCCCAATCCTCACGTAGTGTTAATTCACGGTTTAGATGAGCCAGGTGGAATTTGGGATGAAACCCTAGCTGCGTTTGCTGACGAGGGTATCGAAGCTTGGGAGTTTCGTTACCCGAATGATCAGGCAATTGATCGAAGTGCTGATCTACTGGCCCAATACTGGAGTTCTTTAGAAGGTGAAGAACCGATAATTCTGATAGGTCACAGTATGGGCGGTCTGGTCATTCGAGATTTCATTACTCGCTGGCGCTACCCATCAGACGGTAAAGCCAAGATAGGTGGACCCGAAGTCTTGGGTGTCATTCAGGTTGGCCCTCCCAATCAAGGCTCCGCTTGGGCAAGATTTCGTGCTTGGTTAGAAGTAAGAGAGTGGCTGAGTCATATTCCAGAAGGTCAATTATCACCCTTTATCGGATTTCGCCAAGGTACCGGTGCTGCGAAAATTGACCTGCGCCCAGGAAGTCAGTTTCTCACAGATCTAAATTCACGCACTTGGCCAGAAAAGGTAAAGATACAGATCATCGGTGGCAAACTCAGTGAGCCAACCTACAGTATGTTGGAAAATATAGATCAGATAGCGCGTGATTTAGATATTACGGATGTTAGAGAGCGGATGGAAACATGGTGGGAAGAGATAGGTGATGATTTAGGTGATGGAGTAGTGCCTTTGTCATCCTTGCCCTTTAATGGTGCGCCGGAACCGATGTTGTTTCCGGCGTCACACCGTGGCTTATTGATTACTATGCCGCTAGTCGATACTCCTCCGCCAGCCATTGCACCGATGATCGATACGGTGAAATCTTGGCGAAGGAGTCTGAGATAGCTCTTATGATTCTCTAGCTTGACGACGTTCTTGGCGCATCTCTTGTCTTTCTGCACGATTTGAACCTTTCATGTCGCTGCCGCCGTTACGTTTAGCGTGCTGTCCCATGTGTTCTCTTTTACCTTCACGTTGACTTAGACGCTGTTCCCTGTGCTCCTGTAATTGAGCTTGCTGTTCTTCAGTTAATATGGCGCTTAATTTTTCTTGCATCTGTGCTTGTCGCGATTCGCGAACTTGATTGCGCTGCTCCGCAGTAAGAGGTGAACCTCCGTGTTGTCTCATTGCAGCTTGGCGTGCATCTCGAGAAAGGTTTGATTCATCTTTCAATGCCTGTAAAGCTTCACGTTGTTCTTCAGTTAAATCCAAGATTTGTGTATAGCGCTGCATGTTTTGTTGACGATCTGTTGAGCCTCGCTCGGCAAGCGCAACGGCGCTGAAGCTTAAAGCTAGGGTTAAAATACCTACTTGAGTCAGTGTAAAAGTTTTCATGGCTGTTGCTCCGAATTGCATTCTTTTTGATGTGTTAAGTATGCGTCAGCACAATGCAAAGTAGGGTTGCAAAACGTAAAGTTGCGTAAAGTTGCTCGCACTAGAGTCCATTGAGGCTATCCTAGGCAGCAAAGGAGATAAAAATGAGCACGCATCAAATGATCGATAAAAGCAGTCACCCCAAAATATTGATTATCGATGATGATTCGTCTTTAAGCGCATTACTACAGCAGTATCTGCATAACGAAGCTTTTAGGGTAGATCTGGCTGAATCCGCAGAAGCTGCGGAGCGTTGGCTTGCATCAAACCCTCCACCTGATTTAATTATTTTAGATATCATGATGCCGGGCAAAAGTGGTTTGGAGCTATTACAAAGCTTACGTCCAAAAATGGCCATTCCCGTTATTATGTTGACCGGTCGCGGCGATGATATTGATCGCATCTTAGGTTTAGAAATGGGCGCGGATGACTATCTTGCCAAACCCTGTAATCCCAGAGAGTTACTTGCCAGAATTCGTGCTGTGTTAAGACGAAGTCAAAACCAGCCAACCCTATCAGTGGGTATCTCCTTATCTGGTATTCATTTAGACCCTGCTAGTCGTGAAGTGACTATTAACGGAATGGCAGTTGAGTTTACCGGTACCGAGTTTAATGTGTTGCACACCCTGATGGCGCATGCCGGTGAAGTGGTATCTAAAGAAAGTCTGACAGAGAAAGTGCTGCATCGAAAATTGACGCTCTATGATCGAGCGATTGATGTACATGTCAGTCGAGTCAGACAAAAGTTAACCGATATTTCACCTGATGCATCTGAATTAATTAAGACCGTTAGAGGTGCAGGCTATCAATTTATTCGGGTACAGGCATGAAGTGGCATCAAAAACTCTTTTTTAAAGTATTTATCGTCACATGGCTCGTCAGCGTATTACTGATGGGCGGGCTGGTTTATGGTTTGCTTAGGGCAAATGAAACAAACCACTGGCAAGCTTTGATGGAAACACGCGCTGCTGGATATGCGCAATTAGTATTGGAGCGCCAAGAAGCGAGTAGTGATCTACGTCATCGTACTGATCTGGATAGAAATCGAGGGCGCTTTTTACTTCGCATGACGGATCTTGAGACTGGACAAGTCATTCAGGATTTTCGACGACCCATTCCTTCAAGCGATGTAGTTAGCTTTGAGTTATTGGCGGATAACAATCGCACTTACTTGATTGAAATCCCTCGACCAGAACAGCCTCTACATCTAGATAGAATGCTTAGATTTTTACTATCGATACAGATGGTACTGATCATTATTATGTCCACGCTTGTGGCACTCTTTGTCAGCTTTTGGGTAGTCAAACCGATTAACCGTCTAAAGCTATTCGCCCGTTCATTACATGATGAGCACAATCTATCGAACAGAACAGATCCACAGCTAAGTGCGCGTAACGATGAAATTGGTGAGCTAGCGCGTGAGTTTGATGAAATGGCAGGTTACGTTGAAAAAACGCTACAAGCACGACAGCAGTTACTTCGAGATGTTTCTCACGAGTTACGTGCACCTCTGGCACGAATGCAGGTAGCAACAGCGATTTTAGAACAGCAATCCAGTCAAGCTGACAACCCATTGCTGAGCCAAATTAATCGTGAATCTGAACAGTTGGCAAGATTGATAGATCAGTTATTGTCGCTATCTCGACTCGATGATAAAAGCCTGACAGCGACAAGCACGATAGAAGTGAAGTCGTTTATAGAGTCGATAGGGCAGCAATGGTTACTCTTGTATCCAGAACACCATTTGCAGCTTGATGTAAAACCAGAGTCTTTGAACTTAACCTTGAATACAGGTTTGTTAGAACGAATACTGAGCAATGCACTGGAAAATGCCTTCAAGTATTCACCAGAAGGAAGCAGCGTCAGTGTTTTAGTTTCGCGGCAAGTTAATGCATTAAGTCTGATCATTTCAGATCAAGGACCTGGCATTGAGGCTCAGCATTTGGAGAAAGTATTTGAACCTTTTTATCGTCTGAATGACGCCATCGAAGGATATGGTTTGGGGCTAAGTATTCTTAAAAGCGCTGTTAGACGTTTAAACGGAGAGGTGATTGCACGGAATAAAACGGAAGGTGGGTTGGAGTTAATCATCACACTACCCAATTGACCTTAAAGCTACCATCTTAGCTAAGATGGTAGCTTTAAAAAGGGTAATTCAACTATAACAGTTAGATTACAGTGCGTCAGGACCTGTTTCGCCGGTACGAATACGGATAACTTGTTCTAGTGGTGTCACAAAAATCTTACCATCGCCAATTTTGCCGGTGTTAGCGGTTTTAGTAATCGCTTCAATAACTTGGTCAGCCATCTCATCGTCAACCGCAACTTCGATTTTTACCTTAGGCAAAAAATCCACGACATATTCTGCTCCGCGATACAGCTCGGTATGACCTTTCTGGCGTCCAAAGCCCTTCACTTCGGTGACGGTGACGCCTTGGATACCGATTTCTGATAGGGCTTCACGAACATCATCGAGCTTGAAGGGTTTAATGACCGCAGTGATCAATTTCATGGTTTAACTCCTTTACGCTGCCCGTGGCAGACTGCCCGTGACAGATCAAAAATGATATGAATCGTTTTCTAGGTAAAGTATACCTGCATCCGACACATAAAAAAGGGGTCGCAGAGGACCCCTTATGATTTCAGTCGTTTTTAGCGATTATTTCTTGCTAGCAACAAACTCTGGGTAAGCTTCCATACCGCATTCTGCAATATCGACGCCTTCGTATTCTTCTTCTTCAGTCACACGAACACCCATGATTGCTTTCAGGATAGTCCATACAATCAAGCTGGCAATGAAGACCCATGCGAAGATTGAGATGATACCAAGGATCTGCGCACCGAAAGTTGCATCGCTGTTGGTGAAAGGTACAACCATGACACCGAAGATACCAACAACACCGTGAACAGAGATCGCACCAACAGGATCATCGATTTTGATTTTATCCAGCATCACGATTGACACTACAACAATAGAGCCACCGATTGCACCGATGATTGCAGCAGTCAAAGCTGTAGGTGCTAAAGGTTCAGCAGTGATAGCAACTAGACCTGCCAACGCACCGTTAAGCGCCATGGTTAAGTCAGCTTTCTTGAACCACAAGCGAGCAAGGCACAGAGCCGCGATCACACCACCTGCAGCTGCAGCATTAGTGTTTACGAAGACTTGAGCTACGTTGTTTGCAGAGTCGATGTCTGACATTTTCAGCTCAGAACCACCGTTGAAGCCGAACCAACCCATCCACAGGATGAACGTACCTAGAGTCGCTAGCGGTAGGTTAGCACCCGGAATCGCATTGATTTGTCCATCTTTGCCATACTTGCCTTTACGTGGACCTAGTACTAGCACACCCGCTAAGGCTGCAGCAGCACCTGCCATGTGTACGATACCCGAACCTGCGAAGTCAGAGAAACCAGCAGCATCAAGGAAACCGCCACCCCAAGTCCAGAAACCACTCACTGGGTAAATTAGACCTGTCATGACTACAGCGAAAGCTAGGAAAGCCCAAAGCTTCATACGCTCAGCAACAGCACCTGATACGATAGACATACAGGTTGCAACGAACACTACTTGGAAGAAGTAGTCAGCACGCATTGCATAGTAAGGACCATCCTCACCACCTGACAGCACATCATCGATTGAGTTTTCGCCACCGATTAGGCCGCCAAAACTTGGGAATATGCCGCCTTCTGTAGAGCTATACATAATGTAGTAGCCGCAAAGCAAGTACATGGTACAAGCGATAGCAAACAGAGCGACGTTTTTAGTGAGTATTTCAGTGGTGTTTTTAGAGCGAACTAAGCCAGCTTCTAACATAGAGAAGCCTGCTGCCATCCACATGACTAGCGCACCACAGATTAAAAAGTAGAAGGTATCGATTGCATAAGCGAGATGTTTTACTTCATCTGCTGTTGTTAGAAGAAGTTCTTCCATTGTTCAGCCCTCCATCAGGCGTATAATCAAAAATTCAGATTAGAGCGCGTCGTGGCCGGATTCACCGGTACGGATGCGGATGACCTGCTCAAGAGGAACGACAAAGATTTTGCCATCGCCAATTTTGCCAGTTTGAGCCGCTTTACTGATGGCTTCTACCACCTGATCGACGACGTCATCAGATACCGCAGCATCGATGCGCACTTTAGGTAGAAAATCCACCACATATTCAGCGCCGCGATACAGTTCGGTATGCCCCTTTTGGCGACCAAAGCCTTTCACTTCGGTCACGGTGATGCCCTGAATTCCGATTTCGGACAAAGATTCGCGTACATCGTCCAGCTTGAAGGGTTTTATGATTGCTGAAACCAGTTTCATTGGTCTGACTCCCTATGGATACAAAATCATCAAGTAGTTAAGACGATTGCCTTAATTCCACTCGCCTTGATTCGTTTCATAGCGAATCCCGTGCCATATTTTTAAATTCTATAAAAAACAATGTATTAAAATTAATCGAATTGTTTTGTGAGCATATATTGCAGTGCATCAAAGTTTAAAATAGCCAAGATGGTGCGCTAATTTGGTGCGCGCACCTATTTGGTGCAGTATAAGAGAGTGAAGTAAAATGGATGCTTTAAGGGTGCGTAAAAACAGCAAATACGTTAAGCTAAAGCTATAGAATTTAGTGTGGAGTAATAAGATTTATGATTCACCAAAAGCTGGCAGAGGGCCTTTCTGAACAACTGGCCCAGTTTATGAACGGTGCAAAAGAACTGCCCGGTCAACAAGTCATACAACAGCAGATGCAGGCAGTATTACAACAAGCCTTGAGTCGTTTAGATCTTGTTACTCGAGAAGAGTTTGATACCCAAAAAGCAGTGTTATTAAGAACTCGTGAAAAGCTCGAAGCACTCGAGAAAAAACTCGACGCGATGGAAGCTCAGAATAATAGCAGCGAATCAAGCGACGCAGTTTAATATTCACAAGTTACAACCGATTTAATTAGCCAAGGAAGGCTTTATATGTCACTCGCTATCGTCCATAGCCGCGCACAGCTCGGCATCACTTCCCCTTCAGTTACTGTCGAAGTTCACCTATCCGGTGGTTTACCAGGCATGGCTATGGTAGGGCTACCTGAAACCGCAGTTAAAGAAAGTAAAGAACGCGTTCGCAGTGCACTGATTCATGCAGGATTTGATTTCCCTCAACGACGCATCACAGTCAACTTAGCGCCCGCTGATCTTCCTAAAGAGGGTGGGCGTTACGATTTAGCGATCGCTTTAGGGATTCTTCAAGCATCAGGTCAATTGAAAAGCCGTACGCTAGATCAGCATGAAATTGTTGCTGAGTTAGCCCTTTCGGGTGAAATTCGACCGATTCGTGGAGCTTTACCGGTTTCACTAGCCTGTGGAAAAGCGGGTAGAACTCTGATTTTGCCGGCAAGTAATGCAGATGAAGCAACGTTACTGGGAGATACATCAGTAATAGCGGCGACTCATCTACTGGACGTGTGTAGTTATCTGAGCGGTAAATCAGAGGCTTCATTTCATCAGCCTGATCGAACCCAAATTAAACCGGTAAAAGCCCCTGACCTTGCTGATGTGAAAGGGCAGTTTCAAGCTCGGCGCGCACTGGAAGTTGCGGCAGCAGGTCAATTAAATCTTCTGTTTAGTGGTCCTCCAGGTAGTGGCAAAAGCTTATTAGCAGCCTGTTTGCCCGGTATTCTTCCAGAGCTAACTCTTGCCGAACGTTTGGAAGTGGCTTCGGTGCATTCGCTCGTTGGATTACCGGTTCATGCTTGTTGTCACGGACAGCGCCCATTTCGAGCAGTACATCATACGGCATCTGCAGTCGCACTGGTGGGTGGAGGAGCGAATCATCCAAGACCAGGAGAGATTTCGTTAGCAACTCAAGGAGTGTTATTTCTGGATGAAATGCCTGAATTTCCTCGACGCGTGTTGGATCTCATGCGTGAACCTATGGAAACTGGCAAGATTTTAATTTCAAGAGCACTCAGTAAAGTAGAATATCCAGCTGCATTTCAATTGGTAAGCGCAATGAATCCATGTCCCTGCGGACATTATCAAGATGGTACAGATAGGTGCATTTGTACAGCGGATCAAATTCGACGTTATCAAGGCCGTGTGTCTGGGCCGTTATTAGATAGAATCGATCTTCAGTTGTGGGTTTCGGCTTTATCTGCAAACACATTATTACAACCAACCGAGCCTGCTGAGTCGAGCCAAGTTGTTCGACAGCGTGTCGCAGCAGCGCGAGAAAGACAAGAGCAACGTCAAGGATTTAGTAATCGTTATTTGCAGGGTAGAGAATTAGAAGTGTATTGTCAGCTGACGGCTGAGACGCGATCTATTTTACAGCGTGCGATGGAACGTATGCACCTTTCGGCAAGAGGTTGTCATAGAGTCTTACGAGTCGCTAGAACCCTTGCGGATTTGGATGCTGTTGAAAGTATTCAGAAAACCCATTTACTAGAAGCTTTAGCTTTTAGAGGGGTGGCATCGAAGAGGGATCATTTAACAGCTCTATAAAGGATTCAAGTGG
>REDB01000087.1 GCA_007693685.1 Oceanospirillales bacterium
GTAGCTCAACTTCAAATTCACCCTGACACGCAATACGTAACTGTTGTGTCAGTGATCCTCGCTCACACAACCAGGGACGCCAATGCAGAGGGATGGCGGGTCGTCTTCGGGTGCTTTGCCAAACAGGATGGTGATGAGGAGTGGATCGATTCAAGTCAAGTCAGTCCGCATTGAAAAATAATCGCAGAGTGTAGCATTTTTATTGACTTGCCTGAATCGATTTAATCTGATGAGTTTAGGGGTTATTCACTGTTGGGATTGAGGTCGTCTTCATCATCTGGAGAATCATCACGCAGTGTTTGCTTGATGCTTTTCAGTGTTTGATGGCGCACATCGGTTCCACTCACCTGATAAATTAAGTGCTCTGAAAGATTGCGTGCATGATCACCTATACGTTCAAGGCTACGTAACACCCACATCACATTCAAAACACCCGAAATAGAAGCTGGATCTTCCATCATATAGGTGACCAGTGTACGCATTGCGGTACGGTATTCCGTATCGACGCGGATATCCTGTTTCGCTACGCGGTAAGCCATTGCCAAGTCTCGTCTGGCAAAGGCGGTCAGTACATCATTAATCATGCCAGATACCAAGGCACCTATATGACGAACTTCGACATAGCCCTTAGGCACGTTACCACTGTTAAAGATTTCAATGGTGTGCTTGCAGATTCGGCTGGCTTCATCACCAATGCGTTCCAAGTCAGACACTGAGCGACTGATCGATACAATCAAACGTAGATCGCTGGCCGTAGGTTGACGTATAGCGATCATCTTGGTGCACTGATCATCAATACTCAATTCCATCTGGTTGGTCTGTTGATCTAAACGTTTTGACTCTTCAGCCAGCTGAATATCATTTTCGGTTAGAGCCTTAATAGCATCATGAACTTGGCGTTCAACAATACCACCCATCGCTAACATTTCTGTGCGAATACTTTCAAGTTCATGGTTAAACTGTTGTGAAATGTGACGCGAAAAACCTTCCATTGCATCATGCATGGTTAACACCTCGTTAAGTTATTATTGTGTTTAAACGCTATGCATACCGACCCGTGATGTAGTCTTCGGTCGCTTTGTGGCGAGGATTGGTAAATAAATCACGGGTGTGGCCAGTTTCCATAATTCGTCCTTGGTCAAGAAACGCAGTAAAGTCAGATACTCTAGCCGCTTGATGCATATTATGCGTCACTAACAGAATAGTATAGGTTTGTTTCAATTCTGTGATCAGCTCTTCAATTTTTAGGGTAGAGATAGGATCTAAGGCGGATGCTGGCTCATCTAGCATTAAAATATTAGGCTCTACCGCTAAAGCTCTAGCGATCACTAAACGCTGCTGCTGACCACCTGAAAGTTGCAACGCATTTTGATTGAGTTGATCTTTAACTTCATCCCAGAGGGCGGCTTGGCGTAGCGACTTTTCAGCGGCTTCATGCAGATGATGACGTTTGCGAATCCCTAACAATCTTAGGCCGAACACCACATTCTCGTAGATGGAGGTTGGGAAAGGATTCGGAACCTGAAACACCATGCCTACCTTGCGGCGTAACTCAGTCACATCGTAGTTTTTTTGATAAATATCTTCATGATCGATGCGAATAGCGCCTTCAATATCACACTGGGGTTTTAAATCGTTTAAGCGATTGATGCATTTCAGCAACGTTGACTTGCCACAGCCGGACGCACCGATAAATGCGGTAACCTGATTCGCGGGTATATAAAGGTTGATCTGATTCAACACCTGTCGATCAGCAAATTTGAGGCTTAGATTCTCTATCTCAATTTTAGCGGGTGTCATATCCGAGATCTCATGGCTGTAGACGACATTATTGCTGCTGGCTGTATTGATGAAAACGGCGACGCAGGCCTTGACGAATAATAATGGCCGTTAAGTTGAGCATCAAAACCAGCGTGATTAATACCAGCGAGGCGGCAAATACGATGGGCATCACATCGCTACCCACTGGGCTTTGCATTCCTAAATCAAAGATATGATACCCCAGATGCATCACGTTTCGGTCCAAGTGCAAAAAAGGAAAGGTACTGTCGATAGGAAGTTCGGGCGCACTTCTGACTACACCTACCAGCATTAAGGGTGCGACTTCTCCAGCGGCTCTAGCAATAGCTAAGATAACGCCGGTTAACATGGCGGGGGTGGTTAAGGGTAACACCACTTTCCAGAGCATTTCTGACTGGGTAGCGCCCAGAGCGAGACAACCACTTCGATAGTTTTCTGGAATTCTAGATAGCCCTTCTTCGGTGGCGACAATCACGACAGGTAACGTCAGTAAGGCTAGGGTCAAGGAGACCCAAATCAGTCCCGGTGTGCCGTAAGTGGGTGTCGGTAAGCTGTCTGAAAAGAATAACTGATCAATGCTGCCGCCGAGAATGTAAACAAAAAAGATTAAACCAAACACGCCAAAGACGATGGAAGGCACTCCCGCCAAGTTATAAATTGCGATACGCAAAAGACGAGTAAAACTATTTTGTGTGGCAAATTCGCTTAAGTAGACGGCAGACAGTACCCCAACAGGTGTCACAAACAGGGTCATTAACAGAACCATGGTTACGGTACCGAAGAGCGCCGGAAAGATACCGCCTGACTGATTATGATCCATAGGCGCTTGAGTTAAAAAGAAGCCTATATTTTGAAAGAAACTTTTCCACACGCCCTCAGTGTGTTCGCTCGGCCAAAAATAACTTAAGCCTTTAACTCCAATCAGAAACAATAATGCGGCCACCAAAAGCAGGCAAATGAGGAGCATTGAACCGCTTAACCAGAGCCATCGCTGATCTTGAGTAGCTTGAGGCTTTTTAACAACAAGGTTTTTTAGCATCTTAACCTCAATAACGGCGATAACGATGGTACAAATTTTCACGTACCAGTGCGGCCAGAGTATTCATCAAAAAGGTTAACATAAAGAGTAATGTTGCCGATAAGATCAACACGCGATAGTGGGTCGAGCCTTGCATCGCTTCAGGTGCTTCAATGGCGAGATTGGCGGCTAATGAACGCATCCCTTCAAATAAACTAAAATCACTGACAGGGCTGTTACCACTGGCCATCAATAAGATCATGGTTTCACCTAAGGCACGACCAAAACCGATCATGATCGCAGCGAAAATACCCGCCGCCGCTGTCGGAAGCATCACCTTAACTACGGCTTGCCAAGGGCTGGCGCCCAGAGCCATCGCGCCCTGTCTTAAGCTTTCGGGAACGCTGATCAGTGCATCTTCTGCCAGTGAAAAAATTACCGGCATAATCGCAAATCCCATGACCAGTCCAATCACTAAACCGTTACGTTGACGATAATCGATGCCTCGCTGATTGAGCCACTCGACTAAATCACCTTGAAAGAAAAAGACTTCGATTTGCTGACCTAACCCACTGCTGATCAACAGTGTTAAGAGTAATAGCATCAGCATTAATAGCAGGCTCGAAGTCGGAGATTGGCCTTTAAGGTGCATAAAGAGGCGATGTAGTAGCGTATAAAAAAGCATCAGTATCAAGGGCGTTAAAATCAATAGACTTAATACCATGGCGAGATGCATTTCAATCAAGGGAGCCAGTAGCATCCCGGCAATAAAGCCTAAGACAACCGTCGGGAAGGCTTCGGCTAATTCCACCGCTGGTTTGATCCAAGCACGAGCCGACTCCGGTAAAAAACAGGCGGTGTAGATTGCGGCTAGAATCGCTAGTGGGATCGCAAATAACAGCGCATAAAACGCGGCTTTGAAGGTGCCGATCGATAGCGGTACAAAACTGAATTTAGGTTCAAATATATCGGTATTCGCAGTGGTTTGCCAAATAAAATCAGGCTGTTGATGCCCTTCATAAAGCCAAGGTCGCCAGAGTATCGACCAAGAAAACTCTGCATGAGGAGCATCGATCTGTAACCACTGTGTTTGATTCGACTCTCCTCCGGTGAGCTTAAGAAGATCACCTAAAACCGACACTTCTATCTCTTTTAGTGGATAGATATGACTCTGAATGCTAGCTAAGACGCGCCCTGTGGTGGCGTGATAGAGCGTGATCAATCCTGTGGGATCGTAGCTAATAAAGGCTTTACTGCCCGGAAGGGCCAGTAGAGAAACATTCTCAACATGAAAGTGGTTAAACGGGCGAGCAAGAATCATTGGGAACTCAGTTGTGTTCGTTGACGCCATTATCCACTGAATCAGACCAACTTCTCTTGGCTCAATAATGGATCGATCCCCATGTAGCCAAACACTACCATCAGATACAAGAGGGTAATCTTGATTGAGTTTTACTGGGGTTTGTTCCAGTCGAGGTAGTAAGATGACGTCATGAGTTTGGACTTTATCGGTTTGGTCAACCAATGTTGCCGTGCGAAATAGGGGTAAGGTTTCCCAAAACAAAAAAACAAATAGGCTGACCAAGGCAAGTACAACACTGATCGCGGCAAGTCTAACAAACTGACGAAACAGAAGGTCTTTAATGCGCCGATAGCGTTGATAGCTAGGCGAGATAGCGTAACGTTGATTACTCATCAAACAACCTGCTGATAATCGCACCATTTTTAAGAAACCAACTCATAAGGGCGTCAATCCGGAAGATAATAGGATAGCCTTTCCTTGTTCAGACAATACAAACGCAAGCCAGTAGGCATAATGAGGCGGTAGCTCGGTGTTGGGCGGATGATTCAAGTAAAGATATAGAATTCGCGATAGTGGGTACTCACTTTCTTGATCCGTAACGGCAACAGAAGATTCTTCTGAGGTCAAACTGATTGCTAAGGGCTTTATTTGAGAGTCTAGATAGGCAAAACTAGCAAAACCAATGGCGTTTTTTGAGGAAGCAACACCTCGGACAACGGCAAGTGATCCCGGTAGTTCAATCAATCTATTGATAAAATCTCCGCCAGCAAGTGCCAGTTCACGAAAATCGCCATAGGTACCTGACGTGACACTGCGGCTGTAGACCTCAATGGCACGGTTTGACCAATCATATGTACTGGGCAGTTGATGCCAGTGTGTGATCGGGTTGGGATATCCGCGAAGCCGGGTACTAGAAAAAATGGCATCCAATTCGGCAAGAGATAGTTCTGTTAATGAATTATCGGGATGGACAAACACCATGATGCGATCTTCAGCAATAGGGATTTCGGTGACAGGGTAGCCGTGTTGTCGAGCGAATAAGCGTTGCTCTTGATCACTCATTCGACGACTCATGGGCGCCATGATGGTTGTACCTGAAATCAACGCAGTGGCAGCAGTCGATGAACCACCCGAGTGAAGCTCTAATCGAATACCAGGATGATTTTGTTGCAAAGCCTCAGTCCATTGACTGACTAAACGGCTGAGTGTGTCAGAGCCGATGGTTGAAATAACACCATCAATAGTTGATGTTTTCTCAGTGGCATAAACATTAGGTATAGACAACAAGAGCCAGAGTACCAATAAAACATATGAGAATAGATTGCGAATGAGCATGAATCTCGCAGTGTTAATCGGTACAAGGTAATAAAAATGTAATACTTCTTTCACTTTGTTGAAATAATTCCTTGTCAAACTAGCACCTCGTGAGAATTAGCGGCCTGGAAACGCATTCTGCATATCTAGGTCGTGCAATTAAACTTAATGAGGATGCCTCAATGACGTTTCGTAATAAAGCACTTGCCATCGCAATGACCGCAGCCGCTTCTGTAGCCTTCACAGCTCCTGCAATGGCGCGTGATACTATTCAGATCGCTGGTTCTTCGACCGTTCTGCCGTTTTCATCAATTGTGGCTGAAGAGTTTGGTAACTCTTTCCCACAGTTTAACACGCCTGTTGTAGGTTCGGGTGGTTCTGGTGGTGGTTTGCGTCAGTTCTGTCAGGGTGTTGGTGCTCATACTATTGATATAGCTAACGCATCTCGTCCAATCCGTCCTGCAGAGCTTGAGAATTGTAAAGAAAACGGCGTCACAGAAGTGATCGAAGTGATGTTCGGTTATGATGGTATCGTATTCGCATCTCGTTCAGACAGCGGTAGCTTTGCTCTTGAGCCGCACCATGTTTTCCAAGCGGGTGCTGCACAGGTCCCACAAAATGGTGAAATGGTTGCTAATCCATTTACGCGTTGGTCGCAAATTGATAGCACTTTACCTGATCAAGAAATTGTTTTAATAATTCCCGGTTCAAACCATGGTACTCGTGAAGTTTACGAAGAAACGGTTGTTCATCCAGGTTGCGATAGCTTTGATGAAGTAAAAGCGATGGATCGTGATGCCAAAACTGCTTTCTGTAATGCGATTCGTACTGATGGTCGTGTGGTAGAAATCGCTGGCGACTATACTGAAACTCTGGCTCGTTTGGACTCACAGCGTGATGCACTAGGTGTATTCGGTTTGAGCTTCTACGATCAAAACCGTGACCGTTTACAAGTAGCTACTGTGAGTGGTGTGGTTCCAAGCTTGGAAACGATTGGTAGTGGAGAATATCCGGTTTCTCGTCCATTGTTCTTCTACATCAAGAATCAACACGTAGGTGTCATTCCTGGCTTGATGGAATATGCGCAGTACTTCTTGAGTGAAGAAGTTGGTGGTATGGGAAGCCCATTGGAAGATGCAGGTCTGATTCCGATGGATATGGCTGAGCGTGATGAAATTACCTCTGCGGTTATGTCACGTACTTTAATGGATTAATGTAGACGTGAGCTAAAGAGCCGAGAATGTTAAACCACATTCTCGGCTTTATTTGTTATCGACGCTGGAGCCGATATGAATAACCTAGTACTGATTGTCGTACTATTGATGATGCTGGCCTTAGTTTACCAAATTGGATTGGTACGAAGTCGTAAGGTTGCTATTACCACATCGGGTAGTAAAGTTAGACTTCACTCTCGCCCCGTTTATCATGGTGTACTTTTGGCAATATGGACCGTTGTTCCAGCTGCCTTGATATATGCTATTTGGAATTTTTTACAGCCAGGTATCATCGAATCGATGGTGGTTGCGCAATTACCCCCCGAAGCTTTGGCGGGTACTGATAACGACTTGAGAATTTTACTACGTCGTATCACTAATTTATCCACTGGATTTGGTTTAACTGATGAAGCGCTGCCTTACGAATTAACAGCAGCTGCCTATATGCAGCAATTACGAGTGACAGGTCAGACTTTTATGTTTGCGTTGATCGCTTCCATTGCCGCGGCTGCATTGGTGTTTAATTGGAAGCGTATTCAGCCTGAACTGCGTGCGCGCAATCATGTTGAACGTGTTGTTCGCTTTTTACTTATTGCTTGTTCAACTGTAGCTATATTAACAACGGTTGGCATTGTGCTTTCGATGTTTGGCGAAGCGATGCGGTTCTTCAGTTTTGTTAGTCCAATGGACTTTTTCTTTGGTACTACCTGGAATCCTCGTTTCTCTACCATAGGTGCGTCCGGTCAAACTGGTTTTGGTATGTTGCCTCTGTTATGGGGAACGCTGATGATCGCACTGATTGCATTAGCCATTGCTGTGCCTGTCGGCTTGATGGCGGCTATTTACCTTGCTGAATATGCACCATCCAAAGTCCGTTCCGTGGCCAAGCCAGTGATAGAAGTGTTAGCGGGTATCCCTACAATCGTATACGGTTTCTTTGCCTTGATTACCGTAGGTCCTTTCTTGTCTACCTTTGGTGCAACGCTTGGCTTGGATATTCGAGCCACTTCTGCGTTGACCGCAGGTGTAGTGATGGGAATTATGATTATTCCTTTTATATCGTCCTTGTCGGATGACATCATTACTCAGGTACCTAAAGCGATGCGCGATGGTTCGCTAGGCTTAGGTGCAACCAAATCAGAAACTATTCGTAAAGTGGTTTTACCGGCTGCTTTGCCAGGTATTGTAGGTGCGATCCTGCTGGCCGCAAGTCGTGCGATTGGTGAAACTATGATTGTGGTGCTCGCTGCAGGTAACAGTCCGGTACTAACGGCGAATCCTTTTGACGCAGTTTCGACCATGACCGTTACCATCGTTAACCAGCTAACAGGTGACTTAGACTTTGCCAGTCCTCAATCCTTGGTGGCCTTTGCCCTGGGTTTGACACTGTTTGTGATCACTCTTTGCTTGAATGTGGTGGCGTTGGTCATCGTTCGTAAATACCGTGAACAGTACGAGTAAGCTATGAATATGGAAGCAAGTAATACTGAATCGACGAGTCTGCCTGATCAAACGGATCTGGCTAAGAAACGTGACTTGATGCAGCAGCGTGTCTCCCGTTCGTTAAAGCGTCGTCATAACCAAGAAACACGCTTTAAATTGATGGGTATGGCTGCAGTTGGCACTGCTTTGGCCTTCGTTCTACTGCTATTCGTCACTATTTTGTCCAAAGGTTTACCGGCCTTTTGGCAAGCACATATCTCCTTAGAGATCTATTTTGACGAAGAGATCATACAGATCGATGAAAAGCCTGTGCGTATGGTGAATGAATCAGAGGCTGCTTTTAATCAGCGCATGCTGGCTTGGCAAACGCAGCTTGGTTTCGTTAACTTTAACCGCATTATTTTGGATGCAATCAGCAAAGAGATCCCTGAAGCACGTGACTATCAGCGTGATGCAATGCGACTAGTGACCTCTGGCGAACGTTTCGGTCTTCGAAACATGGTTCAAGAAGATCCTTCAATTATCGGTACATCACAGCGTTTATGGCTGCTTGCTGATGCGAACGTCGATGTATGGATGAAAGGGAATATTAATCGTGAACTTGGCGATGCTCAACAGCAACTCAGCGCAAGAACAAGGGATTGGGTCGATGAGTTAGAAGCTAAAGGGGTATTGAAAAACCGTTTTAGTACAGCTCTTTTTATGAACCCCGATTCACGTAGTTCACTAGCCTCTGCTGGTTTAGCCGGTGCTTTTGTGGGCTCGTTAATGATGATGTTGATCGTAATGTTCTTAGCTGTACCTATTGGAGTTGCATCCGCCATTTACTTGGAGGAGTTTGCACCCAAAAATAAACTGACCGATCTGATTGAAGTTAATATCAATAACTTGGCAGCAGTCCCTTCAATCGTGTTTGGTCTGTTAGGTGCATCAGTGTTTATCCTATGGTTTAAAATGCCTCTTTCTGCACCGATTGTAGGTGGTTTGGTATTGACCCTGATGACACTACCAACGGTAATTATTGCGACACGCTCTACATTGAAAGCGATTCCACCATCAATCCGTTCCGCGGCGTTGGGTATTGGAGCATCTAAAGTTCAAGCTGTTTTCCATCATGTTTTACCTTTAGCTATTCCCGGTATTTTAACTGGTTCTATTCTGGGTATTGCTCAAGCGCTAGGTGAAACGGCTCCTCTACTGTTGATAGGCATGAGTTCGTTCGTGGCCAGTGTACCGGGAACTCCATTTGAACAATCAACCGCGCTACCTGTTCAAATATATCTTTGGCAGGGCAACGAGTTACGTAACTTCTTTGAGGCGAGAACCTCTGCTGCCATTATCGTGTTGTTGGCATTGATGATCTCGTTGAATGCAGTCGCCATTTGGCTGCGTAAACATTTTGAAACACGGTGGTAAGAGAGATGAATATGGAACAGCCAACCATGGGTGCTATGCAGATGACCTTTGATGACAAAAAAGAATCAAAACCAGCATCTGGCGCCATAAAAATGAGTGCGCGTGACGTTAAAGTGTTCTACGGTGATGCAGAGGCCATACATGGCGTCAACATGGATCTTTATGAAAATGAAGTGGTTGCTTTCATTGGACCTTCTGGGTGCGGTAAGTCTACTTTCTTGCGCTGCTTCAACCGTATGAATGATACCATCGATATCGCACGTGTGACGGGTGAAATATTGCTCGATGGGCAAGACATTCATGATAAAAAGCTTGATGTCGTTCAATTGCGAGCACAGGTCGGTATGGTTTTTCAGAAGCCAAACCCTTTCCCTAAGTCGATCTATGAAAACATCGCTTATGGTCCACGTTTACATGGTCTAGTGGATAACAAATCAGATCTAGATGAAATTGTAGAGACGAGTTTACAGCGTGCAGGCTTGTGGAAAGAGGTGAAAGATCGTCTAGATTCTCCTGGTACGGGGTTATCTGGTGGTCAGCAGCAGCGTTTGTGCATCGCAAGAGCCATTGCGGTTAGTCCAGAAGTGATTTTGATGGATGAGCCCTGCTCAGCGCTTGATCCAATAGCAACGTCAATCATTGAAGAACTAATTGACGAGTTGAAAGGTAGCTTTACCATTGCGATTGTAACCCACAATATGCAGCAGGCTGCCCGAGTATCAGATAAAACGGCCTTCTTTCATTTGGGTGACCTAGTGGAAATTAATGCAACACGTGAAATTTTTACTAATCCGCAAGATTCTCGTACAGAAGATTATATCACCGGTCGATTTGGTTAAGTCACTAGGCAAGGAGTAGAGATGAACAAGCAACGTGTAGATGGGCATACATCCCAAGCCTATGATGCTGAAATGAACGAAATCGTCAATCACGTGTTAGTGATGGGTGAAAAGGTCACACAGCAAGTTGAATTGGCATTACAGGCTTTTATTCAAATGGATGCTGAATTAGCCAAGCAGGTTATTGAAGCAGATAAATCGATCAACGATATGGAAGTATCTATCGATGATATGTGTGTACAGGTCTTAGTCAAGCGTCAACCTGCTGCACGCGACTTGCGAGCTATTATTGCGATGATTAAAACCATCAAAGACCTCGAACGCATAGGGGATCAAGCTAAGCGAATTGCTCGAATGGCAGGCAACTCTTCTTCTCAAATCATGGCCCCGAAGGGCTTCGGTGAATTTGAACAAATGGGGTTACGTGTCAACCAAATGCTTCAAGGTGCGATGACGGCATTCCGTCAAATGGATGCCGATGCTGCTTTGCAAGTCGCTTTGTTAGACAAACAAATTGACAATGATTATGAAGGTATTTTACGTCAAAATATGACCTATATGCTGGAAGATCCCCGCAATATCTCTCGCATTGTTGAAATGACATGGGTAGGCCGTGCGATTGAGCGAATTGGTGATCATGCTCGTAATGTTTGCGAACACACCATTTATTTCGTTAAAGGTCGCGATGTACGTCATATCAATGATGAACAGTTAGAAGCCGTTGTTCGCAATAAATAATTGCATTTGAACGAAATGAACAGGCCTGCCATTCATTGAATCGCAGGCCTTTTTAATGTAATTGTCATCATTATCATGTAAAAATATACACAATTATATATATATGAATTAATGAATACTTAGGCATTGAGGGTTAACACATGACAATTAAAGTAGGTATCAACGGTTTTGGCCGCATGGGACGTTTGGCGCTTCGCGCTGCGTGGGGTTGGCCAGAGTTTGAGTTTGTAAAGATTAATGATCCCGCCGCTGGCGCTGAAAGCTTGGCGCATCTACTGAACTTTGATTCGGTTCATGGCCGTTGGGATCGTGAAGCATCTGCTGAAGTCGGTGTGATGATCATCGATGGAAAACGCATTCATGTCACTCAAGAAAAAACCATCGAAGCCAACGATTGGTCTGACTGCGACCTGGTGTTTGAATGCTCGGGAAAAATGAAGACTAAAGCGATTCTTCAAGCCTATCTGGATCAGGGTGTTAAACGTGTGGTGGTGTCAGCACCGGTGAAAGAAGCGGGTGTGTTAAATGTGGTAATGGGTGTGAATGATCATCTTTATGACCCAGAACTCCATCCCATCGTGACGGCTGCTTCTTGTACGACAAACTGTTTAGCGCCGGTAGTCAAAGTCATTCTTGAAAATCTTGGCATTCGTCACGCGAGTATGACCACCATCCATGATTTAACCAATACACAAACCATACTGGATGCACCCCATAAAGATCTGCGTCGTGCCCGTTCTTGTGGTACCAGTTTGATCCCAACCACCACGGGTTCTGCTAAAGCCATTATTGAGATCTTTCCAGAATTAGCGGGGCGCATTAACGGTCATGCAGTGCGTGTGCCGTTAGCCAATGCATCCTTGACTGACTGTGTCTTTGAAGTTGAAAAAGAAACCACTGCAGAAGAAGTGAATGCTTACTTAAAAGCAGCGGCAGAAGGCGAACTAAAGGGTATTCTTGGATACGAAGAGCGTCCATTGGTGTCGGTAGATTACCGTGGCGACTCGCGTTCCAGCATCATTGACGCGCTTTCTACCATGGTGGTGAATGGCACCCATGTCAAAATCTATGCTTGGTATGACAACGAATGGGGTTATGCGCTAAGAATGGCGGAACTAGGTCGCAAACTGGCCGTAATCGATCAAGAGTAAAGACTATGTTAGCTGGGCTTTCTGCAGGGGTTAAACAGTATCTGGTTGTTACCGGAAATTACTGGGCATTTACACTGACTGATGGTGCATTACGCATGTTGGTGGTGTTGTATTTTAATCAATTGGGATACAGCCCCCTGCAGATCGCTTTTCTGTTTATCTTCTATGAGATTTTTGGTGTGGTCACCAATCTCGTTGGAG
>REDB01000183.1 GCA_007693685.1 Oceanospirillales bacterium
AAACAATTCATTTTGGATGATATCGAGGTTGCTCGCAGCCAAGGCAATACTGAAAAAATGGCTCTTTTGACTAAAACTTTATGCCACTTTGTCAGCACTCATCCTGAATGCTGTCATGCTAGTAATGAGGCGCGTGTCGCCTAACTGATAACTAAGTTTCAAATGCTGATCCATGTAAAAATGATTATTAGAAATTGCATGAAACTATAGTTTACAAATAAATGCAGTGCCCTTGCCCTTGAATCGGGCACAAAACGGAATAGCGACTGTCATAAGATAGTTCTCTATTCCGTTTTTTTTATGCTAGGGTATTCCCTAAGCGTTTAATTTTTCGGGGGTACTTATGGCTTTGAACACTCAGAAAGCATGGCATCATATTAATAGTGATGAGGTTGTCACACAGTTACAGAGTGATTTAAACGATGGCCTAAACAGCTCCAAGGTCAAACAACGTCAAGAGGAGTTTGGCCCTAACAGCATTACAGGTCAAAAACCTGTACCTGCGTGGAAACGTCTATTACTGCAGTTTCACAACCCTTTAATCTATATTCTTCTCTTTGCCACCATCGTCACCATTTTCCTTAAAGAATATGTCGATGCCGGTGTTATTTTTGCTGTTGTGTTGATCAATGCCATCATCGGATTCATCCAAGAATCTAAGGCTGAAGAAGCGATCAACTCCCTTAAAAAAATGCTCTCCTCCAGCGCGACGGTTGTTCGTGATGGAGAAAAAATCTCTATCCCTGCTGTTGAACTCGTACCCGGAGATATCGTTTTTTTAGCTTCTGGCGATAAAGTGCCGGCTGATATGCGATTGGTTGAATGCAAAGATATGCAAATTGATGAGTCTGCGTTGACTGGTGAATCAGTAGCCTCTGAAAAGTCATTGCAGGAATTGAGCGAAGATACGGTATTGGCAGACCGCAATAACATGGCGTTTGCCGGGACTTTAGTTACTTATGGCGGTGGTAAAGGGATCGTCACAGGCATCGGTGACTTAACCGAAACGGGCAAGATTGCACATATGATCTCTGAAGCCAAAGCTTTAGAGACACCCTTAACTCGAAAAATTCACGCTTTCAGTAAGCTTCTCTTGTGGGTCATTCTAGGTCTAGCGGCAGTCACCTTTGTGGTGGGTCTGCTCTATGGGATGCGCGCCAGTGAAACCTTCATGGCAGCCGTTGCCTTAGCTGTTGCTGCTATTCCTGAAGGACTACCTGCTGTTGTCACTATTACGCTAGCTATTGGCGTTCGCCGTATGGCTTCTCGAAACGCAATTATCCGTAAACTCTCTGCCGTTGAAACACTCGGATCAACGACGGTTATCTGCTCTGATAAAACCGGAACTTTGACCGAAAATCAGATGACGGTACAGAAGCTTCTTGCAGGGGCTGAAACTTATGATCTTAGTGGCAGTGGCTATCAACCTGAAGGGGAATTAACCCAATCTGGAAAACCTACCAGTTTGTCTGACAATGCCGCGCTTCATCATCTACTGGTAGCTGGTTTAATCAGTAATGACTCGCGCTTAAAAGAGGAAGATAGCCGCTGGACAGTCGAAGGTGATCCTACCGAAGGTGCACTGATTGCTGCCGCAATGAAAGCAGGATATGGCTTAAAGCAATGTGTCGCTGAATTTAAACGAATCGACACCATTCCTTTTGAATCAGACCGTCAGTATATGGCGACGCTGCATCGCATGGATTCCGGTCACAATTTAATTTACCTAAAAGGGTCAGTTGAACAAATTTTGGCCCGTTGTACCTCTCAAATGGATCAAAACGGTGAACAAGTCACTCTTGAAAACGATGCTATCGAAGCCAAGGTAAAAGAGTTTGCTGGTCAAGGGATGAGAGTATTGGCCTTTGCTATGCAGCAAGTTCCCTCTTCTGAGGATACTTTGGAAGCCTTTAATCAACGAGAGCCAAATCAATCCTTGGTCTTTGTTGGTTTACAAGCGATGATCGATCCACCCAGAGCGGAAGCCGTTCGTGCTGTCGCAACCTGTCAAAAAGCGGGTGTTCGGGTCAAGATGATCACCGGTGACCATGTCATTACCGCCAGTGCTATTGCATCCCAAATCGGTCTACAAAACAATCCCGGACAAAAAACTGATAGCCTAGAAGCCATTACTGGACGAGAGCTAAGTGACCTCAGTGAAAGTGAAGTCATCGAGACAGCTGATAGAGTCTCTGTTTTTGCACGTGTAGCACCTGAACAAAAACTGCAATTAGTGAATGCCCTGCAAAGTCGACAACATGTTGTTGCTATGACCGGTGATGGTGTTAACGATGCGCCAGCCTTGAAGCAAGCCGATATCGGTATTGCCATGGGTATCAGCGGAACTGAAGTTTCCAAGGAAGCCGCAGATATGGTGTTAACTGATGACAACTTCTCATCTATTGAAGCTGCCGTTGAAGAAGGGCGTAATGTCTTTGATAACCTAATCAAGTTTATCACTTGGATACTACCCACTAATATGGGACAAGGCCTAGTGATTATGGTGGCGATTCTATTCGGGATCACCTTGCCAGTACTTCCAGTGCAAGCCTTGTGGTTGAATATGACAACAGCGGTATTCTTAGGTCTGATGCTAGCCTTTGAACCCAGAGAGTTTGGCATTATGACACGCAGCCCACGTGAGCCAGATGCTCCAATCTTATCTAAAGAGATGATTGGTCGGGTTTTATCAGTCAGTACCTTGCTATTGATCGGTGCTTTCGGTTTATTCCAGTGGTCACAAATACAAGGTGCCAGTATCGAAGAGTCTAGAACACTTGCGGTCACCCTATTCGTGGTAGTTCAGTCCTTCTTCTTGTTCAACTGTCGATCTCTGACTAATAGCATCTTCAAAACCCCGATTAATTCCAATCCTTGGATTTGGGGTGGTATTGCAGCAATGATGATTTCGCAATTGCTGTTTATCTACACACCGGTCATGAATACCCTATTCCACAGCGCGCCACTGAGTTTGAATCAATGGCTGCTGATGTTAGGTTATGGTGTGATTGTGATGCTACTGATCGAAGGCGAGAAAGCTTTCTGGAGACATCGCAATAGCCAAGAAGGTAAGAAATAAAACTTAAGAAGAAAGATGTAAGAAGTAAGTCTGGCTAGACTTACTTCTTGTCAGCCACCGGATCTGCGTCGGCAAGTTTCTCTTGCTCCCAGGCTTCGATTAAGGATTCGGTGGTGACTGGCTGATCATCAGCTAAAGAGTTCAAATCATCCGCTACTTGCACAAGTTCATCTGCAGTAATTGCAGGAACTTCACCCTGCGACAGATCAACCTGATTGTCTATCTCATGAACAGTCTCATCCATAGGCAAGCCCGCTTCATCGAGGGTACTTTCACTGACAATATCAGGTACGAGTGTTGAACCGCCCCCCTGTTCCATTGCATCAGGATCTTTCTCTTCGCTGATATATAAGTCTTCAGGTACTGGAGTTAAATCATCCTGAGCAGCAGCGTAAAGCTCTTCTGTTGGGAACTGAACTGCAGGCTGAACCACGAACTCCATTTTTTCGCGCTGAAGACCCGCCACTTTCGATTGATAAATGGCATACATCATCATCACGGCAAGATTGATGGCGATATAACCAAACAAAGCAGCTGGACCAAAGGCAGACATCAGCGAAGAACTTAACATCGGTCCAAAGATAGCTCCACCACCATAGCCGATGATCATCCCTGACGAGGTTTGCATTAGCTGATTTGGGTCACTCCAGTCATTCACGTGAGCAACTGATAGCGGGTAGATCACAAAGGCTAAAGACCCGTAACAGAACACATTAATCAACAACATATAAAAAGGCAGCGTGAAGACACTATGCAGGATCATTAAGCAACTAAAAACCAGAGCTCCAAAACAGACACCCGCCAGTACTTTTCGACGCTCGATTCGATCCGATAATTTCCCTAAGGGAACTTGCAACACCAAACCCGAAAACACCCCTGCCATCATAAACAGAGAGATTTGTTGAACCGAATAATTCAAGTTTTGAACATAAATCGGTGCCATCGCAAAGAAGGCGGCCCCTACAGACCCTGCACAAACCGCACCAAAAAATCCTGCTGGTGCGACTTTCAACAAGGGTTTGACTGAAAACCCTTTCACCGCTTGAGGAACCGGAGCCTCTGTTCGTGTCATCATCAGTGGCATTAGAGATAAAGAGAAGCAGATAGAGGCCACCGCAAAGGCTTCAAAGGTATCCGGAGAGGCAAACAACAGAAATAGCTGCCCTAAACCTGAGGCTAAATAGTTAACGACCATATAGATCGCCAGAATGCTGCCACGGGATTTATTATCAGCACGAGCATTCAACCAGCTTTCAGTAATTATGAACAAACCCGCTAAACAAAAACCATCCACTAAGCGTAATGCGGCCCAAACCCAAGGATCAATAAACAGCACATGCATCAAGGGTGACAGCGACATAAAAGATGCAAAAGCAGCAAATGCACGAATGTGACCACCGCGCTGAATCACCTTAGAGGTATAACGAGCACCGAGAAACATACCCAAGAAATAGCCAGCCATGATCAAACCGATGGTCTGAACGGCAAAGCCCTCGATATCGGCACGTAAACTGGTCAGAGTGGTGAACAGGGCGTTTGCTAGAACCAATAATCCATAGCTACTGTATAGAGATAATAGTGTGCGAGCTGTGCGAAGCATAAAAGCCTTTTAGTTTTTAAAGTCTGAATGTAAAAGTGTAGCAGCTTCAGAGCAAATGACTCTGAATGGCTAGTTTTTTAATAACGAGTGTTTGAAAGTGAGTTTTAATAGCAGTTTTTTTTCAGCTATCAGTTTGCTTCTGACGGGACCTCATTACCAAGTAGAATAGCGATCCAACGAGTACCTGGGTGCTGCTCAAGAGCTATTTTAACGATCATGGTCAATGGGATAGAAAGGAACATGCCTACGGGCCCAAATAACCAACCCCATAGAATTAATGATAAAAATACCACCAAGGGTGAAAGACCCAAGCCACGACCCATAAAACGTGGTTCAATCAAGTTCCCCATAATAACGTTGATAGCAACATAGCCTAAGATCACCAACATCGCATCACCAACACCCAACTGAACCAGCGCTAGTAATACTGCCGGAATAGCGGCTATCAAAGAACCAATGTTAGGTATGTAGTTCATCAACATGGCAATAAGCCCCCATAACACGGGGAAGTCTACATTCAACCACCACAACCATAGCGTTACTACAACGCCGGTAATAAAGCTGATGGTGGTTTTGATCATCAGATATTGATTCACCTGCTTCATAAAGCCTTGTGCATCACGAATCGACTTTTCAGCATTCGGCAGTGCCACTTTAAGCTTATCGGAGAAACCAGCTCCCTCAAGCAAAATAAAGATTACGATAAAGACCACCAAAAATAGGTTCGTCAATAAAGAACCTATTCCTGCCAATGCACTACCCACCCAACCCATCATTTGAGAAGGGTTTAAGTGCGTCATCACCATATCGCGGCTAACCGGAATATCCCAGCGTTCAAGGTGTGGTAACCAATCAACAATCAGCGACTGTAAGCGACTCTGATACAGTGGTAGTCGTGTTAAAAAAGCATCAATCGACTGGCTGACGATCATCACTAATGCGCCGCCAAAGATAATCAAAACCGAAAGTACGATCACAACGGCCAGAGAGGATGGAACACCATGTTTAGCCAAACTGCGTAAAAATGGCGTACTGATAATGGCAATAAAAAGCGCCAGCATAATCGGGATAACAATCGTCTCAGCAGCTTTTAAACCGGCTAAAATGACAATAATTCCCGCAATTCCGACCAACCATTTCAATCCTTGACTGTCTGACATCTAAAGCCTCTTGCGATTCGTATCTTTAAAAGAAAGGATTGTATACTTTATGGGCATTTTTTCCCAAAGGAAACGGGTAAATTTAAACAATGAGCAGGCTTAAAAAGGTAATGTAATGCTATCGGCAACGGACTTAGCTAAATCCCATCGAACACCTCAAGGGCCACTGTCTCTTTTTCAAGACCTGAGTTTAACCCTAAAACATGGCGAAAGTGTTGCACTGATGGGTGAATCGGGCTGTGGCAAATCGACATTGCTCCACATCTTGGCAGGTCTTGAGCAAGCTGATCAAGGCCGAGTGATGATTAATGAACAAGATATTTGTCGATTAAATGATAGTCAACGAGCCCATCTCAGACGGCATCACTTGGGGGTTATTTTTCAACAACTGAACCTGATTCCAAGCTTATCCATTTACGACAACTTGGTATTTCAAGCACGCTTAGCGAATCGTCTTGATAAACCTTGGCTTGAGCACCTTATTACGAAGCTTGATTTACAAACACTACTGAAACGCTACCCCGCCCAACTGTCGGGAGGTCAGCAGCAGCGTGTTGCCATAGGTCGAGCACTCGCCGCCAAAGCTCCGTTGTTATTAGCAGATGAACCAACGGGTAGTCTCGATGAAGCCAATGCTGAACAGGTAATGTCATTGATGTTGAATTTGGTTAAAGAAACGGGAACCAGTCTGTTGATGGTGACACACAGTTCACATCTAGCATCACAGTTAGATAGATCTTTGACTCTCAGCCAAGGGCGTCTGAGCTGATGCCTAAGCTGCGCTACCCTAGCTCACTCTCTTCTAGACTCTCTCCTAGCTCTTTGTGGATACTGCATGCACTGATCAGTCACTGGTGGCGACACCCTGTGCAGCTTGGCACACTCGTCATCGGCTTGTTGGCAGCCACGGCATTGTGGAGCGGTGTACAAGCGCTTAATCAGCAAGCGAGGATGAGCTATGATCAGGCCGCCGCTCGATTTGATAGTATCAATCAAGCCCATCTGATCAACTCACAACAGCAACCCATCTCTCAGGAAGATTATGTCACTTTGCGACGCCAAGGCTGGCCGGTATCACCACTCATAGAAGGTAGTGTGGAGATCAAAGATACAGAGAGTCTATCTTTGAATGTCATAGGCATTGAACCTCTCAGCTTACAAACCTCCAGTCAAATGGCTGCGCCCTCTGCTGGTTTACCGGAAAACTTATCCTTAAATGCCTTCCTAACGCCTCCTTGGGAAGTTTGGGTATCACCTAGAACGGCTGAACTGTTACAAGGTCTATTGGATAAAGCGGATGAATCAGGCTTTCCTCTTAATCCTTTAGGAGAAAAACCAACCATTAAAATCAGCCCTGCGATTGCCCATGATGAACTGATTACCGATAGCTATCTAGCTCAGTACTGGTTGGATATGGATCAGCAGTTTTCTCGGCTACTGCTACTTGACTCCAGTTTTACCCAGCCACTGCCAGAAGATCTTGCCACAAGACTAAGAGTCATCATTCCACAAAGTGATCATGATATTTCCCGTTTAACCGATAGCTTTCACCTTAACCTAACTGCACTCAGCCTATTGGCATTTTTAGTTGGGTTATTAATGGTTTACTCCGCTATTCATTTGGCACTTAATCAGCGTCTTCCTTTAAGACGTATTCTTATCAGCTGTGGTGTGAGTCAGCGTCAACTGATGACATGGCTAATCGTAGAACTGTTACTGATTAGCGGGGCTATTGCACTTCCGGGGTTAATTGTTGGTTATTGGATTGCATCGCTACTTTTGCCCGATCTCTCTGCAAGTTTGGCAGGACTCTATGGAGCGCAAGTCTCCAGTGAGTTACAACTGTCTTGGCGATGGTGGCAGCAAGGTGTGTTGATGGCATGGGGAGGTACCCTAATTGCTGCATTCATGCCATTAATCCAGCTACTTAAACGAGAAAACCTGCAACTCTCATCCAATTCAGTGTCTTTATCCCATCATGCTTTATTTAAACGACTGAGCTGGATAGGAATGGCATCAGGAACGATCGCGCTTCTTATTGGATACTATGGCGAATCTCTGTTCAGTGGATTTTTGATATTGGCCTTCGTCTTTCTTAGCGCCGCATTGCTGCTACCTTTTTTACTCGACAAGCTGCTGGCATTAGGACAATTGGCAGCGCAAAAAGTCACCCTACAATGGCTCTGGTCTGATGCGCGCTTACAAGTACCCCATTTATCGGTAGCCTTAGTCGCACTTCTGTTAGCCTTATCCACCAGTATCGGTGTGGGGGGTATGGTGGAAGGGTTCAGAAACACCTTTGTCGGCTGGCTGGATCAACGACTGGCTGCAGAAGTTTACTTGCGAGCAGATTCGCCAGCTCAAGCGGAAGAAATTACCGATTGGCTCTCGACTCATGAGCATGTCAGCGCCATTTTACCTTCGGCCAGAGCAGATACGCTGCTAGGTTCAACACCGGTCGATCTTAGAGGCATAGCGGTTCACAGCACCTATGTTGATCATTGGCCACTCTTATCCTCTTCAGAACAGGCATGGCAACAGATAGAACAAGATTCTGCTGTGATGATAAACGAGCAACTGGCGCGTCAGTTGCAGTTGAACTTGGGAGATAGACTAAAGCTGGAACACTCTTTATCAGAGTCCACTGGCACCGACGAACTTAGCACAGAGCACTTTACCGTTGCCGCGATTTACAGTGACTACGGTAATCCAACCGGCCAAATTATGATGTCGCTGGATACCCTTTACCGTTTTTGGCCGGAAGCCAGTTTGGGTAGCTTTGCAATTAGAGTGGATTCTGATCAGATCAGCCCCTTAGTTTCACAATTAAGGGATAAATTTGATTTAAGCGATACACAAGTGCTGGATCAGCAAGCGGTGCGCAACTATTCAATACAACTCTTTGAACGCACCTTTGCTGCCACACAAGCACTGAATTTACTGGTTTTAGGTGTCGCCTCTATCGCTCTGTTTAGTAGTTTGCTGACGCTATCGAGTATGCGGCTGACTCAAGTCGCTCCGGTATGGGCTTGCGGTGTCTCTCGACGTCAATTAATGGTGATTGAACTGCTTCGGCTGTTATTAATGGCTTTTATGACCGCACTGATCGCCATTCCGTTGGGCCTAATCATTAGCTATTGTTTGGTGGCTATCATCAATGTCCGCGCTTTTGGTTGGGCGTTGCCTTGGCAGATCTTTCCTCAACAATGGCTCACCTTAACCCTGTCGGCACTCGTCAGTGCTTTCTTTGCCGCACTGATTCCGGTACTAAAACTTCAACTCAGCTCACCGAGTGAATTGTTAAAGGGTTTTCGAGATGATCAGTAAAATCATGAAGTGTTTGGTCTTAACAGCAATACTAGGAATGCTATTAGCGGGATGCGAACCCAACAATCAAAGCACGCAAAGCTCGCAAGGTTTTGCTGGATTGGGGGCTGAAGCTGAGGGGTTTGCTCAGGTACAACCCAATCCGGTAATTACCTATCCAGAAGCACTTGCGATGAACCCTGATTATCGTATCGAGTGGTGGTATGTCACCGCAAACTTAGAAACTACGTCAGGAGAGCCATTAGGTATCCAATGGACTCTGTTTCGACAAGCGGCCTCGCCTTCTCCACAAAGAGAAGGTTTAGCAAGTCAGCAACTCTGGTTAGGTCATGTTGGTTTAACAACAGGTGATCAACACTTTTCAGCGGATAGATATGGCAGAGGAGGAATTGGTCAAGCTGGTGTCGAGATGCAACCTTTTTCAGCTTGGATAGATCATTGGTCAATTGAAGCTGTAGATGAAAACGCTAACGAATTTATCCTAAAAGCCAGTGAGATCTTATCAGGTGAGGCATCTTTTGGTTATGAACTGACACTGCAAAAAACGGGTCCAGCGGTGCTTCAAGGTGATCAAGGGTTTAGTGTGAAATCACCACAAGGTCAGGCCTCCTATTATGTCAGCTTGCCTTTTTTAGCTGCGAATGGAACCATCGATATTGAAGGCGAAAGCTACGAAGTGAGTGGTCAGGCTTGGCTGGACCGAGAATGGAGTAGCCAACCTTTGGCTGCCGATCAAGAAGGCTGGGACTGGTTTTCATTGCATTTGGATCAAGGCGATAAACTGATGCTGTTTCGTTTAAGACACACTCAAGCGGATGACTATTTCTCAGGAACCTATATTACCGCCGAAGGCATTCCACATCCGCTTAAACCCGAACAGATTCAGATGCAGCCACTGCGACAACATCAAGTGGCAGGAAGACCAGTTCCAGTAGAGTGGCAACTCAGTGTTGCCGATTTTGATATCAACCTTCGAACACAAGCCTTAAATCCAGATGCATGGATGGCAACGGGTATCGCCTACTGGGAAGGCCCAATTCGATTTGAAGGGAGTCATCAGGGGTGGGGGTATTTGGAAATGACGGGGTATTGAGTTTAGCGACATATCGAAGCAATTTGTATTTGCTTGAGAAATGAAAAAAGGGTGAGAGGTTCGTTTTGCATCCATGCTAACATCTTGAAAACCATTTTATTGTATGCCACTATGGCACCATAATACAGATTAAAAATATAGGTGATATTATGGCCACTCACTCAGAACGTAAAGACTCCCGTTTAGTTGCGCGAGCTTCTGGTGAAATACAAGAAATAATACAAAGGGCTGCCGATTACTCCGGATCCAGCGTTTCACAGTTCTTGATTGAGGCTGCAATGGAAAAAGCACGCAACGTAATCGAGCGAAGTGAAACATTACACCTCTCGATGAACGGTGCAGATGCCTTGTTCGCCGCTTTGGATAATCCGCCTAAACCAAACAGTAAACTGATGAAAGCCGCACAGCACTACAAGGATACGGTGAATGTCGATCATCATTGAAGAAATAAATCGGCAACATAACCGAAAGGGGTTCGATTGTGGTGTCACTGAATTAGATCTGTTTTTACAACAACAAGCCAGACATAAAACAACAAAGAACATATCAAAAACCTACGTCGCCTGCTGGAACGCAGATCCCATTACCATTATTGGCTATTACACCCTTACCGGCTATTCAGTGACAACACCATTGGCTCACAAGGACTATGCAAAATATCCTCACCCACTCAGTGCCATTAAACTAGCTCGTTTGGCGGTGGACAGGTCACAACAAGGACAACGCTTAGGTGAAAGGTTATTGATTGATGCGATTTATCGGACGGCACTGGTCGCAGAACAAATTTCAACGATAGGTTTATTTGTTGACCCGATGAGCCCGAAGGTCATTCCTTTCTATCAGCAGTATGATTTCTTGCTAGCCGATCCCAGCGATCAGTCACGCCTTGAAATGTGGTTGCCCATTAAGACCTGTATAGAAATTGCTAGTCTCTAAACGATACTGCCGCAGAAGAGACTCAATAATTAACCCTTAAAGCGTAAAGCATTGACTAAACAATAATCGATTGAATACTACTCGCACAAATCACAAGCAAAACGGCTAAAGTACAACTTAGTTTTTTGAGACTGAACCCTGTGGCATCCACACGAATTATCAATAAGTAACAATAATTTAGTCAAAACATTAAGGATAAATATGAACACCGACACGATCAATATGATCTTTTAAAAGAGCATTTTTCAGATCTTCATACTTCAACACATCAAAACCTATAGGCAAATCAGTATCTTCTAAATCTAACTTAATTCGGGAAAGCTGGTGTCTATCGAACTGACCTTTGAACGCTAAATCAAGGTCACTTCTGTCATGGTAGTTACCTTTAGCTCTCGAACCATAAACGATTACTTCATCGATTTCTGGATGCTTAGCAAAAGACTCTAGCAACTGCTGAAGCCAAACTAGCTTTAGACCTAAAGGTTCAGGACTCAAGTTCTTTTGCAATAAGGTCATGATAAAACGCCTCTAGCTCTGGCAAATAGCAATCTCGCAAGGTTTTGATTACGGCTTCAAACTTAGTAAAATCATAGGTATGACTCATTAAATTGCGATCACCGATCATATTTAGCCAAATTTCAGGGTTATCAAGATACTTAGCAGAATAAGCTTGCCTAACGATAGCCTTTGGCGAAATTTGATCTAAGGCTATACCATCAGACTCCATGACATCTTTAAGCACCTTCCATGCTAACTCAAAGGTATATTCAAATCGTTGAATAATCCCTTCTTTTTCCAATTGGCTTAACTCATTTGGTTCAATTTCCAAAGCCTCACGCAATAAGCTAAAAGCCCTACTGAAATTTCTGAACCGTTGTTTCCATCGAATATCTGATTCCATTTTTTCGACTCTAGTTTTTGGACAGTAAGGTAATGCTAGCACAAAAGGAATGTAAACTCAGGAAGGAGTAAAAAGGGTGAGAGGTTCATTTCGCATCCATGCTAACTCCCCTCTCTCGCTAAGACTTCCT
>REDB01000083.1 GCA_007693685.1 Oceanospirillales bacterium
CACGTGGCTGAATACTTGGCGGTGTTACCGAAACGGGAAATATTGCATCAACGCTTGCAAGATGCGATTAATACTGCCAAAAATCGGTATAACTCCCTCCCTCTAGAAAGCAGTAGTTCTGAGTGCAGTCAATCAGATTTGGATAGTAAAAAATAAATGCACCCGCATTGGTACAATACCTAAGTACTTTACCCTTCTATATTAACTGACGCCGCCAGCGTTGATGGCTGGCGGCGTCATAGGCTGATAATAGAAGGATTCTGGGTCTAGGCTGATTCATTGATTAGAAAGCAGGAACCACTGCACCTTGGTATTTTTCAAGAATAAACTCTTTAACCGCATCTGTTTTGATTGCATTGATGAGTGATTGTACTGCTGCATTCTCAGCCTTGTCAGCATGTGTTACCAGTATATTTACATAAGGTGACTCACTACCTTCGATGAACAAAGCATCATCGCTGGGTGATAAACCTGCTTCTAATGCATAGTTGGTATTTATCAACGCTAGATCTACTTGATTTAATACACGAGGAAGGGTGGCTGCTTCGATTTCGCGAATACGAAGATTTAACGGGTTTTCGGTGATGTCACGAGTCGTTGCTGTAATACCAGCCTCTGGGTTAAGTGTAATCAAACCGGCGGATTGAAGTAGTAATAAAGCTCGACCGCCGTTGGTTGCATCATTTGGAATGGCGACTTGAGCACGTTGCGGTAGTTCGCTCAGCGCTAGATATTTCACTGAGTAAGCGCCAAAAGGTTCAATGTGAATACCTGCAACACTAACTAAGTCAGTCTTACGGTTTTCATTAAAATTATCTAGATAGGGTTGGTGCTGGAAGAAATTTACGTCGATACGTCCTTCATTAACCTGAGTATTAGGTTGAACATAGTCAGTGAATACCTTGATATCTAAGGTAATACCCTGATTGGCAAGTTCAGGTTTTACAAACTCTAAAATCTCTGCATGTGGTACGGCAGTTGCTGCGATGCTCAGGGTATCTGCTTGAGCTGCTGAAACGGCAGTGAAAGCGGCTAAAGCAAAAATCAATTTTTTCATTTATAACTCCGTGGAAAAAAGCGTGATTTATTTACGTGAATAATGGACGACCAAACGGTCACCAAGGCTTTGTAAAATCTGTACCAAAATCAGTAGAAGCACGACTGTGACCACCATGACATCTGTCTGAAAACGTTGATAACCGTAACGAATAGCGAGATCACCTAATCCACCAGCACCGACTACACCCGCCATTGCAGTGTATGACACTAGCGTGATAGCTGTTACGGTGATGGCGGCAATGATGCCCGGTCGTGCTTCGGGCAGCAGCGCGCTAAAAATGATCTGTTTTGTACTGGCACCCATCGCCTGAGTGGCTTCAATAATACCTTTATCAACTTCTCTTAAGGCTGTCTCAACAAGACGAGCAAAGAAGGGAGTCGCACCCGCAACTAAAGGAGGTATAGCACCTGCCACTCCCAAGGAAGTTCCTGTGATCATTAGGGTGAAAGGGATCATGACGATTAATAAAATGATAAAAGGAAGCGAGCGCAAAACATTGACCACCAATGATAGTGCTGCATAAAAGCCTTTTTGCTCGTACATCTGTTTTGGGCCAGTTAAAAATAACAAAACACCCAAAGGCAGACCCAAAAGTACAGTAAAGATGATCGAACCGCCTAACATCATTAAGGTGTCCAGCGTCGCCATCCAAATGTCAAACCAGTCAATATTGCTAAAAAAATGATTCATCCGCGCAATACCTCAACCGTTACCTGTGCACTTTTTAATTGTGCAATCGCAGCGTCAGCATCTCCTCCAACGAGAGAAAGAGTTAGCTGCCCATAAGGCGTGTCACGGATATGATCGATACGACCGCCTAAAATGCTGTAATCAACACCAGTTTCTCTGGCTACGTGCCCTAACAACGGAGCATAGGTTGCATCGCCTTGGAAAGTGAGACGGATGATTCTACCGCTGACGCGTTCAAAGTCACTGTTGATGTCATCTTCATCTAATTGTTCAGCTTCATAAACAAAACGTTGTGTGGTGGGATGTTTAGGATGGAGAAACACTTCAGCAACAGGTCCTTGCTCAACAATTTTTCCTTTGTCTAATACGGCCACCTGATCACAAATACGACGAATGACATCCATTTCATGGGTAATCAATACAATGGTGAGATTGAGTTCGCGATTTAACTCATTCAATAATTGCAGCACTTGAGCCGTTGTTTGCGGATCTAATGCACTGGTTGCTTCATCACATAAGAGTATCTTTGGTGATGTCGCTAATGCCCTCGCAATCCCTACACGCTGCTTCTGTCCTCCCGAAAGTTGAGCGGGATATTTATTGGCGTGATCGGTTAAACCGACACGATCTAGAAGCATCGCCACACGTGAACTTATTTGGTTTGATGACATTTGACCGGCCAGTTTGAGGGGCATGGCAACATTGTCAGCGACTGTTTTTGATGACAGTAAGTTGAAGTGCTGGAAAATCATGCCCAGTTTCTGGCGAAACTGACGTAAACCTTTGGGTGAGAGCGCAGTGACATCTTCACCATCAACTAGAATGCTGCCCGCGGAGGGTTCTTCAAGTCGATTAATGAGGCGCAACAGCGTACTTTTACCAGCACCAGAATGGCCAATCAGACCGTAAATCTGACCTTGCTCAATCTGCAAGTCGCAGGGCTCTAGTGCTGTAATCTCACGTTGACCGACTTTGTAAGCCTTGTGCACACGTTGAAATTCAATCACGAAGTGTAAAACCTTTTGGGCTGTAATGCTTTTAGGGAATTAAAAAAATAAATCTTATGCGATTATAGCATTATTAATGGCGACTGATACAACTCGGTCTGATAAGTTTTAATGTGGATCTGATCTTCATGCGCCAACGTAATCCACAGTAAATAGGAGATTACTATGTCAAGAACACTCGTACTCGGCGGTGGTTCAATCGGATCAGCAGTTGCTAAGTTAAAATCTGAAAGTGGAGCAGTGGTCACTCTGGTGACGAGAACAAAACAGGCATTACCGTCATCAATTGAACAGCTAATTATTTCGTCTTGGGAGTGGGATGATGTTATAGCTATGCTTCAGTCTTTAACGCTACCTGATGAAGTGATTGTGACTAACGGTTTGCTATGGTCTGACACGCAAATGCCAGAAAAGCGTACAGAAGCACTAACCCAAGAAGCTTTACTTGCTTCGTTTTCAGCCAACGTTCTAGTGACTGCTGCGTGTCTTCAGTATTTTAGCGGATGCCTAAAGCGAGATTCAGATTTTAAGTTTCTGGCGGTTTCAGCAAAGGTCGGCAGTATTTCTGATAATCGCCTGGGGGGATGGCATGCTTATCGTGCCTCAAAAGCGGCTTTGAATATGTTGGTAAAAACGACAGCCATAGAATGGCAGCGACGCTTTCCAATGGCGGCATTAGCGACCTATCACCCCGGTACAACTGATAGCGGTCTATCCAAGCCTTTTCAGCAACGAGTTCCTGATAGCCAACTAAAAACACCCGAGCAAGCAGCGCAATGTTTGGTTAATGTTTTACATACCCAAGTTATCCCAGAGCAAAGCGGTTTCTTATGGAATTGGGATGGAACTAAATTGCCTTTTTAATTTACAGGGCTGAATACATCCCCTAAAGTCTTTGATGGAACAAAAATAAATCTAACAAGGAGGATGAATGATTCCAACAACAATGCGCGCAATGTGCTTAATGGGTCATGGTGGTGTTGAACAACTGGTTTATAAATCTGACGTGCCAGTACCCACACCTAAAGATGACGAAGTTCTTGTACAAATAACGGCAACGGCTAAAAACAACACCGATCGCAAAGCCAGAGAAGGACTTTATCCCGTTGGTAGCTCTGATGAAGTCACTTCTTTTCAGATGGGAGGCACTCCCACCTTAACTTTCCCAAGAATTCAAGGCGCCGATATTGTGGGCCGTATTGTGGCTGTTGGCGACAATATATCTAGTAGCCGAATCGGGGAGAGAGGTCTGTTAGATTTCAATCTATATCCCGATGACCGCCCTGATCTTAACTTGATGCCTGATTATTACGGGCATGGTGCAGATGGTGGATATGCCGAGTATGTGGCCGTTAAAGCAGATCAGTTTTATCACATTCCTAATCAGGAATTAGCTGATGCAGAACTCGCCTCAATGGGAATGTGTTCCTATCAAACCGCTTACCATATGTTAACAGCTGCCAAGGTTGCTGCTGGTGAGCATGTACTTGTATCAGGAGCAAGTGGTGGTGTAGGTACTGCACTGATTCAGTTATGTCGTGTGATTGGTGCCATCCCTTATGCTGTCAGCCAGCCAAGCAAAGCGGACATGCTATTGAAGCTGGGTGCAGAAGCCGTAATTGATCGAGGTGATTTGAACGATTTTGTTGAACGCACTTTGAATGCTACGCAAGGTAAGCCTATTGATGCTGTGATGGATCTGGTCGGTGGTGAAATGACCGACCCTTTTATCGACACCATGATACAAGATATGCATGCCAGAACGACCTATCCACGATTAAGTATCGCTGGCGCTAGTGGCGGTAATATTAGCCAAATGATGTGGACGCGAATTTATCTGTATCAAGTTCAGATTTTTGGGGTTTCTCACGGAACTCGAGAAGAGGCGAAACAGTTAATGCAGTGGATCAAAGAGGGCAAGTTAAAACCTGTTCTTCATGGCGCATTTAAGCTTTCTGAGTTGCATGAAGCAGAAACGTTTTTTGTTAATCGAAATCAGCATTATCTCGGAAAAATTGTTATCGTTCCTGATTCACAATGGGATGAGTACGGTAAACCCTTTGCTATCACACACTCATCGCCATAGGAGGTTCAGGGATGAAAAAACATCAACTTAAAGTCTTAGACACCCATGCAGGCGGGGACGTTAGTCGTATCGTTTATGGAGGTGTGGGCGATATTCCCGGCGATACTGTGCGAGCTAAGATGGAGTATCTTCAGCAGCATGCGGATAGTCTGCGTCGTCTTCTCTTAACTGAACCCTATGGTATTCCTGAGATGTCAGTTGACCTATTGGTACCAACATCTCACCCTGAGGCGGCTGCGGGTTATATTATTATGGAAGTGATGGGTTATCCGATCTATTCAGGCTCTAATACCTTGTGTACTGCTACAGCGGTTTTAGAGTTAGGTATAGTTGAGAAAAAAGAGGGAGTGCAATCCTTTAAATTAGAATCTCCCGCCGGTCTGGTCGATATCCAAGCAGAAATCAAAAATGGTGTAGTGGAGTCAGTCTCTTGTGCTGGTTTACCCACTTATATCGAGCAGTACCGACAAGAAGTTAACGTTCCTTCTTTAGGTAATGTGACCTATAGCATTGCTTATAGTGGTGGGTTTTATGCGTTGGTAGATGCTGAAGAATTAGGGTTTTCGTTACAGTTAAGTGAGGAAAGTCAGTTGGCAGAATGTGCCTATAAAATCATTGAGGCCATTCGTAGTAAAGGTGATTTAAAGCATTATACCCTCGGTGATGTTGGTCCTATTCCGTTTTTACATTTCATGGGTCCTGTTGAACAAAAAGCGCAGGGTGCCTATCGATCAAGGTCAGCTACCTACGTTCATCCGGGTGTTATCTGTCGAAGTACCACAGGTACAGGTACTTCTGCACGTTTAGCATTGATGCAACTTGAAGGAAGTATTCAGCCCGGTGAAACACTAGAAACCTGTTCTCTTCGAGAAACCTGTTTTGTGGGTAGTTTTCTTGGTCATCGAGTCGAACACGGAAAGACAGTCATTGATAATAAAATTCGTGGTAAGTCCTTTGTCTTAAGCCAGATGGATCTGTGTGTGAATGAGTCAGATCCTATGGTGAGTTATCTTCCAGCTAAAGATTGGCCCGGGTGGCCAGTCTAAGAAAGGTAAAAATATCCTCTGATCCCTCTCGTTTTATCCATGGTTATTTGCTATTTTCAAAGCGTTGATAAGAATAACTAACTGTTTTTAAAACATTGAGGTGTCAGCAATGATGTTTGCTGAAATAGAAGAAGCGAATGCGTTTCTAGAACAGTATCCCGATATTGATCTGTTCGAATTGTTTATTGTAGATGCCAATGGTATCCCGCGTGGAAAGCTGTTGCATCGAGAAGAGTTAATGACGGTCTATCAAACTGGCCGTCCTTTACCTAGTACCATTATGGGACTTTCTATACTAGGTGAAGATGTCGAAAACTCAGGTCTGGTATGGGATGTGGGTGATGTCGATTGTTTGGCATTTCCCTTGGCGAATAGCCTAGTGCCCATGCCTTGGCGTCAGATTCCTACGGCTGCTGTTCAGGTCAGTATGCATCCAGAAAAAGGGTTGCCCGCTGCCGTTGCTGATCCACGACATCTGCTGATTAAGATGATCGACAAACTTAACAAGCATGGTTATTACCCAGTAATGGCGTGCGAGTTAGAGTTTTATCTGCTTGACCCGAAAACACCTAAGCGAGGTTTACCTCAGCTTGCTGCTGAGCCGGGTGGGCGTATTCCCGATGATACTCAGGTTTATGGCTTACGAGAGTTGGAGCAGCTAGAGCCCTTTTTAGCTGACCTGTATGCGGCCTGTAAGCTACAGGGTATTCCTGCCAGAACCGCGATATCTGAATATGCTCCCGGACAGGTCGAAATTACCTTGCAGCATGGTGATGCACTGGTGGCAATGGATCAAGCGGTTCGCTATAAGCGTCTGGTAAAAGGCGTTGCTCATAAACACGGAATGCAAGCTTGTTTTATGGCAAAACCTTTCAGTCATTTATCCGGTTCTGGAATGCATATGCATATCAGCCTAAATGACGCACAAGGAAACAATCTCTATGCCAGTGAAGATCCTGCTGGAACTGATCTGTTACGTTGGTCAATCGGAGGGCTATTATCCTCGTTGAATGACTCACTGTTATTTTTCTGTCCTAACGCTAACTCCTACCGTCGTTTTCAATCTGAAAGTTATGCACCCTTAGCGCCGACTTGGGGTGTTGATAATCGTACTGTATCGATGCGAATCCCCGGAGGTCCTCCAGTTTCGCGGCATATTGAACATCGCATTTGTGGGGCTGATGCGAACCCCTATTTAGCAGCCGCATTAATTTTGGCAGGGGTTTTACGTGGTGTTGAAAACCAAGTAGATCCCGGCCCACCGGTCACTGGTAATGGTTACGCACAAGTCAATGAAACCTTGCCAAGTGATTGGCTGACAACCTTGGATGCCTGTTCGGACTCAACTTGGTTAGCAGATACTATCGACCCTGAATTTTTAAAAGTCTATCTAGCGGTTAAAAGGGCTGAGTATCGACAGTTTATGGCAGAAGTCAGTGAGCAAGATTGGCGCTGGTATCGTTACTCAACTTGAGTCGACCATGCTTTAAGGATTTAAGAGCAAAAAGATTTAAGGGCTTAGTATGAACGCAACAAAAATAGCAGGCTCTCCTCATCAGGAACGCCTGCCTTCTTATTATCATTCTACCTTGAATGACTCCACGACTTATCCCTCGCTTGAAGGTGATATTGAAACCGATGTTGCCATCATTGGCGCTGGGTTTACTGGAATAGCGACAGCGGTTGAATTAGTAGAACGAGGCTATCGAGTCGCAGTGGTTGAGTCCAATCGAGTCGGCTGGGGGGCGTCTGGACGAAATGGCGGACAAGTGACTGGAAGTTTATCGGGTGATGCCGCGATGCGTAAGCAGATGCGATCGACCCTAGGTAATGAAGTCGATGACTTTATCTGGTTTTTACGCTGGCGTGGACATGACATTATTCGTCAACGCATCGAAAAATACGGTATTGACTGTGATCTTCGCTTTGGCCACTTACATACAGCGATGAAGCCGATTCATTTACAAGAATTGGAAGAAAGTTACGCTGAAGCTCAAGCCAGAGGAATGTCGGAAGAGATCAGCCTGCTAAATGCCGATGAAGTGAAGTCTATTTTAGCAACTGATCAATACTGCGGTGCTTTGCGCAATAACCGCAATATGCACTTGCATCCGTTAAATCTTTGTATGGGTGAAGCAAAAGCCGCCACCTCTTTGGGTGCTCAGATTTTTGAGCACACCTATGTGCAAGATATTGAAGCAGGTACACGCCCAGTGGTGGTGACTGATAAAGGACGCATTCGTGCTCAGCATGTGTTGCTGGCAGGTGATGTCTACCACCGTTTAGCGCAAAAGCAGCTGGGAGGTATGATTTTTCCAGCAATGGGTGGCATCGTCACGACCGAACCTTTAGGTGATTTAGCTAAGCAGTTAAACCCTGAATGCTTAGCTGTTTATGATTGTCGCTTTGTGCTGGATTACTATCGCATGACGGCAGATGGACGTTTATTGTTTGGCGGAGGATGTAACTATTCTGGACGTGATTCGCGTGACATTGCCGCTGAACTTAGACCTGCTATTGAAACCACTTTTCCACAGCTTAAAGGAATAAAGATTGACCACCAGTGGAGCTGTGCGATGGGCATCGTGGTCAATCGTATTCCTCAACTGGGGCAGTTATCACCGAATGTTTGGTACTGTCAGGGTTATTCTGGTCATGGAGTCGCCAGCAGCCATATCATGGGAGAGATCATGGCTGATGCGATTGGTGGTCAACTGGAAAAGTTTGACGTCTTTGAGCGTTGCTCTCATGTGCGCGTACCTATGGGTGATTGGTTAGGCAACCCGATGTTGGCTGCAGGTATGTGGTACTACCGTTTGAAGGAAGCGATGCGGTGAGTGGTCAGCGAATGAAAGTGCTGGTCATTGGCTATGTCTGGCCAGAACCTAATTCATCCGCTGCCGGCAGTCGAATGATGCAACTGTTACAGTGTTTTCTAGAGCAGGGGTGGCAAGTAGATTTTGCCAGTCCGGCTCAACAAACAGACCATCAGGTAGATCTGCAAGCAATCGGCATTGCTTGTCATGCTATTCGGTTAAACTGCAGCTCTTTTGATCAGTTTATTCAGCAAATGGCACCTAATATTGTGCTGTTTGATCGTTTTATGATGGAAGAGCAGTTTGCATGGCGAGTGGAAAAGTACCTTCCAGATGCGTTGCGTGTACTCAATACAGAAGATCTTCATAGTTTACGAGATGCTCGACATAAACTGATCAAAGAGTCTAATGCTTTTCAGCCGCCAGCTTGCGAGCCGGAAGATTTGCATACCGAGCTAGCAGTCAGAGAAGTAGCTGCGATTTTTCGATCCGACTTAACCTTGATGATCTCATCGGTTGAAACTGAATTGTTGATAAAGCAGTTTCACCTTCCTAAATCTCAGCTCTATACCTTGCCGTTCATGCTAGATCCTGTAAGCCCTGAGCAGAAAAGTAATCGACTTACATTTGCTCAGCGTAAGGATTTTATAACGATTGGTAATTTTCGACATGCACCTAACTGGGATGCCGTTCTTTACCTAAAGCAAACACTCTGGCCCGCCATAAGACAAGAGCTGCCCGATGCACGTTTACATATATATGGTGCTTATCCACCTCCAAAAGCCACGCAGTTACACAATCCCAAACAAGGTTTTTTGGTACAAGGTTGGGCTGAGGATGCAAAACAAGTCGTAGGACAAGCGCGACTTTTGCTAGCGCCCTTACGCTTTGGTGCGGGTTTAAAAGGAAAATTAGTGGAATCGATGCAAGTGGGTACCCCTAGTATTACCACTCCCGTTGGCGCTGAAGGGATTGCTGCATCTGAGCAATGGTGCGGAGCGGTATGCTCAACTGATAACAATTTCATCGAGCAGGCGGTTTATTTGTATCAGCATGAATCGGAATGGTATGAGGCCCAGCAGTTGGGCGATCAGGTACTAGATGAGTGCTTTAATCAGAATTTTTTGAAAACTCCATTTATTGAGCATTTGATTAATCTATATAACAAACGTTATGAGCTAAGAAGACAACATTTCATTAGTCAGATGTTACGTCATCATAGTCTCAAAAGTACTCAATACATGGCCCAATGGATTGAAGCTAAAAACAAACTCACTTAGAAGTAAAATTCATTACAAGGTGTATAATTAGATTATTGTTTAAATTGCTAAATACGAAAGTCCAGACTTTAATTTTACAGGACTGCTTATGCTACTGACTCGCGTATCAAAGATAGCCACTCAACAGGTTATTACCCTTGATGAAAATAATGTTATTCAAGATGCGGTTAACTTGATGGCAGATCATCATATACAGGATGTCATAATTAAAGGTGGAGAGGCGCTAAGAATCATTACCTCTGATATCGTTATTATGCTGCGCCTAGCGGAAGTTGATTTTCAGTCGCCATTATCTAGTGTCAGTCTTCCAGTCGTTCCCTGTGTTCATCCAGATCAAAAAGTATCAGATGCGCTAGTCGCGCTTCAAGGTTCTAGTACTGAACACATCTGTTTAGTTAATGATCAACAGCAATTAGTGGGCATTCTTAGTTATACCGACCTGATTCACTACTTAGATCCTAGAAGCTTAGCTGAAACACGTCGGATAAAAGAGTTCTTACGACTTGCCGATTTCACTCTCTTATCACCTGAAACAGATTTAAAAACAGCCATGCTAAAAATGCATGTTGCGAGTCACTCAGCTGCGCTAATTCAATTGCCTAATGATGATATCGGGATTTTAACTCTCAGCGATATTACAAGAGCCCTGAAAGAGCAAACAGATTGGCAGGAACCTGTTTCGCTGTTTATGACTAGTCCCGCATTTAGGGTTCAAGACAGTTTGACACTACAAGATGCACTCTCTATTAGTCGAGAGCAAAATTTTAAGCGACTAGTTATCTGTAATGCCGATGGTAAAGTAGTTGGTTTGTTGCATCAGAAAGATTTGGTCGCGCTGGTTTCAGAACGTATACAAGGATTACTTCGTCGCCAAGAAGAGCAAACCTTGGAGTTAAGTCAGTTCGCTGAAAACGTACCGGGTATGCTATATCAGTATCGATTATTTACTGACGGTCGAAGCTGTTTTCAATATGCAACCAATGGTATTTACGATGTTTACGGATTTAAACCCGAAGATGTCGTAGAGGATGCCGCACTAATACTCCAGCGCTTACATCCAGATGATCTGGAAAGAATTAGCCAAAGTATTCAACAGTCCGCTGAATCTATGAGTATTTGGGAGGTTCAATATCGATATATACACCCTGATAAAGGGCTTCGTTGGTTAGAAGGTCGTGCCACTCCTAAAAAACTATCCGATAACTCCGTTGTTTGGCACGGGCATATCTATGATATTACCCAAGCCAAAGAAGATCAGTTATCTCATGAAGCCATACGTTCCAGATTTGAACTCACGATGGAAGCCACGAATACTGGGCTTTGGAGTTGGGATCTCATAACAAATGACATTAAATGGTCTGCCATCGCTTTTCAGCAACTGGGTTACGAGAGTGATGCCTTTCCCATTACTTTAGATAAGTTTCGTGAACTGGTTCATCCTGATGATATCGATCGAATGATGCAGGATGTTCAGGTTAGCATACAGAAACACTTCAGTTTTGATGTAATTTTTAGACTTATGCATGCACAAGGTCATTGGGTATGGATTCAAGGTCGTGGTCGGGTAACGAAACAGGATGAGTTAGGTAACCCAATTTATATGATGGGTACGCATACCGACATCTCAGCATTGACTGAAGCGCAAAAGTCGATTTCTGAAAGTGAGAAACGCTTCAGTCAATTAGCTGTGCACAGCGGCACGGTGACGTGGGAAGTGGATAAGTCAGGGTTATATACCTATGTCAGTCCAGTTTGTTGCGATGTTTGGGGCTATCAACCAGACGAATTAATAGGGAAAGTATTTGTTTATAACCTTCATCCTAAAGAGGGGCGCGAACAGTTTAAAAGTGACACTTTGCAGTTGATGACTTCGGGTGAATTGTTAACACAAGTACTAAACCCTATTCAGCATAAGTCAGGTAAAACAATATGGGTTATGACAGATGGTTATCCAATTAAAAACGATCAAGGAGAGGTCATCGGCTATCAAGGTAATGATCGTGATATTACCGCACAAAAAATGGCTGAAGATAGAGCTAAAAAACTAGAAGAAAAAACCAGCCGTCATCGCATTGCTCTTGATCAAATCGCATTAACTATTGCCGCTCAAGATAAGGAAGAAGCGATATTAAAAACAGCTTGTGAGAGTATTGGAAAGGC
>REDB01000111.1 GCA_007693685.1 Oceanospirillales bacterium
TGCAATCTCCACTCACTCTTTGTCGCTAATGTGATAATATGCGTCGCCTGACATTCAATGGCGAAATTCTTCGCACAAACCGGTGAGTTACCCACAATGACTAAGACAACGTCTCTAGACAAGAGCAAAATTAAAATTCTGCTGCTGGAAGGTGTACACCAGTCTGCAATCGATACATTTAATGCTAACGGTTATACCACTATTGAAACCCACAGCGGTTCATTGTCTGAAGATGAACTGATTGAGCGAATTCGTGACGTTCATTTTGTTGGTATTCGTTCACGTACTCAATTAACTGCTCGCGTTTTTGAAGCGGCTGAAAAACTGGTTGCTGTCGGTTGCTTCTGTATCGGCACCAACCAAGTTGATCTTAGTGCGGCGACTCAGTGCGGTATTGCCGTTTTTAATGCTCCCTACTCTAATACTCGCTCAGTAGCAGAACTGGTGCTTGCTGAAACGATTTTGTTAATGCGTGGCGTACCTGAAAAGAATGCTTGCGCTCATCGTGGTGAGTGGCAGAAAACAGCTAAGAACTCTTACGAAATTCGTGGAAAGAAACTGGGTATAGTCGGCTACGGTAGTATCGGTACACAGCTCAGCATTCTTGCTGAAGGCTTAGGTATGGATGTTTACTTCTATGATGTCGTTACTAAGCTTCCTTTAGGTAACGCTAAGCCCGTTGGCTCTTTGTTTGAGCTTTTATCCATCAGTGATGTGGTCACTCTGCATGTTCCTGAATTGCCATCAACGCGCAACATGATCGGTGCAGCACAGTTTGCACAGATGAAACAAGGTAGCGTGTTTTTGAACGCTTCCAGAGGCAATGTTGTTGATATTGAAGCGCTCTGCGATGCCTTAGATTCTGGCAAGATTTTAGGGGCTGCTATAGACGTATTCCCTGTAGAACCTAAGAGCAATGACGATGAGTTTATCTCGCCATTACGCCGCTTTGACAATGTGCTGCTAACACCGCACGTAGGTGGTTCTACGATGGAAGCTCAGGAAAACATCGGTTATGAGGTTTCTGAAAAGCTGATCACTTACAGTGACAACGGCTCTTCTATCACTTCTGTTAACTTCCCTGAAGTGGCTCTTCCGGGTCACCCAGATAGTCACCGATTGCTTCATGTTCATAAGAACATGCCGGGGGTTCTATCACGTATTAACAGCATCTTCTCTGAGAACAACATCAACATTCTAGGTCAGTACCTGCAGACCAATGAAAGTGTAGGTTATGTTGTTATCGATGTGAATGCAGACTACTCTGCCTTGGCATTAGATAAGCTGTCTAGTATCGAAGGAACTATCCGCTGCCGTAGACTGTTCTAATCGACACCTATAATCTGCCCCCGAGAGATTTAAGTTAAATAGCTTAACTAGAATCTCTTGGGAGTAGGATTTACCTCATACTTAGACAAATACTCATCCACTGCGTCAAATACCTTCTTTCTAAAAGACTCCGACTCGTTAACCAAATGATGTCTAGCATCTTCTATGACAATCCATTGAGCCTGTGGACATAAACGTTCCAACTGCTGAACATTGTGCTGCCAATTCACAGTTTGGTCACCTGTCCCTTGAACAATTAGCGCATCATCATCAATCGGATTTGACTTCTCAATTCGCTTCACCCATTTCAGCATCGCACCTATCCATTTCATCGAAATATAACGATGTTGAAGAGGATCTCGTTGGCTACGGAAATCTAAAAATGCCTGATCATGGGATGATTGTGCAAAGCGCCGCTTTAATCTTCCAAGCCACCAGTAAAAGAAAGGGTATAACCTGTTCATCCAATCATAATCTGCTGGACGAATCATCGGTGCTAGCATCACACTGCCACTGATCGACCATGCTTTCTTTTGCTGTTCTGAAGACGCTGCTAGAAAAGACAATACAATTGAACCACCCATACTTTGCCCCATCATCACAACAGGTCCCACAAAACTAGCACGATAATGATTCAAAAGATGTTGAAGCTGGGCAACATAGTTATCAAAGCTATCAATCGCCAAAGCCTCACCTGAAGACACACCGTGACCGGGCAGATCGTAGGTAAAGACATTCCATTGATTTCTAACCAAATGCTCGATCATATGGCGATACAAACCTGAATGATCGGTATAGCCATGTACCAGAACGACCGTTCCCTTAGCAAACTTGCAACTGAAATACTGAAGAAAAAGCTGAGTGTCACTTAACCAGTGAAAACCTGCTGAATAGTCCACATCATTAGGCAAACGGTTAAATTGATAGAGCTTGTAATATTCTTTTAATCTCAGATCACAAAGCGTTGCACGACTAGGATCAAACACTTCCAATTCATGTCTCAGTTGCTCTACCCAGTGATCACGTATAGGTATTATGGGTTCTTCTGGCATCTCTATCCTTCTGATCAATGCACTGGTCATTTTTATAATCCCACTATTCTAGGCTGTTGATGACAGCATTGCACAGTAACATGACAATTTTAGGAAAACTGATTGTTATACCCTTAGGTTAGGGACAATAGAGCAATTTTGAGGTATGGTACGTGGGCTTTTTTTAAATCAACCGTTACCCGAGGGGCGCTGCCTTGTGTCAGCCCGGGACAATAAAAATCTTGAGGCATAACCATGAGCCAGAGGGTTCAAATTGGCGGCCTGCAGGTCGCAGAAAATCTATATAACTTTATCAACCAAGAAGCACTGCCCGGCACTGGTGTCGATCAGAAAAGCTTTTGGCAACATTTTGACGCTATCGTCCACGATCTTGCACCGCGTAACCGTGCACTGCTAGAAAAGCGTGAGCAGATTCAAGCTCAGATCGATGCGTGGCACCTAGAACATAAGGGTCAGCCACTGGACATGAACGCTTACAAGGCGTTTTTGCAAGAAATAGGATACCTCTTACCCGAAGGTGAAGATTTCAGCGCAACGACAACCAATGTCGACCCTGAAATGGCAAGTCTAGCCGGTCCACAGCTAGTCGTTCCTGTCATGAATGCTCGTTATGCACTGAACGCTGCTAACGCACGCTGGGGCAGTTTGTATGATGCACTTTACGGCACAGACGCTATTTCTGATGAAGGCGGCGCGGAAGCTGGTAACAGCTACAATCCAGTTCGCGGTGCTAAAGTCATCGCGTTTGCTCGCAACTTCCTAGACGACACTGCACCGCTAGCGAGTGGCTCTCATAAAGATGCCACGGCTTATCGCATTGTTGATGGCGCACTTCAAGTGACACTTGAAAACGGTAGCCAAACAGGTCTTGCTGATGCGAGTCAATTGGTCGGCTATGTCGGCAAAGCAGAAGAGCCAAACGCGGTTTGCTTGAAGCAAAACGGTTTGCACTTCGAAATTCAGTTCGACCGCGAAAGCGTGATCGGTAAAACCGATGCTGCGGGCATTAAAGACGTATTAATGGAAGCTGCCCTGTCCACCATCATGGACTGTGAAGACTCCATTGCAGCGGTTGATGCAGACGACAAAGTAGTCGTTTACCGCAACTGGCTGGGTCTGATGAAAGGCACGTTGACTGAAGAGATCTCGAAAGGTGGTCGTTCATTCACGCGTAAAATGAATGCGGATCGTCAATACACAGCTGTAGACGGGTCTACCGTAACGCTGAAGGGTCGCAGCTTAATGTTTGTCCGTAACGTAGGTCACCTGATGACCATCAATGCGGTTCTGGACAAAGATGGCAACGAAATCCCAGAAGGCATCATGGATGGCTTAGTGACATCACTGATCTCTATTCATGACCTAAAAGGTAACAGTGAATTCCGCAACAGCGTCACTGGCTCTATGTATATCGTTAAACCGAAAATGCATGGTCCAGAAGAAGTTGCCTTTGCGAATGAGCTGTTTGCACGTATTGAAGATGCACTCGGTCTTGAGCGTTACACCCTGAAAATGGGCATCATGGATGAAGAACGCCGCACTACGGTTAACTTGAAAGAGTGTATCCGTGCGGCAAAAGAGCGCGTGGTCTTTATCAACACCGGTTTCCTAGACCGTACCGGTGATGAAATGCACACCTCGATGGAAGCAGGCCCAATGTTGCGTAAAGGTGACATGAAAGCGACTGCTTGGATCAAAGCCTATGAAGATTGGAACGTTGATACCGGTCTAATGTGTGGTCTACAGGGCAAAGCACAGATCGGTAAAGGAATGTGGGCAATGCCTGAGCTTATGGCAGCGATGCTAGAGCAGAAAATTGCACATCCAATGTCCGGTGCTAATACCGCATGGACTCCTTCACCGACGGCTGCAACGCTTCACGCACTGCATTACCATAAGGTTGATGTCTTTGCGCGCCAGAATGAAATCAAGTCGCGCCCACGCGCTAATCTAGACGACATTCTCACCATTCCAGTAGCAACCAATCCAAACTGGAGCGCTGAAGAAGTTCAGCAAGAGTTGGATAACAACGCTCAAGGTATCTTGGGTTATATGGTTCGCTGGGTTGATCAAGGTGTGGGCTGCTCTAAAGTGCCAGACATCAACAACGTTGGCTTAATGGAAGACCGTGCGACACTGCGTATCTCTAGCCAGCATATTGCTAACTGGTTACATCACGGTATCTGCTCTAAAGAGCAAGTGATGGAAACTCTGAAGCGTATGGCTGCCGTGGTAGATAAGCAGAACGCTGGTGATGCGCTGTATCGCCCAATGGCGGCAGACTTTGAAGGCAGCGTCGCCTTCCAAGCAGCATGCGAGTTGGTCTTTGAAGGTCGTCAACAGCCAAGCGGCTATACTGAACCGGTATTACACCGTCGTCGTATCGAAGCTAAGGCTAAGTTTGGCGTTTAAACGCTAACCTATCAAATAGGTTACTAAGATACCTTCAGCTCTCTTAGTAACCTAAACCCTATATATAAGCCCGCTTCTTAGCGGGCTTTCTTTTTTGGGAGTGTTTCTATGGAGTTTTCTCCACACGTAACGGTAGCAGCATTAATTAAACGGGATGGTCGTTATTTAATGGTAGAGGAAGGTGATCCCACATCCTCTGTTTTCAATCAACCGGCAGGACATATTGAAGCGGGAGAGTCACCCTATTCAGCCTGTGTTCGTGAAGTGTTAGAAGAAACCGGCTGGCAAGCTGAACCTAAACACCTGATTGGCGTCTACATACTGAACTTACCAGAGCAGGATAAAGTCTATTACCGCTTTGGTTTTAAAGCTGATCCGGTAAAACATATCACTGCACAGCTCGATCAAGACATCATTGCTAGCCATTGGTTAACATTGGACGAAATTCGTGAACTTAATCAACAAGGTAAACTGCGCAGCGATTTAGTGCTTAAGCTGATTGAAGATGACCTTGATGGTAAAGCGTTTCCATTATCGATGATTCAGGGCGGTTGAGCTTTAAGATCGCTGATAAAAGCAGATGTGTTGTGACTGAGCTTAATGACTATCAAGATAGCCGTGCTGAGGGAATCATGCATGTATCAAAGAAAGCTTGTAATCGCGTTTAGCATCTTCTTACTTTTGGTCGTATTGCAGACTCTCGCAACACTCTGGGCCTTTCAAACGCTTAATTATCACACTGAACGAAGCCGTTCCGCACAACAAATGTTGACGCATATTGTTCACTTTAGGGCGGATGCTAAACGCCTCCAAGTCTGGCTAGCAGATTTTATTATTGCAGAAAAACGTGACACCACATTAAGAGATGAGTTGTTCAAGCGCATGTCTAGCCACCTAGAGCAAATTGACCAACTCAATACAGAGGTATTTGCCTCTTCTCAATACAACTCTGATCCAGATTTTTCGAGAAGGGTAGCGCAAAAATCTCTATTTCTGCATGACAATATGACTGCTTTAGAGCAAGCACTACAAACAAGACAAATGAACCAACTCCATTCAGATTCTGAGCGATGGCAAACACTGGTCACTTTGGTGGATAAGTTTCAAGGATCAGATATTGCTAGTATTGTTTATGACTTAATTCTTTTACATACCGATAAAACCATTCAGGCAGAAAATGATGCTGCTGCCATGGCTCGCTTTCTTTACACCACCTTGGTGATTATTTCGCTTATCAGTTTATTACTCTTCGTGGGTATGAGTCTTTATCTAACTCGCCATTTCAGCCACTCATTGGCGCAGCTGTCACAAGGAGCTGAACGGATTGAAACTGGTAATTTTTCTGAAGCGATTCCAGAAACAGGTTCTACTGAGTTTGTGCAACTAGCCAAGGCATTTAATCGCATGGCAGCAAGTTTAAAGGACTCGATCGAGCAACAAAAACGCTTACAAAATGCCACCGAAGACAAAGTCTTAGAGCGAACCGCACAGCTTCAGCATGTTGTTAATCAACTGCATGATGCTGAAATTCGTCAAAAAGGGTTTATTGCGGAGGTCACTCATGAACTGAGAACACCTACGACGATCATTATGGGTGAGGCTGAATTAGCCTTAAGAGCTAAAGAACTATCTGCAAATCTTCAAGCAGCAAGCTTTGAACGCATTTTAGAATGCAGTAACACCTTAAAATCACGTATTGATGATTTGATCATGCTAAGCAAAGGACAACATGCTTTAGTTTCAGTCAAACTAGAAAAAAGCACACCCAAGTCGGTTTATCAGCAACTTGTTCATCAAGCACATTTGCAAACGGCTCACGCTTCAGTTGAGCTAACCTTTCCTTCACAGCCTTTAACGCTTCTTGACCAACCTTCATTAAACCTACTGGTTGATTCACAAAAACTCGATTTAGTGTTCCGCGTCCTGTTGGAAAACGCGATTCAGTATCAAGAGTCATCTCCTTCTATAAAATTAGATTTTCAAATCAGTGAAACTGAGCTTCAGCTCAAAGTGATTGATAACGGGATAGGTATCACTGAAGATGAACAACAGGCTTTGTTTCAACGCCATCAACGAGGTGAGCGAGCAAAAAACCTACGACCACAAGGGTTAGGTCTTGGATTATGTATCGCTAAGAGCATTATCGATGCGCACGATGGCAACTTATCACTACAAAGCAACATTCCACAGGGAGTTATTGCCGTTATTACACTTCCCCTATTTGAGCTAGAGAGTGACTAATCGATGAAAATCTTAATTGTGGAAGATGATCACAAGTTAGCAGACTTTTTAACTCGAGGACTGACATCTGAAGGTTACTCAACCGATAGAGCTAGCAGTATCAAGGATGCCTTAAGTTATGTTCGTCAATACCAACCTGACTTGATCATTTTGGATCGGTTACTGGATGATGGCGACGGTCTTCAGGTATGCCGAGACATTAGGCACTTAAAAATACCCTGTAAGATTTTAATGCTTTCTGCCCTATCGGATGTCGAAGATCGAGTCTTGGGATTAAGAACGGGTGCAGACGACTATCTGGGTAAACCTTTCCATTTCGAGGAGCTACTGGCGAGAATTGAAGCCTTAACACAACGTAATCATTTCGAGCAGGTTAAGAATGAACTTATCATCGCCGACCTTCGTTTCGATCTAGATCTACTGGAAGTTTCACGAGCTAATCAATCAGTTGAACTCACAGCCAAAGAGTTAAAAATTATTGAAATGCTGATGCGAAACCCTAACAGAGTCATGAGCCGTGAACGCATATTGAATCATGTGTGGGGCATTTTAGAAGACCCATCGACCAATATAGTGGATGTTTATATGGCACGCTTAAGGCGTAAAATTGATGATGGGTTTGAAGTAAAGCTGATCAAAACAAGACGCGGCTTAGGCTACCTAATTGACGCTAAATCCACTGAGTCCAACCTAAGCACATAAAGGTGACAGCTCAGTTGGCTGTCACCTTATCTAAGTTTTGAATGCTAAAGCTTCAATCTGCACTAAAGGGCAAAGATGAGTGGTGCAGGATAATTCTTAAGTCACCTTGATCATCCTTCTTAAACCCCCATGTCTTATCCACGGTGGTAACATCACCATCTGCATTGGTTAACATCACATTGCCCATGGTTAATGCCATGTTACCGTTGATGTAGATGGCTGCATTTTCAAAGTGATACTCCTGCCAACCCTTCAACGCAAAACCACTATCAGGGAAGTCAGGATTACCACCGACGAAGTAAGCTAACGCCCCTTCTTGAGTCGTTCTAAAAGTCGTATCCCCTGAGGTCAAGGTTGGCTTAAACAACACCGGTCCATGCGCATAACCATAGGCCTGATCTAATACAGCTGTTGCTGTTGCCGTGGCTTTTTCTAAACCACCTTCAGTATAGTCTTGGCTAATTTGTAGTAACGCGGCGCCCCAAGCTTGTTGTGCCGCTAACACTTCATCTTCAGTCACATTATTATTGTGAACAGGTGCAGCAAACACGACGCCAGAGGTTAACGCAGCTGCAAATCCAAGTACCACAAATGTTTTCTTGTTCATGTTCGTTACTCCTAAGTAGACAGATTCTTGATGTGTTGTTCTACCTTTTCAGAGTAATATGCGAGTATCAAACCTATCCTATGGGTTAGATTAAAATAACATGAACAAACCATTAAAGTTTTTATTCATCTATGACAGATTCGACTGATCAACTCTTTGACACCATCGCCGATGCATTGGTAGATAAAGGTTATTATTTTTCCCGTAAACCTTTACCTAACCTGCCAACCTCATCTTTACAGCAACGAATAGCGCAGTTAGATGCTGAAGACGCTCTTAAACGTGCGGGGATAGGCAGAGATCAAGATCATCAGATTAACAGTAATATTAGACAAGATCATATTCGTTGGTTGCAAGCCAATCAGCCTGCAGAGCAGGAATACTTAGCATGGATGGAAGCACTCAGAACTGGAATCAATCAGCGACTATTCATGGGGCTATTTGATTACGAGTGCCATTTCGCACACTACCCTGAAGGGGCTTTCTACAAACAGCACCTTGACGCATTTAAGGGTAGAACAAATCGCGTATTAACGACTGTTTATTATCTTAATGATCACTGGCAAGACGATCAGGGTGGTGAGTTAATTCTTTATGCTGAGGATGGAAATACCGTTTTAGAAAAAGTATTACCTGAAACCGGTACTTTATTGATTTTTTTAAGTGATCAATTTCCACATGAAGTGCTGCCTACCCAGCGTGACCGTTATAGCATTGCGGGTTGGTATCGAGTGAACAATTCATTAAATGCTCAGATAGATCCAGCTAGTTAGCAGAGGTGACTTGCTGAAAAGAGCGAGGGCAATACCCTAGTCAGCAAGTCGTTGCCAAACACCCAGTTTTTACTTAACGATAGTGGTTGCCACAGACAAATAGGCGTCGCCCTGTGCTTTCACATCGTCAGCATCGAACTTTTCCGAAGCCACGTGTAGATCTTCTAAAGTATCCACTAACTCAGCAACTTCTGCGTGAATTTTTTCCAGAGCATTTTCAAGCGTATAGGTCAACTCATGCACTTCGACCATAGCTTGATTATCTATCTCACCTGCCAAAACAGTCGCTAACTTCTGATTATGTTCAGAGAAGTTAGCAACAGCCTGTTCAAGAGTTTCTGCAGGAAGACCCTTAAAGTGCTCTACACCACTCGCCATGACAGATGTTGCAAAGAAACCACTTAAGGCCACTACTAAAGCCAACTTTCTCATAACTTATCCTTAATTCAAATGATAATGATTTGTATTAGCAATCTATCACCCTTCAAATAGGATATCAATAGAGACTCCTTGATATAGATCAACCAATCATCAGATGAATTAAGATCCATGCTCCCATAGCGGCAAAGAGTAATGCGGCAGCCCAATGAAACCACTCCATCCGCAAGCGCTGCAATAACCAACCACCCGCAAAGATTACGGGAACATTGGCGATCAACATGCCTAAGGTTGTTCCCAAGGTAACCCATAACACAGACTCAAATTGAATGGCTAACATCAGTGTCGCAACTTGGGTTTTATCCCCTATCTCTGCTAAAGAAAAGAGAATTAAGGTCGTCATAAATGCGCCATACTTTACTAAACGACCATCGACCTCTTCCTCTTTATCTGGAATCAGCACCCAAATAGCCATCGCGAAAAAGCTAACTGCAACCAGCAGTTGAAACCATAGACCATCAACAAAACTGGCAATCCAACCACCAAAGTATGCAGTTAGACCATGATTGATTAACGTGGCTAAGGTTACCCCAAAGACTATCGGCCAAGGCTTTCGAAATTTGGCGATCAAAAGAAGTGATAGCAGCTGCGTTTTATCGCCTACTTCGGCAATAGCAACGGCAAGAGTCGAAAAGAGAAATGCTTCCATGTTGGATAATCTCGGGGCAGGATATTAAAACCAAAGGCATAAATACACATCCTACCCCAGTCTGTGTAACTATACCTTAGGTCTCGTCAGTCAAACGCCAATCAGCGCTTGATGTAACAGCCATGAACATGAGGTTCAATGATGTTGACTATTACTTCGGAAAACCCGAACGACTACTCCCCCAAGAGTGATGGGGATATTAGCTTCGACGGTTATGACTGTCAAATAATGACAAATAACTAAATCAATTATTTTGGCTGTGACTCTTGTTCTGCTTCAGCCTCTCGTTCAATCTCTGCATGCTCAGCCGCCCAAACACCTGCAGCTTCCACTGCAACAGGGGATGACGTTGGAGTCACGCCTAGATAGCTTTCGGTTTGCTCCATCGGCACACTGGCTTTTTGAGTCATTCGATAGAGTGCATATAAGGAAATAAAAATAAATATAGTAGCCAATACCGGCCAAAATGCGAAAGGTCCCAGTTTCTGCATCGCCCACCCCGTGATCAATGGTCCTGAAATAGCTCCCAACCCAAAGGTGAACACTAAACCTCCCGAGGCTGCCGGCATTTGATCCACTGAGAGTGTATCGTTGGTATAGGCTAGAAAAAGTGCATAGAGAGGCGTCGTGACACCTCCCGCCAAGAAAGCCGCGAACATCAGTAATTCCAAACTCCCATCAGCGTACCAGCCCACTAAACAAGACAACGCGCCTAAACCAGAGGCAATACAGATCAAACTTCGTCTATCGACTCTATCGGACAACCAACCTATGGGGTATTGCAGCACCAAAGCGCCAGCAAACAGCATAGCGATAAAAAGAGCGATCTGATTAACTTCAAGTCCTATCTGAGTACCATAAACCGCACCCATACCTGTCTGAGTTGCATAAATACTGCCCAACAGAAAGATGCCTATGGTTCCTAATGGTGAAGATTTATATAAGTCTCGAAAGCGCATGGGACTGACCACTTCCACTACAGGAACAGGTCTAACAGACAGCAAAATTGGTGCAAAGGAAATAGATACCAGAATCGATGCGCCAATAAAGAGCACCGAGGTCGCTGCATCCCCGAGTGTCAATAAACCCTGAGCACCAATAATACCGAGAGTTTGTGCAATCATGTAAGCAGACAACACCTTGCCTCGAGTTTCATTACTCGCACTGTAGTTAAGCCAGCTTTCTGCGGTCACGTAGATGCCTGACATACAAAAACCTATCAATATACGTAATGGTGTCCAAGCCCAAGGCTCTGTAATCAGTGGGAAAGTGATTAAAGCCGCCGACATAAAGCTGCCCAAGGCCGCGAACACTCGGATATGCCCAACTCGTCTTATCATAATTGGTGAAATACGCGCACCTGATAGGAAGCCGATAAAGTAACCCGACGTAATAATGGCTAACTCTGCCGCAGAAAAGCCTTCAATATCACCTCGCACACCTATCAGGGTAAAGTGCATACCGTTTCCTAGCATGATTAGGACAATACCTAACAGCAAAGGCCACACTCCATATAAGACTCTGATCATCAAAATTACTCTGTTGGATAGGTTTCATAATTGATTAAAAGCCTCTCATGTGAACGCATAAATAATAGTGTTCAAAACGGCGATTAAATGCAGATTTACGACAAGCGCTCAAAAGATTGAGCTATGCTATAATTCGGTTTTTAATTGTTCGCTTGGAAATCCTGTGACTAGTCCTGAAAACGCCACTCCTG
>REDB01000152.1 GCA_007693685.1 Oceanospirillales bacterium
ATCTCGGCCGCTTGAGAAAGCGCGTTAAGCGCTTGGCGCATATCCTCTTGATCATGACTGAGTGTAATCACATCACGCTTAAGACGCTCTCTTCCATCCTCTAAACCAGCAATCAACTCATTTAAGGTTTCCTGCGCAGTTTCAAAACGACGGAAATACTGTTTAACGGGCGATCGTCCGATTAAATTTCCTAGTTTAGCTGTAATGCTGTTCGATTCAAGTTGGTTACTGTTAGGCTTTAATCCATCCAGTAATTTACGCAGCGATTCGAGACTCCGTGTAACAGCTTGCGCACTGCTGGACTGAGAAGACATCTCCTGCAGTGGCGTGTTTAGTAACTGTGTTAATTTGGCAGACTCCTGTTGCTGCTCCAAACCGAGGGCATCAATTTGACCGCGTTGCGCCGTGGTATCATTACCAAGCAACTGATTTACAAATTCACTTGCAGATTGTTGAAGCTGCTCTGGATTCACCTCTTCTAGCTTTTCTTCTAAGATTTCAGCAAGGTCTTCTGGTGCTGGTAAACGCAAAGGCTCATTCATAAGTGACTCTCAAGCATAGAAACCTCTGTAAACAACTCTTAAATTAGAGTTATTGATAATGAGTTAATCTCTGATTAAATTTTTCTAATGCCGCCAAGACCTGATCTAGATCCTTATCAGAGGCACTTGAACGTCCTAGTTCACTCAACTTAAGACGAGTGGCATCCAGCGCGGTTAGCGTTTTTTCGAACTCTGCGAGCAGGTTGTTGGATTCAAGATTTAGCTTTTCTGCTAACTGCTGTCTTTGCAACAAAGCATCTTTGGCGACGCTTTTAATACTTGGATCTGATAGTTGACGTTGAATATAGTTAAGATCTAACAACTGAAGTTGCTGATGAATATCTATAAAGCTATCCATTTGCTTCAAGCTAGATTTATAAACATCTTTTATTAAAGTTTGTGAACGCTGCATCGCCAATTCTTCAGCTTGGAAACGCTTAGACAAGACTGCTTGTAACTTTGCATAACGGCTATAAAAGCGTTCTGGAACTTCAACATGAATTTTCAGTTTAACTAACTGTGCTCTGATAGCATTAAGTTGCTTAATTATCTGATCAGCATGAGTATCCTCGGCATCACGTTCAAGATTAACATCTAATTGCTCTCGATGCTGCTTAGAAGAGCGTTGCAACTGGCGCTGAAATAGAAACCTTCTTATTCTTCGCTCGGCAGGAACCGCTATAAACAAGGCACCTAACCCTGCTAACCACCCAAATAAACTAGGACCAAAGCCACCCCATAGAGAAGTCAGCCCAAGCAAAAGACAGGTAAATGGAATCGCCATACCGTAACGCAGAAAGACTTTAAAACGATTGGGTCTAATATCTGGCAAGACCCACTCTGGCTTGAATAGTCCCGCTAGCAACCAAGGGCCTGACATAATTGCCAAGCCTATAGCAAAACCCTGTAAAAAAGTTAGCATCTCACTCCTTAAGGCATTAAATAACTGCAGGCCGACACTAAACTGGGTCCCATAAGTCGTTACTCAGCTTAGAGTGCTATTCAACTGGTAAGTTCTGATCGGCACCCCACTCTGCCCATGAGCCATCATACACGGCTAAATTTTGATAGCCTACCTGCAGAGCAGCAACTAATAAAATACAGGCTGTAATTCCAGATCCACAACTAAATACCAATCGCTGATCTGGTGTAACCCCTAAGCCCTCAAAAGCCTGAGTTAGGTTCTCCAGTGAATCATATCCATTCCCCTTCATAATACCTAAAAACGGCAAATTTAAAGCGCTAGGGATATGACCTGAACGCAAACCAGGTCTTGGCTCTGGTGCTTGCCCTAAGAACCTAGCCGAAGCCCTTGCATCAATAATGCACGTACTTTCATCATCAATTGCTTGCAAAACCTGTTCAAGCGAACATAACCATTGTGGTTGAAGCTGTGCACGAAAATCACCCACTTCACTGACAACTGATGGCTGCATTTGTGTGGGATAACCTTTCTCTAACCATGCAGGAAGCCCACCCAGCATGATTGAAACTTTCCTGTGTCCCATCACTTGAAACATCCACCAAGCTCTGGGTGAAGAGTAGATTCCCTGATTATCGTAAATAACGATATGGCTATCCTCATTTATTCCTAGCTGCTGAGCTAATTGAGTAAAACGCTCAGGACTTGGTAAGGTATGAGGCAAATCACTATCAGGATCAACAAAGCTATTTTCGAGATCAAAAGCGACAGCACAAAGTAAAAACGTTGGTTGCTCATATTGAATCGGTGGGCGACCAACCACTTGTTGCATACTGGCATCTAAAATAACCAGATTATCGTCGTTTAAATGCTCAATAACCCAATCAGGTGTCACAAATAAAGAACCAGTCTGCATGTTTTTTCCTAAGTAAATTTTGAGTTGTAAATGAATTGGTAATCAAGATTAGTCGCCCATGACTCGCCCTTCACGACGAGGATCAGCAGCACCCGTAATGCCTTCAGGTATGTTAATCAACAATTGAATACCGCTGGTTAACTCGCGTTCAGACACATCATGCCCCAACATCTCTAACGCAGACAAGGTTTCGGGAGAAAAACGATCAGCTTCTAACCATACAGGACCACCTAGGGTAACGGTATGAGGTAGCTCGACCACCTTAGATGGTTCTAACTGCCAATCTAACAAGGCAATTAAGCTTCGAGCAGTATAGTGAATAATAGCGGCACCTCCTGGTGAGCCCAGACTTGCAACCCAATCACCTGTTTCGGCGTCAAATACTAGCGTTGGACTCATGCTGGAACGAGGTCTTTTTCCAGGCTCGATTCGATTAGCAATCAGACGACCTTCTGCATCTTCTGGTCTAAAAGAAAAATCCGTTAACTCATTGTTAAGTAGATATCCTCCCGCTAAACCTGTGCCGCCATCCGCTAGAATCCTGGCTCCAAAAGCTGCTTCTATGGTGGTCGTCATAGCGAGTGCATTCCCCATTCCATCCACAATACTGATATGACTTGTACCATATTCAACTTGATCAGGCTGAGGAGCAAAAGCTGTTACAAATTCTTGTGGATTTCCTGCTTTGGCACCACCACTCCCCATACTTTCTGAGCCAACTAATGATGCCCTAGCAGAGAGATAATTAGGGTTTAACATAGCGGTCCAATCGCCACCAGGGGCATCTACGAACTCAGGGTCTGCGATATAAAGAGCTCTATCGGCAAAGCTTAATCGTGCAACTTCAATAAATCGATGCAACCAGTCTACTGACTGTTCACCCTGTTGAACGGCAGTATCAACCGGAAGATATTCCAACATTCCCAGCATTTGCATAATGGTTAAGTGACCAGAGGATGGTGGCGGAAAACCACAGACATCATAGACTTTCCAAGGCGTACAGATGGGATCGCGAACAACTGCTTGATAAGTCAATAGATCCTCATGACTTAGACCGCCACCGCCAGCGGGATGGTTTTGTACGCGATTAATCATGTCATCGGCTATATCACCTTGGTAAAAGGCTTGACTACCCTGTTCAGCAATCTGACGAAGAATGGCGGCTAAGGCCGGATTCTTTAGGATATAGCCTTCAGGTAACGCTTCACCGTTATCATAATAAAAAACTGCCGCCAAAGGATCTTCTTTAAGATGAGTTTCACCACTGAGCAGTGTGTGTAATCTAGCACTGACAGGGAAACCCTCTTCAGCCAGTTGAATGGTAGATGCAAAGAGATCGGCCCAATCTAAAACTCCATGCTGTTGATGAGCCAGTTCCAGCATTTTAAGTAATCCGGGTACACCCACAGATCTTCCGCTTGCAGCCGCTTCCATAAACGCCAATGGCTCACCATCATCATTCAGAAAAAGATCGCCAGTAGCTGCTGCAGGAGCCGTTTCGCGACCATCAAAGGCTTGTATCCCTTGATCTGATGATAAGAGTAGAAATGCACCACCACCGATACCGCTTGACTGAGGTTCGACTAGTGTCAACATAGCTTGTACAGCAATCGCCGCATCAACAGCTGAGCCTCCTGCTCGTAATACTTTATAACCCGCTTCAGTAGCCAGAGGGTTGGCAGCAGCAACAGCAAAGGTTTGTGCTTGAAATACAGAAGTATTTGTTAAGCCCGAACCAGCCTCTGGAGCAATAGCTGCATCATAAGCATGAAGCGATCCCGAACTACCCAGAAGTAGTAACGCAGAAAAAGTTAAGCCTTTCCATTTTGTACAGCGTGAAAAAAGAGGAGTTGATTGCATCGTCAGTTCCCTTGTTTTGTTTTTATAGACCTTGTTATTAGCCGAGTCCATTGCTCGATATAAGATCAAAAGTATAGACGAACAATTGTTTTGTTGCTTACAGATACGAAAAAACCCGGCGAACCGGGTTTCTTAGATCAGAAATAACTGATTAATTATCAGGACTTGCTTTCGCATGCTCCTGATTTTCATAAATCAGAATCGGCTCTGATGTGCCTGCAATGACGCCTTCGTCTATAACGACTTTAGAGACATTTTTCATCGCTGGTAGTTGATACATAATATCCAGAAGCGTTGCTTCTAAAATAGAACGTAGACCACGTGCACCTGTACGACGCTCAAGAGCTTTTTTAGCAACCATGCGTAATGCATCTTTACGGAAGTCAATTTCAGCGCCTTCCATTTCAAACAGTGCAGCATATTGCTTGGTTAAGCTATTTTTAGGCTCTGTTAAAATAGAGATTAATGCTTCTTCATCAAGCTCAGCGAGTGTTGCAATCATTGGCAAACGACCCACAAATTCAGGTATCAAACCGAATTTAACAAGGTCTTCTGATTCTACGTTATGAAGAACTTCAGAAAGATTTTTCTCATCTTTGCTCTTGACGATAGCATTAAAGCCGATTGAGCTACGTTCGCTACGATCACGAATAATTTTTTCAAGACCCGCGAAAGCACCACCCACAATAAACAATATATTGGAAGTATCTACTTGCAAAAACTCTTGCTGAGGATGCTTACGACCACCCTGAGGAGGCACTGACGCAACTGTACCCTCAATCAATTTTAGTAGCGCTTGCTGAACACCCTCACCCGATACATCTCGGGTAATAGATGGATTATCGGACTTACGAGAAATCTTATCGATCTCATCGATATAAACGATACCTATCTGTGCGCGCTCTACATCATAATCACACTTCTGCAGTAGTTTTTGGATGATGTTTTCGACATCTTCACCAACATAACCTGCTTCCGTTAAAGTCGTTGCATCTGCAATGGTAAAAGGAACATTTAACAAACGTGCTAAAGTTTGTGCCAGTAGTGTTTTACCACTTCCTGTTGGCCCGATCAGCAAAATATTACTCTTGCTTAGCTCCACATCTGGCTTTTTCTCTTTTAACTTCAGACGCTTGTAATGATTATACACTGCCACGGCTAAAACTTTTTTAGCACGTTCTTGGCCAATAACATATTCATCTAGCGCTTTTTTTAATTCTGCTGGTAAAGGAAGCTTTTCAGATACTTCACTGTCAGCTACATCTTGAATCTCTTCACGAATAATGTCATTACACAAATCGACACATTCATCACAGATAAATACAGATGGACCGGCAATGAGCTTGCGCACTTCATCCTGACTTTTTCCACAGAAAGAACAAAAAAGCTTGTTACCTTCACCTTTTCCGCTTGTCTCATCCGACATGCTTTTACCTCAAAAACTAACGATTGCAGCATTACTTCAACGTTAATGCTGTGGTTGTTTCTTGGCCGAGTTGCTTAAGATGCAACCGCTCTCTTGTCTAAAACTTTATCAATTAAACCGTATTCACGTGCGGCTTCAGGATCCATAAAGTTATCACGCTCAGTATCTCTCTGAACAGTCTCTACATCCTGACCGGTGTGTTCTGCAATATGGCGGTTTAAAGTTTCGCGAATTTTCAAAATTTCACGAGTATGTATCTCGATATCAGTTGCCTGACCACGGTAACCACCTAATGGCTGATGAATCATCACTCGTGAATTAGGTAATGCAAAACGCTTACCTTTGGTACCACCCGATAGTAAAAACGCACCCATACTGGCCGCTTGACCGATACACATGGTACTTACATCAGGCTGAATGAATCGCATGGTGTCATAGATAGCCATACCTGCGGTCACAGAACCACCTGGGGAGTTAATATAGAGGTGGATGTCTTTCTCTGGGTTTTCTGCCTCAAGAAATAACATTTGCGCAACAATTAAGTTAGCCATGTGATCTTCAACCTGGCCTACCAAAAAGATGACGCGCTCTTTAAGTAGACGTGAGTAGATATCATATGCACGCTCACCACGTGAGCTTTGCTCAACAACCATTGGCACTAGGCCGGCATTCATGATTTCACTTCGACCGGTGAAAATCTCTGACATGTAAATTTCTCCTGATTGCGAGTATAAAAATATAGTCTATGTAAAATGAAAAAACGACAGCTGGCAACCAACTGTCGTTTTTCAGATTGATTTTTAATCAATCGAAACGTGTATTACTCGGCAGCTTCGTTGCGCTGAGCAGGCTTGATTGCTTCTTCGTAACTAACGTGTTTTTCGATCACTTTAGCACTTGAAACTAAATGTTCAACAACCTGCTCTTCTAAAACCAAACCTTTGATCTGATTTAGGATCTCTTCGTTACCGTAGTAATAATCGATCACTTCTTTCGGATCTTGATAGGTTTCAGCCATCTCTTCAATAGTTTCACGAACTTTGTCATCAGATGGTTTTAACTCATTGACTTTAATAAGCTCTTGCATCAACAAACCAACAGATACACGACGCTTAGCTTGGGCTTCAAACATATCTTTAGGCAGCATATTTGGATCAATCTTAGCGTCAGGTCCACCAAATTGCTGAATAGCTTGACGACGAAGAACGTCGATTTCGCGGTCAACAAGAGCTGCTGGAACTTCAATAGCGTTTAACTCAATCAACTTGCTGAAAACTTGATCTTTTAACTTAGTTTTCAGAGCATGCTTAAGTTCACGCGCCATGTTCTTTTGAACTTCGGTGCGGAAACCTTCAACAGTACTTTCTTCAATACCGAAGCGAGCAAAAAACTCTTCATTAAGCTCTGGAAGAACTTGAGCAGAAACACTGTTCACTTTAACTTTAAATACAGCTGGTTTACCTTTGAGGTTTTCAGCATGGTAGCTTTCTGGGAAAGTGACATTCAGATCAAGCTCATCGCCTGTTGAAACGCCAACTAATCCTGTTTCAAATCCTGGAATCATACTGCCAGAACCCAAAACTAGATCCATTGCTTCCGCACGACCACCGTCAAATGCTTCACCATCGATGAAACCTTCAAAGTTGATATTTAAGCGATCGCCATCTACAGCAGCACGCTCTACAACTTCCCAATCACCTTGCTGCTTACGCAGAGTGTTGATCATTTCATCAAGATCTTCTTCTTTAATCTCAGCAGAAAGCTTTTCTACTTCGACTGCAGAAAAATCAGCTAGTTCGATCTCTGGGTAAACTTCAAAGGTTGCAACAAACTCAAGATCTTCACCTTCAACATCTTTACGAAATTCAATGTTAGGCATGCCAGCTGGCATTAATTTTTCTTGGTCTACTGCTTGGTAAAAAGATTCTTGAACCACTTGGCTCAACACATCAGAGCGAATTGCTTTACCAAACATACGCTTGATAACAGAAGTCGGCACCTTACCAGGACGGAAGCCATCCAGACGGCGGCTACGCGCCTGCTGCTGAACCTGCTTGTTAACATCCTGATCTATACGCTCAGCCGGAACAGTGATGGTAACTTGACGCTCAAGACCGGAAGTCGTTTCAACAGAAACTTGCATGGAATTCCTCACAAATACTTTGCCGCAAAAATTGATGGCCTGCCTGCACAATGCTTCCTGCCTGCAAACCAAGTTACTGACCGGACGGCAGAATGCCACACCCGAATTCTAAAGGGCGAAATTTTCCGTCAACTCAGCCCAAGAGTCAAGAAAAACAGGTTACCGGTAATTAAATATAACTTTAAATAATGGAGTTAAGTGATTGAAAAATTTTTAAAATGATATAAACAGAGCAGAAAGAGAACTGGAAAAGGAGAACTAATAAGATGCTTCAACCCAGAAATAAATTAATAAACTGAATAGTCGAAAATACATCTGAGATCATTATAACCAATAATTAGCAGTTATAACTTACTTGAATGGTGCGGACGGAGAGACTCGAACTCTCACACCTTGCGGCACCAGAACCTAAATCTGGCGTGTCTACCAATTTCACCACGTCCGCATTACTACATTACAGAGATTGGGGTGGACGATGGGGCTTGAACCCACGACCGCCGGAATCACAATCCGGAGCTCTGCCAACTGAGCTACGCCCACCATATCAAACTGTAATTGGTCAGGTTACTGGCGCGCCCGGCAGGACTCGAACCTGCAACCTACGGCTTAGAAGGCCGTTGCTCTATCCGGTTGAGCTACGGGCGCTAAGCCTGACCTTTCTTCAGTGACTTGCATTTGCTTGCCGCCTCAGAAGTGGTGCGTATATTAAGCATCGAATACGGCCCCGTCAAGAACAAATTTAAACTTTTTTTCAAAACCTTAGAACATTGGCTAAGTCACCCTTTCTACAAGAAGATATACTGAGTGTGTATTTATGACCATCGACTTTTGTGAGAAACTACTGATCTCTTATAAGTCATTGAGTAACGGGGATCGACTTCCAACGATGAGCGCACAGATTATTGATGGTAAACAGATCGCACAGCAAGTGCGAAACCAAGTTAAGGCAAGCATAGAAACACATAGTAACGAAGGACATCGCCCTCCCTGCCTTGCTGTAGTTATCGTAGGAGATGACCCTGCTTCTCATATTTACGTTAAACACAAAAAAAATGCCTGCAAAGAAGTCGGCATTGTATCTAACTGCCATGAACTGCCAGCAGATATTTCTCAAAAGCAACTCACCGCAATCATAGATGAGCTGAATCAAGACAAAAGCGTTGACGGAATCTTAGTGCAATTACCCCTTCCTGCTCACTTAGATACAACAACGATTATCGAAAGAATCAGACCTGACAAAGATGTAGATGGTTTCCATGCATTTAATCTAGGGCGCCTAGCGCAACGCATCCCGGCCCTTCGTCCGTGTACACCCAAAGGAATTATGACGCTATTAAAATCCACAGGCGTTGATCTATACGGTCAAGAAGCGGTCATTGTCGGTGCATCTAACATTGTTGGTCGCCCTATGACTTTAGAACTACTCCTCGCAGGTTGCACGACCACAACCACACATCGTTTTACTAAAGACTTAGAATCTCATGTTAGACGCGCAGATATCGTTGTAGTCGGTGTTGGCAAACCTGGTATCGTTAAAGGTGAATGGATAAAACCCGGTGCAATTGTTATCGATGTAGGTATTAACCGCCTTGAAGATGGCACTGTTGTGGGCGATGTCGAGTATGCTCCAGCAGCAGAACGTGCCGCTTGGATCACCCCTGTTCCTGGTGGTGTTGGCCCAATGACGGTGGCTAGCTTGATGGAAAACACTTTAGAGGCTGCTATTAACCTACAAGGGTAATATCATTTAATAAGCCGATTACAGAGAGTGATCGGCTTTGCTTCTTATTAAAAATCATCCTTCTTATTCATCTTGTAACCCATTCTTACTTTTTCACTTAACTGAATTAAAATTTTACCCCATCGTTTGTAAAAACTAATGATAACCTTTATCATTCTCATAAACATTACTAGTTTTGAATGAGTAATTATGGATAACAAAAACCAAACAATTAACACGACTGAGATCAACTCACCAATCTTAGAGACTGATATTATAGGCTCTAATACTGATGACGTTTCCGGAACGTTAAACAATCAGTTATTAGCAGAACCAGCAATGACCACTTCCACAGATACGCTTTTTAATCTTTTAGAGGTGGGAGGCCCTGTTGTTTGGATTTTATGTGCTTTTTCAATCTTTGCCTTAACACTGATCCTGCTTAAGTTCTGGCAACTGACTATTGCGGGAGCTGGCGGAAAACGTAAAACAAATCTGGCAATCGCCTTGTGGAATCAAGGCAAGCAAACAGAAGCCATTAATCAATTAAGTCAAAGCCAACAGGTACTGCCAAGGCTTATAGGCACCGCTATGATTGGTGTTCAGCACCAAGACGACACGCCTCAACTTCGAGAAGAAATTAGTCGTTTAGCATCTATTGAGATGGAGAATTTACGCTCTTATCTACGCCCACTCGAGGTGATTGCCAACTTAAGCCCATTGCTAGGCTTGCTTGGCACTGTATTGGGTATGATCGTTGCGTTTCAACAAATGGAACTCGCTGGCAATCAAGTAGACCCAAGTGTTTTATCAGGTGGTATTTGGCAAGCGCTGCTAACTACTGCAGCAGGTTTAATTGTTGCCATTCCGGTTTTTCTAGCCCACAGCACACTTGAGAGAAAAACTGAACGCATCGCGCACGATATGGAAGTGTTAGTGACCAGTGTTTTCACCAGAAACTGCTTAGTGGCCATACCTGTGGTTAAAACTCAATCTAAGGCTGAAACTCAGGACTCCACTTGGGAAAACACACAAGGCGCAACAAATGCAGCTTAATCTTCAACCTGCCAAAAGACGTAAAGCGTTGAGTCTTACGCCTTTGATCGATGTTGTTTTTATTCTATTGCTGTTTTTTATGCTGACTTCAAGTTTTATTAAGTGGCATAACATGGAACTTGCGGTTTCCAATCCATCGAACTCATCCGTTCAAAGTAGCGACCAGTCTCCCCTGCTATTTACACTCGATGAAGCTGGAGATCTTTCCTTGAGAGGTCAAGTCTATAATGAAACCGATAATTTAGCCCTAACACTACTAATCGAAGAAAATCGTGATGCTAGTGTGATCTTATTAACAACAGATCAGGTTAATGTTCAGCAGATCATCTCTACAATAGATCGACTAAAACGTTTAGGTGCTGAATCTGTGTCACTCAATACGGATCGTTAAGTATGCAGTTGTTCAAGACCACTAAAGCTAGATCAGGTAATGACGACAATGTGATACCACTCATCAACATTGTTTTTTTAATGTTGATATTCTTTATGTTAGCCGGTCAAATTACATCAACTGATGTGCTCAATGTCATGCCCCCCACTTCGGAAACTCAAGCGCCAACATCACCGCTGGAGTTCGAGATTTTGATGGATGCTGAAGGTGCAATCGCTTTCAATAATAAGACGATCACCTATGAAGGGTTGAGCGCTGAGTTAGAGCTACTCAATACACCTGACGTGCAAATCTCTCTCGCACTGAAAATTGATGCAGGTGTCACCGCCGAGACACTAAAGCCTTTGTTAAAGCTACTCTCCGATTCAGGTATGCAACAAATCACTCTCTATACACGCCAGACAAATTCAGCATCATGATATTAACCAAACGCCATCGTTTATCCGCTTTTTTGATTGCAATTCTTCTTCATGCGCTACTCGCTTATGCCTGGATTGCCAATCGTAAAACACCACAAGAAACAGCGCTTCAGCCGGGTATTGCAGGTGTGACCGTCAGCCTAGCAAGTGCCGGTGATATATTTGATGCGATGGAGGACTCCTCTCAGCAACCAACGAATGAAGAAATTCTTGAAGACTCCTCAGAAGAGCCTAATGAACCCCTTGATGAGGTACCTGAAGAATCTGTTGAAGAGACTACCGAAGAAGTTGTTGATGTAACGATTGAACCAGAACCAGAGGTTGAGCCAGAA
>REDB01000080.1 GCA_007693685.1 Oceanospirillales bacterium
GCGTGCTATTTAGTGCAGCGATTTATTCAATTAGACAACCCAACCTTTACCTCTTTTTTTCAAGGAAGTACTCGATTTAATACATTCGTTGCGCTGGCTGTTACTTCGGCACAGTTGGGTTCAGCAGGTTTAGCTTTGGCAGCAGTTGTGGCAGCCGTCATGATTCCTGTATTGAATTTAATGTGCGTACTGGTTTTTGCGAAACATTCAGATCGTCAACCATCCTTTTTAGGTGTATTAAAAACTCTAGTAACCAATCCTTTAATTCTAGGATCTATTGCTGGCGTTTTAATAAATTTAGCAGGAGGTTTGCCTGAGTTAATGCTGCCTTTCTTTGCACTTTTAGCACAAATGGCTTTGCCCTTGGGGTTGTTGGCAGTTGGGGCGGCTTTGAATTTATCGGCGCTGCGTCGTTCCGGTAAGGGGATGGTTTATTCAATGTTGATCAAGCTATTACTCTTCCCATTATTGGCATGGTTGATAGCTTGGAGTTTAGGGTTGTCTCAATTAGCTGCTGCGACCTTAATTATTTTTTCCACTATCCCAACAGCAACCTCTGCCTATATTTTAGCAAGGCAGTTAGGCGGTGATGCACCCTTAATGGCCTCCATTATCACCGCCCAGACTCTGGTATCTATGTTAACCATTCCAATTTGGTTGGCACTGTTGCTTTAGGGTTATTCAATTAGTCCACGCAGGCTCAATGGAAGACCTAATTTGCGACGTCTTAAAGCTGGAATGATTTTCTCCTTCAAGGTGTCCTCTAGGGTTTGACCGTTTAGATTAAGCACTTGAAGGTATTCGCTTAAATATAGACTTTTAGCTGCAATATCCTCTTTATGTAGAAGTGACCGCACAATTCCCGCAATGTATAGAATGGCTACAGACTTACAAACTGCTTCAGGTAAGCGTTCTGGGCCAGCAAAGGTTGGATAGCCTTTATATCCCAGAGGTTCGTGGATGCTACTGGGAAGTGACCATGATTTTAATAGAGCTGACCCCATCGAGGCAGCATCTACTTGGCTGAATAAACTGGCCAGTTTCGGACTTTGGTTTTTCAAAAGTTCTACAACCACTTCACCAATTTGACTCATGAGACCTAAGGTTGCTAGTTCAGCTGCTTTGCCCTGTTGCGAAATCTGGGCGACGATAAAGGCTAAGTGAGAGATTTCTAGAGATAAGTTATGGTTAGTTCTAAAAAACTCAGTGTCAGGTAAGCTGCTTCGCATACTTTCTGAAACAACTATTTGATAAACACTATCAATGCCAAGTAATGATATGGCGTGTTGAATATCTGAAATTTTATTTTCTAACCCATAACTTGCAGAATTAATCGCTTTTAGCAGAGTGCTAGTTAGGGAAGGATCTTGACGTATCAGTTCAACCACTTCGTTATGGCTACTATTAGGATCTAAAAGTTTAGTTAATAGCTGCATGGATGAAACTGGAAGACGAGGAACCTTAGCCAGTACTTGTTGAGCCGTCGCAGAATGGACAAATTCACCCTGGTGTTGGGTGTTAGCTCTGAAAAGTGCTTCTTTCAATTGATGATTTTGCTGAGAGATCTGCAGAGTTGATCTAAAGCTGTTTTCATAGCGCTTTTTCAGTTGTTTAAATAACCCTTTTTTAAGATAAAGCTGAAGCTCACTGGGCAATAGATCGTATTTGGTAAGGCTCAAACTAAGTAGTGCGGTTGGTTCGTTTGCTTGGATAGTCAGCTGGTGTGTGTCACCTGAATAAAAGGCTACATCGGTTATCCAGTCTCCTACTGAGAAGACTTGCTGGTCTTGTTCCGAAGTTAGGCTGCCTTTGGTGACGAAAAAAAGTGCATCCACTGGAGAGCCAGCAAAAAACAGCACTTCGCCACTTTGTAATGCTTTGGGCTTGAGTTGGGAATCAATTTGCTGAATAAGCTTATCATCAAGTTCACTGAAAAGACTCGCTAGAATAGTCGAGCTAGTGTTTGAACTTGTTTCAGTAGAGCTTAAGGTAGTGGCATTGTTTGAGTTACGTTTCCATGGCTTCAGCATAACGGATCCTTCGGTCAAAGAGGTTGCTTGCACTTAATTCAGTATAAAACGTTTTTTGTAAAAGCGATATTTTACTTCAGTAGCGTCCGTTAATGGTTTTAAAGCAAATGGAAGATATGTTGATATAAATCAATTCACTATTACACAGGCTTTATCAGCACTCTTAAGAGTTACAAATAAAGTACTGCCAAAAATGAAAAAAATTGTTAACGCACTTGCAATAATTTAGAAATATGAAACACTATAGCTTATAGGGTCATTAGCGCAAACGAATGTTTGAACCTCCCCTATAAGCCCCTTGTTTTATTCGTTCTGTAGTTAATACAGATAAATCAAACCATTAGTATAAAAAGCAGATGAGATGTCGCAATGAAACGGAGCCCAGATCTACTTTTGATTTTAGTGATAGTGTTTGTCGTAGGTACAGTGATGACCGGTGTATCTCAAAGTGCTCCAGAAATTGCATCAGTTGTTCAGCAAGTGTTTAATAGTTAAAAAAGATGAAGGTGATGTTCTGTGGCGACTCCTGCTAACGGAACATCCCAATCCTCAATAGGTAATTGATCGACTTGTTGCAGTCCGTGAGCAAGGCCGATTAATCGTGGACCGCGCAATCCTTTTTTATGATGCTTGAAGCTAAAAGAGCGATCATAATAGCCACCACCCATTCCCAATCTTCCACCGTTTTGATCAAAAGCTACCAGTGGTAAACAAACCATATCTAAAGCCCAAGCAGGTCTAGCGGGTGAATTTTCAATTATTGGTTCTTTAATTTTGTAGCCATTTAAACGCATTCGAGATTGGGGAGTGTAAGGAATGAACCATAAACAGTTATGAAGAATTGGGTGCAAAACAGGCAAATAAACCGTTTTCTTTAGTTTCCAACAGAGTTCTATCAAGGGCACTGCACTTATTTCGCCATCATTGGGCAGATACAGCGCAATATGTTTCGCACGTCGAAAAAACAACTGTTGGCTTAGGAGTTTACAAACTTGGTGAGCATGTTTACGTTGAGTCGAAGCTGATAGGCAGCGACGCTGAGAGCGCATATCACGACGAAGTTGTTTGCGATCAAGAGAGGTGTTGCTGTTAGTTGGCATCATTTGATGATCCCCCAGAGTGCCGTTTACTGGTTCTGGCCCTGAACCGTGAGGTTCAGAGAGGGAACGTCATTTAACATATTAGGCTTTCCGTCAAGCGGACATGCACACAACACTAAATTTCGTCCCCGTTTAGAAGGATATAGGCTCGAGGGACTTAACCAGCTCTCGAACACTCCAGGAGATAACTTCATTATAACAGAATAGATTTATTTGTCAGTCGTCTCGGTCGATGCGATTGAGAGAATCATCAATTTTAAGAGCAATGCGACGCAGCTGGGTTTCTATATGGTAACGGTTGTGCTCTTTGGCTTTCAGTAAGTCATGCGACATGTTCAGAGCTGCCATCACCGCTATGCGTTCTAAACCGACAATTTTTCCGGTGCTACGGATCTCGCGCATTTTCTCATTCAAATAATCCGCCGAAGCCAAGAGTTCAGCTTCAGCTCCATCAGGACAGCTGATGGTATATTCTTTATCAAGTAGCTTTACGGTAACGCTGCGCGCTGTGGTCATGATCCGTGCTCCAAGGACTTCAGCCGTGAAATCATTGCTTCTATTTTGCTTTGAGTTTGAGCGTTAATCTGCAATAGCTGGGTGCGTTCTTCTTTGAGACGATGTTCGGATTCACGCAAACGTTGATTTTCGACTTCCAGTGCATTGAGTCGGCTAATCAACTGATCAACTTTGTGTTCCAGTGCATTGAAAAGATGTTCGCTCATGTTGATGTGCTTCCTGATCGCTATGATTTTCTATATTAACAGCCTGCAACAGGGCGTCAATGCAGCTGGCTATTCATACCCTTACGTGTAAATGCTAGCATAGCCTGTTAATGAATGATTGATTTCTTAATGGATAACACGATGTCTGCCGAAAAAACACCCTTAGAGATGCCCAGTGAACTACCTAGTTTTGATCTGCTTGCAGATGTAATGATTAGTGAAGGGGTGTTAACACTCTCGCCTTCTGAGTTACATGGACTGCTAACAGGGCAACTTTCAGCAGGTGCTCGATTCGATAGCGACACCTTGCTTCGCGTTTTGTGTGAGCTGATGAATGTGACTCAGTTGGATCACGAAGTCAGCAAAGTTACTTTAATAGAACTGTATCAAGCGACACTTTTTCAGCTTCAAGATGATGACTTAAGCTTTCGATTGTTGCTTCCGGATGATGATCAAGAAATAAGTCAGCGTGTAGATGCGTTAAGCAGTTGGTGTAGTGGTTTCTTGGCTGGCTTTGGTATGTATTTGGGTGATCATTCTATGTCTGAAACTCTGAAAGAGGGTCTTCAGGATCTCTCAGAAATTGCACAAGTCTCCAGTGCGCCAGAAGAATTGAGCGATGAAGATGAATCGGGATTGCTAGAGTTGCAAGAGTATGTGCGCATGGCCGCGCTGTTTATGTTTACCGAATGTAATCCAAACGTTGGGCCAGATGATGAAGACGCTCGTAAAAAATTGCATTAATTGAAAAGAACTAGTAACAAAACAGTTAGAACGGACAAAAGCACGCTAGAAGTATTTAGTTAACATTACCAATAGAGCTATCGAGATTTTCATGAAAATAGCACAAGCTGATTTTAACAAACGCCGTACTGAGCTATTAAGCTTACTTCCGCAAAACAGTATTGCGCTGATTCCTGCCGCGTCATTAAAAACACGTAACCGCGACGCGGAATATGCTTTCCGCCAAGATAGCGATTTTTACTACTTAACGGGCTTTAATGAACCGGATGCTGTGCTGGTGTTGATGCCTGGACGCCCTGAAGGCGAAAGCGTTATCTTCTGTCCACCCAGAGATCCTGCAATGGAAATTTGGACAGGTTATCGTGCTGGACCTGAAGGTTGTGTTAATGAATTTGGCATGGATCAAGCCTTTCCGTTGGATCAGTTAGATAGTCAGATGCCTGAGTTGATTAATGGACGCTCGGTGCTTTGCTATTCACAGGGTCATGACGCTCAGTTTGATCTCCGCGTAAATGGCTGGCTGGAATCTCTTAGAGTTAAAGTACGACAAGGTGCCGTCGTTCCACAGATCATCATGATGTTAGATACTTGGCTTCATGAGATGCGTTTGTATAAAGATGAAACTGAAATAGCCGTAATGCAACGCGCTGCTCAAATTTCTGCTGAAGCGCACAGTGCGGCGATGATGAAATGCCAACCGGGTATGTATGAGTATCAGCTGGAGTCTTTTATTCAGCATTACTGTGCTATGTCTGGTGCGCGTTTTCAGGCCTACTCACCCATCGTTGGCGGTGGTGCCAATGCCTGCATTCTTCACTACATCGAAAATAATGCTGAATTGAAGTCAGGTGATCTAGTCCTTATCGATGCTGGCTGTGAGCTGGATAATTATGCCAGTGATATTACGCGTACATTCCCCGTGAATGGTCGCTTTTCCGAGCCACAAAAAGCACTTTATCAGGTGGTCTTGGATACTCAGGTTGCTTGTATTGAAGCGATGCAGCCCGGCGTTGCTTGGGGCGATATCCATGACCTTTCTGTGCGTTTGCTAACTGAAGGTTTAGTCAAGTTAGGTTTGCTGAAAGGTGACTTAGAAGAGTTAATCACCACTGAAGCTTATAAACCTTTCTATATGCATCGAATAGGGCATTGGTTAGGTATGGATGTGCATGATGTGGGCCTCTATAAGCATCAAGGCGAATGGCGTCCATTAGAGCCGGGTATGGTGATGACAGTTGAACCCGGTTTGTATGTCGCACCGGATAATATGGATGTTGATCCATGCTGGCGCGGAATCGGTATTAGAATTGAAGATGATGTGTTGGTCACAGAAACAGGTCATCATGTATTAACCAGTGCCGTACCTAAAACCATTGAAGCGATTGAAACTTTAATGCAAACCGGAGCTTAATCATGAAATCACACTACGACTTGGTCATCATTGGCGGCGGCATGGTGGGTGCCAGTTTAGTGTGTGCATTGTTGCCCGTGGCGAAAAAACTAAGTTTGAATATCGCCTTGATAGAGCAGCAGCCTATTCCGACCCAGGAAGGGCAACCGTTTCAGCCAAGCTACGACGCTCGCTCCACCGCCCTTGCGTATGGTGTAAAAAGCTTTTATCAAGCCACTGGCTTGTGGGATCGGTTGCAAGAGCATTTGACTGCTATCGAGCACATTCATGTCTCAGATAAAGGTCGCTTCGGAGTAACACGCCTTCACGCCAAAGATGAGGGTGTTCCTGCACTGGGGTATGTTGTCGAGAACCACTGGCTTGGACAAGTGTTGCTAGACCATATTCAACAGGATAAGCAAGGTTGCGTGGATCTGATCTGTCCTGCTTCAGTCCATGCTGTTTCTCCTTCATCTGAACTGACTCAGCTCAAAATAGAACATCAGCAAGCAGAGTATGATGTTACAGCTGAATTAGTGATTTTGGCTGATGGAGGCCGATCAGGTTTAAGGCAAGCACTGGGTATCCATTTTAATGAACAGCCTTATCATCAACATGCACTGGTCGCAAATGTCAGTTTAGATAGACCTCATCAAGGGATCGCCTATGAGCGTTTCACGGAGCGAGGTCCGATGGCGTTATTACCCGGTGAAACGCTCAATGGTGAAGTGCGATGTGGTTTAGTTTGGACGTTACCCGATGAAGAAGTCGGTGCGCTACTATCATTAACGGATGCAGAGTTTCTGGCAGAGCTGCAGCAAACCTTTGGTTACAGAGCTGGACGCTTTACCCGAGTTGGTGAGCGTTATCACTACCCGTTAAAGCTGACCTTGGCGGAAGAGCAAGTTCGCAGTGGCTTGGTCGTACTAGGTAATGCTGCTCATGCGCTTCATCCGATTGCTGGGCAGGGTTACAACTTAGCTTTACGGGGGGTGACAGATTTGGCTGAAAATATCATCGCCTCTCGTCAACAAGGTATAAGCATTGGCGATCTATCCAGATTGCAGGCTTATGAGCAACAGCGTCGATTAGATCAGCAGCGTACGATTATGTTTAGTGACCGAACCATGCGCCTCTTTTCCAATGCCAATCCATTATTGAGCCTTGGGCGTTCGATAGGCTTACAAGCAATGGATCTATCTCCTATTGCCAAAACACTGTTTGCACGCTCCGCCATGGGGCTGGATTCACCAGCACTTCAACATCCTCGTTAAAGGAATCGCAGATGACTTCGCAAAATAAACTTCAAGCTGATGTCGTGATTAATGGTGCGGGTATGGTCGGTGGTGCCCTCGCGGTTCTGCTAGCGCAAGCAGGACTAAAAGTCGTTGTACTGGAAGCTCAGGATCAATCGCCTGAAACACTCATCAGTGAACTACCTGATCAGCTTGAAGCCGGTTATCAACCGCGTGTTAGCGCCCTGACACTCGCATCACAAACAGTGCTTGAACGAGTGGGTGCATGGAAGGCGATGCAGGCATGGCGAGTTACGCCTTATCTGGGGATGCAGGTCTGGGATGGTATGGGTTCAGGCAAAATCAGTTTTAATGCTGCAGAACTACATGAGCCTTATTTGGGACATATTGTGGAAAACTCAGTGACGGTTGCGGGTATTTATCAGGCAATGCAGTCCTATGACGAGATCACCCTGTTAACCGGTGTAAAGACGACCGCTCTGTCAGCACCGGATAATCAGGGTGGGCGAGTGGTCACTCTCAGCAATGAACAGCAGTTATACGCACCTGTATTAATTGGAGCGGATGGAGCTGAATCACGTACCCGTCAACTGGCCGGTATTCCAGCTACGGCCTGGGATTATGGTCACCATGCTCTCGTGACGACTATCACCACTGAAAAATCTCATCAATGGCAATGCTGGCAACGTTTTACAGAAGATGGTCCTTTAGCATTTTTACCTTTATCTGGCGGTGTTGAAGGTCATCAAATTTCGGTCGTTTGGTCAACGTCACCAGAACATGCTCAAAAGTTGATGTCATTATCAGATGAAGCTTTTTGCCAAGCCTTAACTCAGGCATCGGATGCTTGTTTAGGGCAGGTGATGACCACTGATCCTCGTCAAGCTATTAACCTTCGTCAACGTCACGCTCATCACTATATCGCCAAGGGTATTGCTTTAGCAGGTGATGCCGCTCACACCATTCATCCATTGGCAGGACAGGGTGTTAATCTTGGCTTTTTGGATGTTGCAGCCTTAGCTGAAGTCTTTATCGATGCCTCACAACAACAGTTGCCTTTAGGTAGTCTAGATGTCCTGCGCCGCTATCAACGCCTAAGACGCAGTGACAATCTGCGCATGACAGCCACCATGGAGTTTTTCCGCAGACTCTTTGGCGACCGTCCTGCACCCATTCGTCTACTACGAAGTAGTGGGATGAATCTTGTGAATCATTTGTCACCGGTAAAAAATCATTTAGCGATGATGGCAATGGGTGTTAAGGGTGATTTACCAAAGTTTGCTCAGCGGGTGGAATAATCAGTCAGAGGGCTAACAGAAAGATTGAACTGATCCCCATTTGTCGCTACATTAGTTTCCCTTTTTTTGCATTCAGGCGCAGTGTGTCATCTAAACGCGTGCTGAATGATGCAGAGATAATTTCCTATGGGCAATAAAACAATACTCTATACGCAACACGTCGCCATGGGAGCCAAAATTGTCGATTTTGGCGGCTGGGACATGCCTCTTCATTATGGCTCTCAGGTAGAAGAACATCATCGCGTGCGCCAACAAAGCGGTATGTTCGACGTTTCACATATGACGGTCGTTGATGTCACAGGTTCAGATGCGCGTGACTACCTTCGTCGTTTGCTTTGTAATGATGTTGAACGCCTAAAGCAAAAAGGTAAGGCGTTATACAGTGCTATGCTGAATGAGCAGGGCGGTGTGATTGATGATTTAATTGTTTATTTGATGACTGAGCCGGGCGTTTCAGGTGAGTGGTATCGTGTGGTCGTTAACTGTGCTACGCGTGAAAAAGACCTACGTTGGATGTCCGATCAAGTCACCAAAATGGACGTGGCCTTAACAGAACAACCTGACCTTGCAATGATTGCTATTCAAGGTCCTGAAGCACTTGAACGTGTAAAGTCGGTGCTAAGCCCATTTCGTCAGAACCTGATAGATCAACTCAATCTCTTTCAAGGTCAAGAATCTGAAGGTTGGTTTATCGCTCGCACCGGTTACACGGGTGAAGACGGTTTAGAAATTATGCTTCCAGATGATGAAGCAGAAGCTTTTTGGAAGGCTTTAGCTGAAGCTGGCGTTGCCCCTTGTGGTTTGGGTGCCAGAGATACCCTGCGTCTAGAAGCGGGTATGAATCTATACGGACAGGATATGGATGAAACGGTTAGCCCATTAGTATCGAATATGGGATGGGTTGTGGCGTGGGAGCCAAGTGATCGTTTCTTTGTGGGTCGAGAGCCATTAGAAGCTGAAAAGGCTGCTGGCGTTAAATTCAAGCTGGTCGGTCTAGCCATGGAAACCGGTAAAGGTGTACTAAGGCATGGTCAAACAGTGGTTGTCGATTCGGAAAATGAAGGTTACATCACCAGCGGTGGCTTTTCGCCAACACTGGGCTATGCTGTAGCTTTAGCAAGAGTGCCCTTTGCAACAGCTGATGAAGCAGAGGTTGAAATGCGAGGAAAACGGGTCAAAGTGCGTGTTGTTAAACCGCCTTTTGTCCGTCATGGTCAAAAAGTCTATTCCTGAAACAGGTAGGAAAACATGAGCAATATTCCAAACGAACTCCGCTATGTTGCAAGTCACGAGTGGATCCGCGATGAAGGTGATGGCACCGTAACCATCGGTATTACTGATCACGCACAGGATCTTCTGGGTGATGTGGTTTTTGTTGAGTTACCCGAAGTGGGTGACAAAGTGTCTGCAGGCGATGATATTGGCGTGGTTGAATCCGTCAAAGCAGCCTCCGACGTCTATGCCCCATTAACGGGTGAAGTCGTTGCGGTAAACGAAGATCTTGAAGATGCGCCTGAATTGGTCAATAGCGATCCTTATGGTGATGGCTGGTTCATTCGTCTTCGCTTGACCGACGCAGATGAACTAGACGACCTTCTCGATGCAGATGGTTATGCTGAACATTGTGAATCTGAAAGCTAATCCTTAACGGACTAGTGGAAGAATCTACGCACCCCGGCAACTGCCGGGGTCGTCTTTATTGGAACCGACCCAAATGAATTTTCAATCTATCACTCTCAATACAGGTTCAGAGCGCCGACTTAAAGCGGGGCATGTGTGGATCTACAGTAACGAGATTGATACACGCCAATCACCCTTAAAGCAGTACACGGCTGGTGAGCAGGTGATCGTGCAGGATGCTAAAGGTAAGGCTTTAGGTATCGCTTATCTTAATCCGGCTAACTTGATTTGTGGACGACTAGTCAGTCGAGATGTGCGTTATCCTCTGGATCGCTCATTGATCGTGCATCGACTAAAAATCGCTTTAGGCTTGCGCGAAATGCATTATTCAGCGCCTTGCTATCGACTTGTCTATGGTGAATCTGACGGGCTTCCCGGGTTAGTAATTGATCGCTTCTTTGATATTTTCGTGGTACAGATCTCGACAGCTGGAATGGAAGCAGTGCGCGATGAAATAGTTGATGCGCTGAATAAAGTCTTTCAGCCACAAGCAATTGTGTTCCGCAACGATGGCAAAATGCGCGCGATGGAAGGGTTGGAAAGCTATATTGAAGTGCTTCAAGGCGAAGTTCCTGAGCTAGCTCCATTAGAAGAAAATGGCGTCAAATTGGTCGCACCCGTGTTAGATGGTCAAAAAACAGGTTGGTTTTATGATCATCGTGATAATCGTGCTCGCATGATGCAGTTGGTGAAGGGTAAGCGTGTGCTAGACCTCTTTAGCTATGTCGGTGGTTGGGGGGCACAAGCGCTTGCAGCAGGAGCATCTGAAGTTGTCTGTGTCGATGCATCGCAAACCGCCTTAGATGTGGCCGCAGAAAATGCGCGTCTTAATCAAGGTGAAATTCGCTTTAAAGGATTGCGCGGTGACGCTTTCGATATTTGTAAAGCTCTGATTGCCGAGGGTGAAAAGTTTGATGTCATCATTACTGACCCACCAGCCTTTATTCAACGCAAAAAAGATATCCGTAACGGCGAGCGTGCTTACGCACGAATCAATAACTTTGCCATGCGCTTGCTGGCGCGAGACGGTGTGCTGATTGCCGGTTCCTGTTCCATGCATTTAACTCGAGAAAGCTTGATCAACATACTTCGTGGCAATAGCCGCGAATTAGATAGAACCGCACAGCTATTTGTACAAGGTCATCAAGGAGCCGATCATCCGATCCATCCTGCGATACCAGAAACGGAATATTTGAAGGCGTGCTTTATGCGAGTGCTGCCTGCGAGTTAATCAGGCAGCAGATCAAGCATAAATCCAAGACTAGACGCGTAAATCAAGTACCGGCCAGCCGCGAGAATTCGCTGCTTCCAGCAGTTTCGCGTCAGGGTTGACGGCGACAGGGTGATCGACCACCTCCAGTAAAGGCAGGTCGTTACAGGAATCACTGTAGAAATAACTGTCTTTTAG
>REDB01000160.1 GCA_007693685.1 Oceanospirillales bacterium
TGCAACAGTTTGTCCGCTTGCTCTTCGCTGTCATGTCGCTCAACTCCTAATAAAAGCAAGATGCCTGGACCGATAGAGCCGATGCACTGGTCATCGACTTCAACAGATGCGAATTGAACTCGCTGAATTAAACCTTTCATTCCAATCCTTGAATAGGCTTAGGCTTTTTGCCTAGCAAAATGATCCGTAGCACGAACCAAGTTGTCGGTAATCCCAGGCTCAAAAGCAGAGTGTCCAGCATCACGAATGATATTGAACTCGGCATGCGGAATGGCGCGATGAAGGGCAAAAGCCTGTTCTATCGGGCATACAATGTCGTATCGTCCATGAACGATGGTTATAGGTATCTCTTTTAAGCATTCTGCATTTTCGATCAGCTGATTTTCTGTCATAAAGCAGCCGTGATAGAAGTAATGTGCTTCGATTCGTGCCATCGCCAAGGCAACATGAGGTTCACCAAAGTTCTGAGCGATATCCGTATTAGGCTTCAGTGTTGAACAGCGCCCTTCCCAGACTGACCAAGCTTTGGCTGCAGCCATACGTGCTATTTCGTTATCCGAGGTTAGGCGGGTGTAGTAAGCTTTTAACAGATCGCCTCTTTCTTCCGGTGGAATAGGTTGTAGATAATCCTGCCAGTAATCAGGAAAAATTGCGCTAGCACCCTGTTGATAGAACCAATCAATATCCTGCTTACGACACAGAAAGATGCCACGCAAGATCATTCCGATTACTTTTTCTGGATATGTTTGAGCATAGGCTAGTGCCAGTGTAGAGCCCCATGAACCACCGAAAAGTAACCAGTTTTCAATGTTTAGATGCTGACGAATTTTTTCCATATCAGCGATTAAATGTTGAGTCGTATTGTTTTCTAAAGAAGCATGAGGTGTGGAGCGCCCACAGCCGCGTTGATCAAAAATGACGATACGATAGGCATCAGGATTGAAAAAGCAACGATGGGCAGGTGATGAGCCGCCGCCAGGTCCACCGTGAATAAATATGACCGGAATACCAGCAGGGTTTCCACTTTCTTCAACATAGATGCGGTGCGTTTCATCCACCTCTAGCCAATGTTCCGCATAGCAAGCAATGTCTGGGTAAAGCGTTCGCATATCTGGCTCCGATGATTTTCATTCTAGTTGTCTCTTGGCTGAATGATGATACAAAAAAAGGCAGCTCATGGCTGCCTTTTTCATCGAATAAGAATATTACTTCTTATTGCGCTTACGCTCGTTCTCTTTTAGAAGCTTCTTACGAATACGGATATGGTTTGGCGTTACTTCAACCAATTCGTCGTCTTCAATAAAGTCTAATGCTTGTTCAAGAGAGAATCTGATTGGTGGTGTCAGTACGATGTTTTCATCGGTACCTGATGCACGCACGTTCGTTAGCTGTTTACCTTTAGTTGGGTTAACCACTAAGTCATTTGAGCGGCTGTGGATACCAATAACCATACCTTCATAAACTTCAATGTTAGGCGGAATAAAGAGACGGCCACGTTCTTGCAAGTTAAACAGCGCAAAGCCAAGGACTTTACCGTTAACCATAGAAACGAGTACACCGTTGTTACGCTCACCCATGTCACCATCTTTTACTCGACCATAGTGATCGAATACAGAAGTCATGATGCCAGTTCCTGAGGTCATAGTCATAAATTGGCTACGGAAGCCTATCAAACCACGAGAAGGGATCATAAAGGTGACGCGAACACGCCCTTTACCATCGACTTCCATATTAGTCATATCGCCTTTACGACGACCCAACTCTTCAATAACAGAACCCTGATTTTGTTCTTCAACATCAAGCATTACTAATTCGTAAGGCTCACGAATTTCACCATCAACTACTTTTTGAATAACTTCAGGACGTGAAACCCCTAGCTCGAAGCCTTCACGACGCATCGATTCAATCAAAACTGATAGATGAAGTTCACCACGACCAGAGACTTTAAATTTCTCAGGAGTCTCACCTGGCTCAACACGCAGTGCAACGTTATGAATCAATTCGCGCTCTAGGCGCTCTTTGATGTTACGGCTAGTGACGAACTTACCATCCTGACCTGCGAAAGGTGAGTCGTTGACTTGGAAAGTCATCGATACCGTAGGTTCGTCTACTGAGAGTGCAGGTAGCGCTTCAATGCAGTTAGGATCACAGATGGTGTCAGAGATGTTCAGCTGATCAAGACCTGTTACGCAAACGATATCACCCGCTTCGGCATCTTCTACTTCCACGCGCTCTAAGCCGTGGTAGCCCATGACTTGCAGTATACGACCAGAGCGCAAGCCTGCATGGCTATCGATGACTTTAACAGAGGTATTGGTTTTAAGGCGGCCGCGACTGATACGACCAACACCAATAACACCGACGTAGCTATTGTAGTCCAAGGCCGAGATTTGTAACTGTAAAGGACCTTCAGGGTCGACTCTTGGTGGATGTACATGCTTAATAATGGCTTCGAACAATGGCGTCATGTCATCAGCCATATCTTCGTGATCAAGACCGGCAATACCATTTAATGCAGATGCATAAACAACTGGGAAGTCTAACTGTTCGTCAGTTGCTCCTAGGTTGTCAAACAGATCAAATACCTGATCCATAACCCAGTCTGGACGTGCGCCAGGACGGTCAACTTTGTTGATAACAACAATAGGACTCAAGCCCTGTGCAAAAGCTTTTTGAGTAACGAAACGTGTTTGAGGCATCGGCCCATCGACTGCATCGACAAGCAGTAATACCGAATCAACCATGGAAAGAACGCGCTCAACTTCTCCACCGAAATCAGCATGCCCAGGGGTGTCTACGATATTGATACGATAGTCATTCCATTTAATAGCGGTGTTTTTCGCTAAAATGGTGATTCCACGTTCACGTTCTTGGTCATTAGAGTCCATGATACGTTCAGCGCTTTCATCGCGACGTGTAAGCGTACCAGACTGTTGTAAAAGTTTATCAACCAGGGTGGTTTTACCGTGGTCAACGTGTGCAATGATAGCGATATTTCTCAGGTTTTCGATCACAAGAGTGTTCCAAGTTTCTTTGTAAAGTGGCGCATTATACGTGACAACGGTTCAACAATCGACGAAAGTTTGTTCATAAATTGCTCACTAAAAATAATGCACTGCTATAGCGCAAGAATCTTCAATTTGGCGTAGGATATAACGATGGTTGCACATTAAAAGCCCCTAATTAGCGTCAATGCTTCAAATAAGGGCGTAAATGCAAGGGTGTGCACCATAATAGGGCGGTTTGGTGGCGGTTATTGCGTTAACAGTGATGAAGTTAGCTGTAATTATGCGGCTTTATGACTCTGGCACGGGTATTGCTTTGTATATTCACAAGCAGTCGTGTCGGTTTGCAGTCCGGCAGATCCGGCTTAATGCATTCATTTAGAAATTTAATAGGAGCGTCCTATGTCAGAGCATACTCTGAATCTGATCAAAGAACACAATGCGAAATGGGTGGACATGCGTTTCACAGATTTCAAAGGTAAAGAGCAGCACGTTACTATCCCTGTCTCTGACATGGGTGACTCGTTCTTTGAAGAAGGCAAAATGTTTGATGGTTCCTCCATCGCTGGTTGGAAAGGTATTAACGAGTCTGACATGATTCTTATGCCGGATGACTCTGCTTCTGTACTAGATCCTTTCACTGAAGCCCCTACTATCATTGTTCGTTGTAATATCGTTGAGCCTGCTACTGGTCAAGGTTACGATCGTGACCCACGTTCTGTTGCTCTTCGTGCTGAACAGTACCTATCATCTACTGGTATTGCTGACTCAGCGATGCTTGGTCCAGAACCAGAATTCTTCGTATTTGATGAAGTGAGCTGGCATGCGGATATCGGTGGTTGTGGCTATACCATTAGCTCTGAAGAAGCTTCTTGGGCGTCTAACCACAAAATCGAAGGCGGTAACACAGGTCACCGTCCACGCGTGAAAGGCGGTTACTTCCCAGTTCCACCAATTGATTCTTTGCACGATCTACGTGCTGCTATGTGTGATGCGATGGAAGCGATGGGTCTAACCATTGAAGTACATCACCATGAGGTGGCGACTGCTGGTCAGTGTGAGATCGGTGTTCGTGGTAATACACTGGTTAAGAAAGCTGACGAAGTGCAAATTCTGAAGTACTGCGTACACAACGTTGCGCATGCTTACGGTAAAACAGCGACCTTCATGCCTAAGCCTCTGGTAGGTGATAACGGCTCTGGTATGCACGTGCATTTATCTATGTCAAAAGATGGTAAAAACATCTTTGCGGGTGAAGGCTACGGTGGTTTAAGTGAAACTGCACTTTACTACATAGGCGGTATTATCAAGCATGCTAAGGCATTGAACGCACTGTGTAACCCATCTACTAACTCTTACAAGCGCTTAGTTCCTGGTTTCGAAGCACCTGTAATGTTGGCTTACTCAGCACGTAACCGCTCTGCATCATTGCGTATTCCATACACTACGACTCCAAAAGCACGTCGTGTAGAAGCTCGCTTCCCTGATCCAGCAGCCAACCCATACCTATGCTTCGCAGCACTGTTGATGGCTGGTATCGATGGTATCCAGAACAAGATCCATCCTGGCGACCCATCAGATAAAGATTTGTATGACTTACCACCAGAAGAAGCTGCAGCTATCCCAACGGTTGTGTCTAGCTTAACTGAAGCCCTGAATGCTCTTGAAGCAGATCATGACTTCCTCACCAAAGGTGGCGTATTCTCTAAAGACATGTTGGATGCTTATATCAAGCTGAAACGTGCTGAAGTTGAGCGTGTTAACATGACAACTCACCCTGTTGAGTTTGATCTGTACTACTCTGTCTAATTAATAGATGGTGTTTAGAAAGCCTCCGAAAGGGGGCTTTTTTGTGGGCGAATGAACAGGAAAGACTTTTCTTCAGGATTCAGCAATTCTTGAATTTAGGTCAGACTTGTCGATGCCTAGTTTAGTAACAAAACCCCTGCCCAGTATTAAAGCGTACGCACTATAATGGTGCATTATGTTTTAGCATGTTCTATGATCAATGGCTTGAAGCGTGATGTTTTCTGCCCTTTTTTGGATCAGTCTTATTCCGTTAAGTGGCATCGTTCTTGCTAAGTCTAAGCAAGAGGAGAGTTTTTAATGCCCATGAAATCGATTCATCAACAATTATTGGATAATTTGACGACGTCAGTCATTCTGCTGAATGAGCAATTGTTTATTCAATATATGAATCCTGCTGCTGAAATGTTGCTGCAAGCATCCTTGCGACGCCTGCAAGGCAAGGCGATTCAAGATTGGTTGATGTTCAGCGAAGATGATTTAATTCTGTTGCGCGAAGCCCTAAAAAGCATGCATCCCTATAGTAAAAGAGAAGCGAGATTAATGAATGCGATGGGGCAGGAGTCCTTAATCGATTACAGTGTTAATGTCAGCCCTAGTATTGGTCTAATGCTTGAAATTCAAGCGCGTGATCGTCTTATGAGAATTGAGCGTGAAGAAGAATTACTCACGCGTCATGCGACTGCTCGTTCATTAGTCAGAGGCCTCGCTCACGAAATCAAAAATCCATTGGGCGGCATTCGTGGTGCTGCACAGCTGTTAGAGCGTGAACTCGCTGATGTAGAGTTACATGACTATACACGAGTGATTATTGATGAAGCTGATCGTTTACGTAATCTAGTTGATCGTTTGCTGGGGCCACATAAGTTACCAAAACTTGAAAACGTTAATGTGCACGCTATTTTAGAAAGAGTGTGCAGCTTAGTTAGAGCCGAGTCGGCAGAAAGAATTCAGCTCACGCGGGATTATGACCCCAGTATTCCAGAATTCTCTGGTGATAAAGAGCAACTGATTCAAGCTATTTTAAATATCGTGCGAAATGCGATGCAGGCGATGCACGAGTCAGCTACTGAAAATCCCAGTATTACGTTGCGAACACGAGCACTTCGCCAGATGACTCTAGGTACAGAACGACACCGTTTAGTCTGTTCTATTGAGATTATCGATAATGGGCCAGGCATTCCTGAAGAACTTTTATCCTCTATTTTTTATCCGATGGTGACCGGTCGAGCCGAAGGCTCAGGACTTGGCTTATCAATCGCTCAATCGATTATCAATCGTCATCAGGGCCTGATTGAATGCTCAACAGAACCGGGCAACACGCGTTTCCAATTATTAATTCCGCTGGAGCAAAGTCATGAAAACAACCGGTAATGTTTGGGTAGTTGATGATGACCGATCGATACGCTGGGTACTCGACAAAGCATTAACCTCGGCTGGCCTCAAAGTAACGCTATTTGAAGCAGCTGATCCGTTATTGAATAAACTATCTCAAGAGCAACCGGATGCAATTATAAGTGATATCCGTATGCCTGGTATGGATGGTTTAGAGATGCTCGAGCGTATTCATAAAGATCATCCAACCTTACCCATCATCATTATGACGGCTCACTCTGATTTAGACAGTGCAGTGGCTTCATACCGTGGAGGTGCTTTTGAATATTTACCTAAGCCTTTCGATGTCGATGATGCGGTTGCCTTAGTTTCTCGAGCTGTTGTTCATGCACACGAACAGCGTGAAAAAGCGCCAGAGTTGATCGAGACAGATACCGCTGAAATTATTGGTGAAGCGCCTGCTATGCAGGAAGTGTTCCGTGCTATAGGTCGCTTGTCTCAATCCAATATTACGGTACTCATCAACGGTGATTCGGGGACAGGTAAAGAACTTGTTGCCCATGCTTTGCATCGTCACAGCCCTAGAGTGGCGCATCCATTTATTCCCTTGAATATGGCGGCAATTCCGAAAGACTTGATCGAATCGGAGCTGTTTGGTCACGAAAAAGGAGCCTTTACTGGAGCTGCTGCTGCTCGTCGAGGTCGCTTTGAACAAGCGGATGGTGGAACTCTGTTTTTAGATGAAATAGGTGATATGCCAGCCGACACGCAAACACGTTTACTACGTGTTTTGGCTGATGGTGAGTTTTACCGTGTTGGTGGTCATACTCCTGTCAAAGTTGATGTTCGTATTATTGCGGCAACTCACCAAAACTTAGAAAACCTAGTGCGTGAAGGTCGTTTTCGTGAAGATCTATTTCACCGCTTAAATGTGATACGAATTCATATTCCACGCCTGTCTCAGCGACGTGAAGATATTCCTCGTCTGGCTCGTTATTTTCTGTCGCGTTCAGCTGAAGAGTTAAATGTTGAACCCAAGACGCTGAAACCAGAAACTGAAGAGTTTATTTGTGAACTACCCTGGCCTGGTAACGTACGCCAACTCGAAAATACCTGTCGTTGGTTAACCGTCATGGCATCAGGTCGAGAAGTGCTTGTGTCCGATCTTCCACCTGAGTTGTTGGATCGTCCAGAAACGAGCCATTTGGTAGAAGGAAATTGGGATCAATTGCTGCGCAACTGGGCAGATCAGCAATTATCGCGCGGTCGCAAAGGGATACTGAATGAAGCCTTGCCTACCTTCGAGCATGCCATGATAGAGGTTGCTTTGAAGCATACAGCTGGTCGTAAAAGAGATGCAGCTGAGTTATTGGGTTGGGGCCGAAATACACTAACAAGAAAAATCAAAGAGCTAGGGATGGAAACGGCTGATGAAGAAGACGATTTATAGCTACACCTACTTCCTAATAAGTACTTTTTAAAAAGCTTTCTATTCAGACTCCTGTAACTGGCGTTCACGCTCCTGTCGTCGCATTGCAACCGCGTATTCGGCGACTGTAAAGGCTTGTTGATCCGTCAGTCCAGGAAAACGTCCCATTGGATGACCGAGTTGAGCGCCATGCTTAATAATTAACACTACATCATGCACCTGGAGTTGGCTCACTCCAGGTGGAAGGTTTTGCAGTTGAGCGCCTAGGCCCTGATAAGTGTGACATTCTTGGCAATAGTAAGCATAAAGCTGATCTCCCCGAGTCATGTTTTTAGGCGATGTCTCGCGATCACAACCACTGATGAGAACCAAAACTGCGGCAAGTATCAGCCAATGGTAAAATTTCATCATCATACTCACTAATTTATTCCATTCATGGGTTTAACCACTTAAAACATCTGGTAATAGTGAAACACCCGCGAGTTTTAAAGTGATTTGGCGAATGATCAACCAAGGACTCTCATTACGCATGCCTTTAATGGCTTGATCGGCAACCGCTGCTGATTGAAGCATAGACTCAAGCGTTGCAGCTGGCAAAGACTGGCTAGCTTTGCGAACCAACGCTTTACGTTTACCCCAAATACGCTCTTTTTGGCATAAACTGTCATAAGATTGACCTTGTTGTAATGCCAGTTGAACATTGTAAAGTGTTCTTATTTCACGAGTGAGCGCCCATAAAATAACGGGTGCTTCTAGCCCTTCATGAATTAATGCGGTAAGAATCTTCTCACAGCGTTCAGGTTGATGTGCCAAAGCTGCCTCGGTGAGTGCAAAGACATCATAGCGTGAGCTGTCAGAGACTGAGGCGATAACCTGCTCTGCTGTAATCTGTTGCTCAGCATAGAGAAGTTGCAATTTAGCCAACTCTTGCTGTGCGGCTAGCAAGTTGCCTTCTATTCTCTCACAAAGTACCTGAAGTGCCTCTGGATCCAGTTGAATACCCAAGGAGTTAGCGCGTTGTGATATCCACTGAGGCAGTTGCCCTGAGTCAGGCGCATGAACCTCAACAAGAATTCCTTGCGATTCAATCTGTTTAAACCAATGTGATTTTCGTCCAGCAGCATCCACTTTATCGATGATTAAGAGTAAAGCTGTATCAGGTGAAGGGTCTTTTAGCCAATCAAACAGGATTTGCCCGTCACCCTTGTTAATTTTGTGACTACCAACTCGAATTTCTAATAATTTTTGATCTGCGAAAAGAGAGAGGGCATTGGTGCTTAAGATGACACTTTCCCAACTGAAGTGACCGTCAGCATGATGCAAGTCACGTTCAGTAAACCCCTGCGATCTTAACCAGTGACGTAAAGCATCACAGGCTTCTTGAGATTGCAGGGGTTCTTCACCCAGTACCATGAAGATACTGGGTCCGTTGTAGCGCTGCAACACAGCATTAAGCTGGTCGCTACGGGTTTTCACGGAAGCTGAATCCTAATGTACTGACGCATAATTTGCTGAGCTAAGTCTTGACGTATTTGCTGGCGCAAAATCGGTTCTTGTGACTCACTGGCAGTAATATTCGAACTATCTACGTTATAAGAGCGCTCAGACATCAAAGATCTTGGCGTAAGTATTAGCTCTCCTTCTGCATCAGTGACTTGGAAGGTCACTTCACCGCGTAACTCATACTCAGATGCACGAGCGCTACTGTCTAAAGAGAGAGTACGTCGGGTCATGCTCTCTTCAACCAGCTCAATTCGAAAGGGTGCTTGGTTATCTACCGTGACACCATTTGCTCTAAGTGCTTGATCTAATGTTCTCACCAGCTCTGAGTTAGTTTGATCACTGAGGATAGCCACCCGCGATAAGCTAGGTGGGATATCGTAAAGACCTCTTAATTTGAATCCACAACCACTGGCAACCACTAACAGCAAGGCCATCAGTATAGCTATTAGTGGTTTATGCATCACAAAAGGCATCCATCGAGTCATTTGATCTCTCCTAGCTGACAACGATATTCAGCAGCTTATTGGGAACAGCGATATGTTTACGGATCGTCTTATCGCCAATATGTTTTTGAACATTTTCTTCAGCTAAAGCTAGATGTAACAGCGTATCTTTGTCAGCATCAGCCGCCACTTCTATTTTTGAGCGAACCTTGCCATTCACCTGAACCACTATTTCAACGGTGGTTCTGACCAGTGCAGATTCGTCAACCTTAGGCCAAGACGCATGAATAACAGCACCTTCATGTCCTAATTGTTGCCAGAGGTTATGACAGATATGCGGAACGATAGGTGAAAGAAGCAATACCGCTGCTTCTAGAGCTTCATGCATTACCGCACGACCTTGCTCGCTGACGTCTTGGAAGCGACCTATGGCGTTAGACAATTCCATGATTGCAGCAATCGCGGTATTAAAGGTTTGACGACGCTCAGTGTCATCAGTGACTTTCGCTAAGGTTTCGTGGACTTTACGACGCAGTTCACGCTGCTCATCATTGAGTTGGTCAAGTTTTAAGGCGGCAACGGGTAGACCTCTGAACTGATGATCGTAAACCTGTTTCCATAAGCGACGCAGGAAGCGATGCGCACCTTCCACTGCTGAATCAGACCACTCTAGTGATTGCTCTGGTGGTGCAGCAAACATCATAAAGAGACGAACCGTATCGGCACCGTAACGGTCAATCATCACCTGAGGGTCGATACCATTGTTTTTCGATTTGGACATTTTAGCCATGCCAGAAACGATCACGGGCTCACCGTCAATGCGATGACGTGCACTGACTATACGACCTTTCTCATCGGTTTCGGTAATGACATCAGTCGGGGCAATCCATGTCTGACCACCACGCTCATCTTCACGGTAATAGGTTTCAGCCAGAACCATGCCTTGGCAAAGCAAACGCTTAAATGGCTCATCAGAATCAACCAGACCTTCATCACGCATCAGTTTGTGGTAGAAGCGTGAGTAGAGTAGATGCAAAATAGCGTGTTCAATACCACCGATATACTGATCAACAGGCAACCAATAGTTGGCTTTTGCTGGATCTAACATCGCATCTGCAGTATCGCGGCTGGCAAAACGAGCAGCGTACCAGCTAGATTCCATAAAGGTATCGAAGGTATCGGTTTCACGCTCAGCAGGGCCACCGCAGGTTGGACAGGTAGTTTTGATGAAGCTATCCATTTTCTTAATGGGAGAGCCGACACCATCAAATTCAACATCTTCTGGTAGCACGACTGGCAGTTGATCTTCAGGAACAGGAACAGGACCACAGCTTGGGCAGTTGATCACAGGGATGGGTGCACCCCAGTAGCGTTGACGGGAAACACCCCAGTCACGAAGGCGATAATGAATAGCGACTTTGCCTCGCTTACGACGAATCAGCTCGTTTGTGATCGCTTTAAAAGCCATCTCAAACTCTAAATCATCAAAGTCACCGGAATTCACCAGTGGGCCTTTTTCTGTATAGGCTTCCTTCGCAAGATCTAGCTCTGCTGTACCTTCAACATAGCCAATCACTTGTTTGAGCGGTAATCCATACTTGTTGGCAAATTCCCAGTCACGTTGATCGTGAGCGGGAACCGACATGACTGCGCCTGAACCATAATCCATCAAAACGAAGTTAGCGCTCCAGACAGGCACTAATTCGCCAGTCAACGGATGAACGGCATCAATACCCAGTGAAATGCCTTTTTTCTCCATCATCGCGATATCTGCTTCTGCAACTTTCATATTGCGGCAGTCTTCGATAAAGGCGGCGATTTCAGGATTACTCTCAGCAGCTTGAAGGGCTAATGGGTGTTGTGGTGCTACCGCCATATAGGTCACGCCCATGAGTGTATCAGGGCGCGTAGTGAAGACTTCTAGATCACCATAATTAGGCACATGGAAGCTGATTTCGGCACCTT
>REDB01000078.1 GCA_007693685.1 Oceanospirillales bacterium
GCATTAATCCAGATGCGGTTTTGCTCAGATTGGGTAATACGGGCAGTGAAGGGTTTACATTCAAGAGCTTTGATAATCTCAAGGCTGGAGTGACGAATCAAATTGGCAACTTCTTGCCCATAGTTTTGGTTCCAGAACGCAGAAGTCCCAAACCCTGTTCTATCTTGACCTGCATTCCAAATTCCCGATGTGGCAAAACTTTGTTGATGAATTAGCGCACCGGTAATAGCGTCGTAAATAAATACATCAAAGACAAAGTTTCTATGGTTTCGAGGATGGTTCTTGTTAAGTTGATTATAACCATGCACCAATATGTGAGGCTCTCTTGGACCGATAGGTGAGCGTTGAGATAAATCTCGAATAACGCCTGATACGATGAATTGAGCATCACTTACATCAGTATGCTGTTGCATATTAGTCAGCATGCCATTTTGCAAGAGGTTGGTGGGCGCATCATTAAGATGAGAATGTAGGTTGTAGCGAGTGATTAAGAGAGTTTCAAAGCCTGGATGCTGTTTCATCTGTTGAGCAATTAGATCTGGAAGTTTTACCGAAACTTCATGGATATTTCCAGCATTCGCATCAAGTGGTTGCTGTATCGGAAAACCCGCAAAGGCAATGCGTTTATTAAAGCGACGAGGATCCATCAATAGCTGGCATGACGCTGTTTGAGCATCTAAATTAGCTCTTATTCTCAACACCAGCATGTTATCAATTAAACGTTCATTGATAACTGTGTAGTCAGTAATAGCTGTGGTTGGAGTGGTGCGCTGCTCTTCAAGGGCAAGTAGCCCATCAGCTGGAAATCCTCCCATTTGCACTAGTGCAGCATCAAGAGCCATTGTGAGTGCTTTACGTCGAGCTTCAATAAGATCTCCGTTTCTAATCTCAGCAAATCCTTCAGATTCAACAAAAAAGTCGGAGTTAGCAAAAGCTGATGAACAGAAAAGGAAACTAAAAAGTAATGCTCGAATTAGCATAGTCACTTCACTCGTTGATGGTAACAGTAAAACAATACGTGACTATAAGTAATTGTTTGGCTCTGGGCAAATTTGAACCGTTAAAAAACGGTCGCTGTTGGCATAGGAGGAGCCTTGGCACTCAGAACGGCAGCATACGAAGCACCTTGGATGCTACTGACTACTAATAGAACACCATCATAACTGTGAGCACTTGTACCAGGGTTTCTGTATCTTACCATGCCTCCTGGTTGAATTATTTGGTTAGCGCTGGTTTCAATAACGGTAAATAGTCCACTTGGTTCGTTGTGGAGTACTTGGATGACATTGGCTGTTGAAGGCATGTTAGGGGAGTGAATTTGGACGTTATTGCTGGAAAAGTGCAACCTTTGATCTGGTATTACTGCTATTTCATCACGATGTAATGGCTGGAAGAGATCATTGACAGTGAGTGTTTTTAAACCACCTGTGTGATTTGCTGTTGCATGTCCAATGATTCGAGCCTCAATAATATCACCTGAAACAGAAGGGTGACTTTGATTCTCTCTTATAATTAAATAGTTGTTTGTCTGTTGAGGCTGAATGCTACTGGCAATAATTTCCATTCTGTTGGTAGATTGATCAATGGCGCTAACATGTAGTTGTTTATTCAGGTCACTTTGACGTATTAAAGCCCGATGATGGATAAATCGATCGACATGACCACTATTTACAAACTCGGTAGCAGCTTGTTGGTAATTCTGAAGAGAAGAAGTTAACCCCTGTCCAGTTGAACTGATTCGAGTCGTAGGAATTAATATTTGAGTACCCGCTATTATTTGATCAGGATTCCTGATGGTAGGATTTGCAGCCCAAATTTCTCTCCAGCGAGAAGCAGAACCTAAATACTGCTGTGCTAAAGACGAAAGAGAATCTCCTTTTTGCACTTGGTGCGTATGAGAGTTAGCGTGATTATTAGCGTACACTACTGTCAAAACGTTAATGAGTGCCAAAGTGCAGATAGCCAATGACTTAAAGCGCATGAGTGATTTCTCTCTATAATTAAGCACATCCTTGTGCAACGTCAGCTGTTTACCAATTTAAAGTTAAATTTACTTCATATAAGCAACGTCATTAATATCTTGGAGCGAAGTAAAGACTGTCTCTGTAAGCTCCACCAGGAACTAAACCAAGACCACGGCTTTGGTAGATTCGCTCTCTTTCAAGCATGCGCTGTAACTGACTACGGCTAACTTTCATAGACATGTAAGTAATAGCAACGCCATCGCTTTCATATTCTTGATGAGTAATTGTAGCGCCTTGGATGAAGGTGTTTAGACGGCTACGGATACGGTCGTGTCCAGCAATGAAATCATCGACTCGAGTGTCGCCGAAGATGTGCACTCCTGAAACTTGCTCTGATAGTTTACGATAAGCGTCAAGTTCAGAAGCTCTCAGCGCCATCAGTCTACGTTGTGCAGCACTTTCAAAGGTGTTTTTAGGAGCACCATAACCAACCACATTAATTACGATCTCATCTGGAACAACAAGAGCATTACATCGGCTGGAGGTTGAAGGTGTACATTGTGATCGTGCAGGTTGTTCAAACACTACAGAGTCTGCACAAGCGATGTCGTGGCAGCTTCGTTGGGATGCGCAACCAGCCAGAGTAGTTAGTGCCAATATAGACATAGCAACTTTGATCGTATTTTTCATAGTTTTTTCCTTGAGAGTTGCTCTTATCAAAAGCGGTCTAAGAGCTGTTGATATCTATGATGTAGCATCGGCAACTTAATGTGAAACTTTAGAAGATGTTTTAAAATCCATGAAATAAAATACTAAATATATGTTTTATATAGGTAAATTTATTAATCTAATTACTATGCTGTATATGTTCATCTAGCTTCTCACAGACTGCTGTTTGCAATCGCTGGCAAAGTTCTGGATCGCTAATGGCATTACCTTCAGAATCAGTGATAAAGAAAAAGTCTTCTACGCGCTCGCCAATGTTAGATATTTTTGCTTTGCGAACTGAGATATCAAATTCTACAAAGATACGCCCAAGTCTTGCCAGTAGTCCTGGTCGGTCAGATGTCATGACTTCTAACACAGTTTGTTGGCTGCTGGGATCATTACTTAAGTTCACACTGGTTGGGATAGTAAAGAGCTTTAGGATGCGTGGGACGCGTCGCTGGATGATTTCTGGGAAGTCGTTGGGGTCATCTAGTTCTTCAGTTAGATGTTGCTGAATAGTTTTTAAGTAGGCTGGATCATCCGATAAAGGCTGATTATCTTCAGTTAACACCGTGTAAGTATTCAGTGTTCTACCGTTATCGGTTGGAATAATCCGTGCATCAACAACGTTTAAGTGCAACTGATCAAGTGCTGCTACTGTGGCAGGGAATAAATAAGGAAGATCATCGGCATAAATGAAGATCTCAGTTGCGCCTTCATAGAGGCGATAAGAAGTTTTGTGTACCTGAATGAGAGGGAGTGGTTGGTCACCATGTTCGAGGATTATCTGAGTGTGCCATGCAATATTGGCAGAATCTTCTCGCATAAAGTATTCATCGCCCAGAAGTCTCCAGAAGTTTCGAACCTCTTCCTCTTTTTTGTTCATTCGTTCGAGCAGCTGAAGTGCTTCATGTTGAAGTTGCTCGATACGATCCTCTTTGTTCATTGGGTTTTCTAAACCGCGACGTAAAGCGCGTTTAGTTTCCGTGTAAAGTTGGCGCAAAAGCGTTCCGCGCCAACTATTCCAGAGGGTATGGTTGGTTGCGTTGATATCTGCAACCGTCAACACGTATAAATAGTTAAGATGTACGATGTCTCGTACTTCAAGAGCAAACTTATGAATGACTTCTGGATCTGAGATATCTCGTCGTTGAGCGGTCATCGACATGAGTAGGTGTCGTTTAACAAGCCAAGCGACTAATTGCGTGTCCCATTTGCCGATGTGGTGACGTTTACAGAAACCAATAACATCATCAGCGCCCAGTTCTGAATGATCGCCTCCACGTCCTTTAGCGATGTCATGATAGAGTCCAGCAATATAAAGTAACTCAATTTTTGGTAGTTGGTTGATGATGCGGTGAGCCAGAGGAAAATGCTGCTGCATATTCTCATGCCTGAACTGGCGCATCATCTGTATCACTTTTAACGTGTGAGCGTCTACGGTATAGATATGAAACAGGTCGTGTTGCATCTGTCCCACTATTTTTCCAAACTCAGGAAGGTAGCGACCCAAAATGCCGTAACGGTTCATGCGCTTAAGTTGTGTAGAGACACCTTCAGGAGACCTTAAAAGCTCCATAAATAATGAGGTGTTGCGCAGATCTTGACGAAATTCTTGATTGATTAGATGGCGGTGTTCACGAATCAATCGAATAGTGGATGCGCGTACTCCTTTAATTTCCGGGTTTTGAGCAAGTAGAACAAAGACTTCCATCATTGCGAACGGATGGTGTTCAAATACTGTCTCGTAAGCGGCTTCTATATATTGATTGCGAATGCGAAAGCGGCTATTTAACGGTGAAACTTGATGTGGGTCGTCGCCTCGTAAAATGACTTCGTCAAAATACTGCAACAGCATGTCGTTGAACTCTGACATGGCTTTAGCGACACGGTAGTAATTGCTCATAAACTGTTCAACAGCTAGAGCACCCTCTTTATCTTCATAACCAAAAAAAGCGGCTAGGCTACGTTGGTGGTCAAAGAGTAGGCGGTCTTCTCTGCGTTTGCATAGCATGTGAAGAGCGTAGCGAACAGTCCAGAGATAGAGTTCTCCTTTATTAAGAGACTCTAGTTCGTTTTCAGTGACAAAGCCATGCTCGACTAAATCTCTTAAATAGGTGGCACCAAAGTGACGTTTAGCAACCCAGCCAATGGTTTGTAAATCACGTAAACCACCAGGAGAATTTTTTAAGTTGGGTTCTAAGTTGTATTCAGTATTGTTGGTGCGTTGATGGCGCTCTGATTGCTCTTGGAGTTTTGCTTTGAAAAACTCTTTGTCAGACCAAGCACCTTCTGATGTTACTTTGGCATACATTCGCTGTTGTAGATCGGCATTGCCGCAAAGTGTTCTTGATTCAATGAGATTGGTTGCAACCGTGATATCGTTGCGAGATTCGTCGTAGCATTGATCAATGGAGCGAACGCTTGAGCCTATGTCGAGTTTAAGATCCCACAAAAGCGTTAAAAAGCCGCTAATGCTTTCAGAAAATTCATTGGCATCGATGTTGTCAGTGAGTAAGAGTATGTCGATGTCAGAGAAGGGGTGAAGTTCTCCTCGACCATAGCCGCCCACAGCAACAAGTGCAATTTCTGATTGACTTGGCCAAGGGTATAAATTCCATGCCAAGGTTAACACCTGATCTAATACCCAAGCCCGACCATAGATAAGTCTACGGATGTCACTACCCTCTCGAAAATCATGATTCATTAAAGCTTCAGAGTTTCTCAGGGCGTTCCTTAAAATAGTTAGTGGAGTCTCGTTAGCTTCCTCTAAAGCAAAGCGAACGGATTCAAGATCAAGATACTCAGGAACAGGTTGGGTATAGACAGGCGTCTCACTCATGACTAAAAGGACTCTTCTGAACGGCGTGTTAATACTTCTACGCCATCTGCTGTAACCAGTAGAGTATGTTCCCACTGGGCAGATAAACGTCGATCTGCGGTTTCTACGGTCCATCCATCGCGTTTAGATAGCTTAACTTGGCGTTTCCCTGCATTAATCATCGGTTCAATGGTAAATGTCATGCCTTCACGAAGAGTTTCGCCTGTGCCAGCTTTTCCGTAATGAAGCACTTGAGGATCTTCATGAAACTCACTGCCTATGCCATGCCCGCAGTATTCTCGAACCACGCTGTAATGATTTTTTTCTGCATGTTTTTGTATGACTTCACCGATATCACCCAATCGAGCGCCAGGTTTTACTAAAGCGATACCTTTATAAAGACATTCTTGGGTTACTTCGCAAAGCCGTTTGGCATGATCAGGAACGTTGCCTACGTAAAACATTTTGCTGGTATCACCATGAAAGCCATCTTTGATGACGGTGATATCAACATTAATAATATCGCCATCTTTTAAAGCTTTGTCGTTCGGGATGCCATGGCACACGACTTGATTAACTGACGTGCAGATAGACTTAGGAAAGCCATGGTAGTTCAAAGGAGCCGGGATCGCTTTTTGGGTGTTAACAATATAATCATGGCAGATTTGATTCAGTTCATTGGTGGTGACACCAGGCTGAACATGGGGTTCGATCATCTCTAGCACTTCGGCAGCAAGCTTGCCGGCAACTCGCATCTTCTCAATTTCGTCGGCTGTTTTCAGGCTGATACTCATGGCTCTGATATTTTCCTAATCTGGTGTGCACCTCTAAGGCTTGATTTTATTAGCCTAATAGAGGGCTGTGTATGCTGTGATATCTTAAAAAGATGTTGCTTGTTTATCTAGTTAACCATTGTAGCTAATAACTCAGTTAAGTGATAACGATACCCGATTAATACGCTCGGATATAGTCAAGTAGATGCGTTAAACAAGGTTTTTGAGTGTGGTAATGAAAAATTCAACTTTAAAAAAAATATTGTCTGTGGTATAAAATGCGCTCCAAAAAAACCGTGCTATGCACACATTAACACACACACTTACCGGCACAGGCTTTCTGGGTGCTGCCCTAGGCAGTGGAGAGATGGGGTAGGTGGAGGTTAAACCCACTACAGGAAATATTTGAAATGGCTAGAGTTTCAATGCGTGACCTGCTGAAAGCAGGCGTTCACTTCGGTCACCAGACTCGTTACTGGAACCCGAAAATGACTAAGTACATCTTCGGTGCTCGTAACAAGATTCATATCATCAACTTAGAGCACACCCTGCCAGCTCTGAATAACGCACTTGATGTTGTTCACAATATGGCCTCAAACAAAAACAAAATTATGTTTGTTGGTACTAAGCGCGCAGCGGGTAAAGTGATCCGTGAAGAAGCAGTCCGTGCAGGAATGCCTTACGTGAATCACCGTTGGTTAGGTGGTATGTTGACCAACTACAAAACTATTCGTCAGTCTATCCGTCGTTTGCGTGAGCTTGAAACGATGTCTCAAGATGGTACTTTCGACAAGTTGACCAAAAAAGAAGCACTGATGCGTGCTCGTGAAATGGAAAAGCTTGAGCGTTCAATCGGTGGTATCAAAGAGATGGGCGGTCTTCCTGATGCGCTTTTCGTTATTGATGTTGATCACGAGCGTATTGCAATCAACGAAGCTAACAAGCTAGGTATTCCGGTAATTGGTATTGTTGATACTAACAGCAATCCAGATGGCGTTGATTATGTAATCCCAGGTAACGATGATGCGCTTCGTGCAATTCAGATTTATGCTCGTTCAATTGCAGACGCTTGCATTGAAGGTCAGGGTAAAACTGTAGCTGACAAAAGCGAATTCGTAGAAGTCGAAGAAACTGCTGCTGAGTAATCAGCTTGTAAGCTTGATATGACAAGCTGAACAGATTCCGATGAGGGGAGCGATGCTCCCCTTTTTTCGACTAGAGTAATGATTAATTGAGTTTGAGGATTTAGGAAATGGCGAATATCTCTGCTGCAATGGTTAAAGAGCTTCGTGAGCGTACCGGTTTGGGTATGATGGAGTGCAAAAAGGCACTGGTTGAAGCTGAAGGCGATATCGAAAGAGCGATTGATGATCTGCGTAAATCTTCAGGTATGAAGGCGGCTAAAAAAGCAGGTCGTACGGCTGCTGACGGTGTTGTTGCTTTGCGCGTTGCAGACGATAACAGCTATGCCGTTGCCGTTGAAGTGAACTCTGAAACTGACTTCGTTGCCCGTGATGACAACTTCCTAGGTTTTGTTGAAAAAGTATTGGCTAAAGCCTTTGCTGAAAAGCAAACCGATGTTACTGCCCTGATGGCGGGTGATCTGGAAGCTGCTCGTGAAGCATTGGTTCAGAAAATCGGTGAAAACATCAGTGTTCGTCGCGTCTTCTTGGTTGAAGGTGCCATGGTTGATGGTTATGTTCACAGCACTAATCGTCTAGCAGCGATTGTTGCTTTGACAGCGGGTAATGCTGAATTGGCTCGCGACGTTGCAATGCATGTAACTGCTGTGAATCCACGTGTTGCTAAGCCTGAAGATATGCCTCAGGAAGAGCTGACTCGTGAGAAAGAGATCATTATGGCGCAGCCTGATATGGAAGGTAAGCCACAAGAGATCAAAGAAAAAATGGCTGTGGGTCGTATCAAGAAATTCTTGGCGGAAAACAGCTTGGTTGAGCAAGCATTTGTTAAAAACCCAGAGCAAACAGTGGCTCAGCTAGTTAAGTCAGCTGGCGCAGATGTAGTATCTTTCATCCGCATCGGTGTGGGTGAAGGTATCGAAGTCGAGAAGAAAGACTTCGCTGCAGAAGTTGCAGAACAGCTTAAGGGTTAAACCTTGCTAGCGAGACATGACTGTCTCAACATTAAAGCCAGACAAGGCTATGCCTGTCTGGCTTTAATATGAATGCTGTATCCATTCATTAAAAAAACTGCGTAATCGCGCCGTTTTCTTGTACACTGTGTCATCTTATTGAGTGCGGAGAACCTATCGATGCCGAGCGCTGATAAACAATCTAGATACAAACGTATTCTTCTCAAGCTCAGTGGCGAAGCGCTACTAGGCGATGAAAATTTCGGTATTGACCCAAAAGTACTCAATCGTATGGCTCTCGAAATTGGCCAGTTGGTCGGTATTGGAGTGCAGATTGGTATTGTAATAGGTGGCGGTAACCTATTCCGTGGTGCTGCACTCAGTGCAGCGGGTCTTGATCGTGTGACTGGCGACCATATGGGAATGCTTGCTACGGTAATGAACGCATTGGCGATGAGAGATGCGCTAGAGCGCTGTAATATTGCCACGCGAGTTATGTCTGCTATTCCTATGTCAGGTGTTGTTGATCACTATGATCGCCGTAATGCTATGCGCTACCTGCGCCAGCAAGATGTTGTTATTTTTGCCGCAGGTACGGGAAATCCTTTCTTTACAACCGATTCTGCTGCGTGTCTACGTGGTATTGAAATCGAAGCCGACGTGGTTGTTAAAGCCACTAAGGTCGATGGCGTCTATACTGCGGATCCAATGAAAGATCCAACAGCTAAACGCTACAAACACCTAAGTTTTGATGAAGTCTTGGATAAACAGCTAGGCGTCATGGATATGACAGCGATCTGTCTTACCCGTGATCATGATATGCCAGTGCGAGTGTTTAATATGAATAAACATGGCGCACTCGTTAATCTGATTATGGGTGGTGATGAAGGAACGTTGATTGATGCTGGGCCGGCTGCAGGAGAAACCTATGCTGAATGAAATTACTAAAGATGCTGAAACGCGTATGGCGAAAAGCATCGACTCATTAGTTGATAACTTTAAGAAAATCCGTACTGGTCGAGCTCATCCGAGTATTCTAGACAGTGTTCAAGTGTCTTATTACGGTTCGATGATGCCTATTTCGCAAGTTGCGAATATCACCGTCGAAGATTCTCGTACCTTAACCATCATTCCTTGGGAAAAGAAGATGGTGCCAGAGGTTGAGAAAGCAATCATGAAGTCTGATTTAGGTATCAATCCCAATACTGCGGGTGATGTCATTCGAGTGCCGATGCCAGCACTTACAGAGGAAACTCGTAAGGTTTATATTAAACAGGCAAAAGGCGAAGCGGAAAACGCGAAGATTGCCATACGTAATATTCGTCGTGATGCTAATAGCAATATCAAAGATCTTCTGAAAGAAAAGTCGATCAGTGAAGATGAAGAACGTCGTGGTGAAGATCAAGTTCAAAAATTGACCGATAAGTTTGTATCGGAAGTGGACGCATTGCTGGCTCAAAAAGAGTCGGATTTAATGGAAATTTAATGTATCTACTGGAGCGCGGGATGTAAGTCCCGCTACTCGTCCTATGTCCTCATCAGATTCCTCTTTTACATCTGCTTCTTTACCTGCGCATATTGCCATTATTATGGATGGTAATAATCGCTGGGCTAAGCAGCGTCATTTGCCCGGTTTGGCAGGGCATAAAGCAGGTGTTCATAGTGTAAGGCAAACCATCGAAGCCTGTGTTGAGTTGGGCGTCGAAGTGCTAACCTTGTTTGCGTTTAGTAGTGAAAACTGGAAGCGACCTGAAAAAGAAGTCAGTGGCTTGATGGATCTTTTTTTACTTTCGCTTGATCGAGAAGTGAAAAAATTACATCGACACGGAATTCGTTTGCGCATTATTGGTGATCGCAGTCGTTTTTCTGAGAAGTTACAGAAGCGTATGCATGATGCGGAGTTGCTAACTGCCAATAACTCCCGCTTGATACTTAATGTAGCTGCTAATTATGGTGGTCGATGGGATATTGTTGAAACTGCTAAAAAGCTCACGCAAGCATGTCTTCGTGGTGAAATGCAGTTAGATGATATTGATGAGGTGTGTTTCAATAGTTCTACCTCTCTTGCTGATGTTCCTGCTCCTGATTTATGTATTAGGACAGGAGGTGAGCAAAGAATTAGTAACTTCTTGATATGGCAGATGGCATATACAGAACTGTATTTTTGTGACTGCTACTGGCCAGATTTTGGTAAAGTCGATTTGCAAAAGGCAATCGAGAGCTATTCAAATCGACAGCGACGATTTGGGAAAACATCAGACCAGATAGAGGCTTAATTTGTGCTGAAACAACGAGTGATTACAGCTTTAATATTAGGCATTTTAGTCCTTGGTGCAGTGATTTGGGCACCAGTTTGGCTGTTCTCACTATTGGTTGGTTGTGTAACCCTTTATGGTGCTTGGGAATGGTCAAATTTTTGCCGGATAGGCCGTCAAAATCGATTCATTTATGTGGGTGTAGCTGGTCTGATCATGTTGATCATTGCGGCCATTGGACTGCATAACCTGCTAACAGGAATTGCTATAGCGGCGGGCTTATTTTGGCTGCTTGCTATTGTAATGGTTTTGAGGTTTCCAGAAGGGTTGCGATGGTCAGCTTGCGGGCCAAAACTCGTTATCGGTATGTGGGTGTTAGTACCAGCATGGGCCGCTCTGACAGCAATTAAAGCGCTTCCTGATGGTGTATGGTTAATATTCTTGCTGCTTTTCTTGGTATGGGGAGCAGATACGGGAGCCTACTTTGCCGGTCGCGCAATGGGTAAACGCAAACTAATGCCGCGGGTAAGTCCAGGAAAAACCTTAGAAGGTGTTTATGGAGGTTTGGCTACTTGTGTTGTTATTGCAACTGTATATGCATTGTTAAAAGAACTTTCTCTCGTCTCAGCGGTCTTTTTAATCGTGTTAGCCGTAATAACAGCTGTAGCATCTGTTTTGGGCGATCTGTTTGAAAGTATGTTCAAGCGTGAACGTGGCATCAAAGACAGTGGTACCTTGTTACCCGGGCACGGTGGTGTATTAGATCGTATTGATAGTATTACCGCTGCAGC
>REDB01000091.1 GCA_007693685.1 Oceanospirillales bacterium
TGATAAAAGAACTGATAAAAAGGCTAGTGCAGCATGACGATCAATGAATGTAATCAAGTGTTACTTGTGGATGACGACCCCGCCGTTCTAGAGGCCACACGTCAATGGTTAGAACTGTCTGACATTCAGGTGATCACCCTTGATGATCCGCTAGCCGTATCCGAGCATATCGATCGTGATTTTGCTGGCATCTTAGTCTCTGACATTCGCATGCCCGGTCTTGATGGCACAGAGTTGATGCGACAAATTCACGCAAAAGTACCCAACCTACCGATTATATTGATCACAGGTCATGGAGATATTCCCATGGCGGTCGAAGCGATACGTCAAGGTGCTTGGGATTTTTTAGAAAAGCCTTTTGACCCTGAACGTTTAGAAGAAGTGATCCGCAAAGCGCTGATCACCAGATCGCTGCAACTGGAAAACCAGCGCTTACGCTCAGCGATGCTAGATCCAGCCATCAGCCGTTTACTCGGAAAAAGTAAGGCAATGCAAACACTGCGTCATCAAGTTCAAAAGCTCAGCAAAGTTCAAGCTAACATTTTAATTCATGGCGAAACTGGTGCAGGTAAAGAAGCGGTAGCACGCTCGCTCCATGAGTGCAGTGCGAGAGCTGAAAAACCTTTCGTTGCCATTAATTGCGGCGCTCTGACTCATGAACTGGTTGAATCGGAACTCTTTGGTCACCGCAAAGGCGCTTTCACAGGCGCGCTCGAATCGCGCCAAGGTAAGCTTGAACTGGCTAGTGGCGGTACCTTGTTTCTAGATGAAGTGGAGTCGATGCCCTTGGCAGTTCAAATCAAGCTGCTTCGAGCTATCCAAGAACAACAGATTGAACGCATCGGCAGCAATGAGCTGATTAACCTTGACCTGATTATTATCTCTGCCACCAAAATCGACCTACTAAAACTAGCTGAGCAGGGACAATTTAGAGAAGATCTTTATTATCGCTTAGCTGTCGCAGAACTCTATATTCCTCCCCTTCGTGAACGACAAGAAGATATTCTACTGCTCTTCAATCATTTCGTTGAACAGGCCGCACAAGTCCACGATTTAGAAATTGAAACTCCGTCTAACAGTTACAAGGAGAAACTTTTCAACAATCCTTGGCGAGGTAATGTTAGAGAACTTCGCAATCAAGCAACGCGCTTTGCGTTGGGCTTAGAGATCCAACAGGATGAGGATAACGTTGAAAATGCTAGCGCAAATGATTTATCCAGAAACAGCTTAGCGATGCAAATGGAAGAGTTCGAGCGCAAACTCATTCGTCAATCTCTGTTGCGCCATCAGGGTAATATCCAGAAAGTCCTCGATGAACTGCAACTGCCTAGGAGAACGCTCAATCAAAAGATGCTTCGCCTTGGTTTGCAACGTGACACCCTGCTACAAGAGGAAACTGACGGATAAGCAAAAAATGGCTGATGAACAGATATGCATCAGCCATTTTTTGCTTAAAAAGGCTATCAACATCCATGCATATTGACCCATGATTTAAAATTTCAATTATATATCAATAAATTAACAATAAATGGCACAGTTTCTGCTTTAAACCATGCGTTAAACCTAAAACAAATATAATCAAGATTAGGTAAAACCAAGCAAGACACTCTACACTCAATCTAACATTAAACACCTTAACTGCTGTTTTGGCGTTTGTTGTTCATCATAAAAATAATGTAGGAGATTCACTATGCGCCGCTTTGGCCTAGCACTTGCCCTATCAGCCACTATGGCTGTCACTGCCGTTCAGGCACAACAAAACTTATCCATTGCAACCGGCGGAACCGGTGGTGTTTACTACCCTATCGGGGGTGGTTTAGCTGAAATGATCGGTCGCCATATCGATGGTTATACTGCGGTTGCAGAAGTAACAGGGGCATCGGTTGAGAACATGGGTCTAATCCATCGTGAAGATTCTGACCTTGCCATTGCCTTGGCTGATACTGTCTATCAAGCCTATACCGGAACAGGTGCGTTTGAAGGTCGTCAAGTTGCCGATGTTCGCGCTATCGCCTCTATTTATCCTAATGCTGTCCAGCTAGTGGCTTTACAAGGTTCTGGCATTAACTCTTTAGCAGACCTTAAAGGCAAACGCGTTTCTGTCGGTGCTCCCGGAAGTGGAACTGAACTTAATGCTCGTGCATTGTTAGAATCCAATGGCATTAATTACAGTGACTTCACCGTTCAACGCTTAAACTTCAACGAAACAGCGGATGCCATTCGCGATGGTGACATTGATGCTGGCTTCTGGAGTGTTGGACCACCAACCAGTTCTATTCTTAGCTTAGCAACTACCCGTGATATTCAATTGATCTCCTTCACTGAGGAAGAGATCCAAAACGCTATCACTGCTGAGCCAGTGTTTGCTCCTTTCACGCTTGCTGCAAATATGTATGATGGTGTCACTGAGGATACCTTAACCGTAGGTATTCCTAACGTACTTGCGGTGAATGCTGCCATGCCAGATGAATTGGCTTATCAAATTACCAAAATGTTATTTGAAAAAGTCGATGAGCTTCGTGCGATTCACCCTGCAGCGAATGATACAACCGTAGAGTTCACCATGAACTCGACACCTATCCCGCTGCATCCCGGTGCACTTCGTTACTTTGAAGAGATCAATGCAGAGATTCCAGATCGCCTTCGCGAGTAAAGAAAGCGTATAAACGAGGCTATACAAGTTACATGCTTAGGCAAAAGAGTGAGTAGGTTATGTCGCGTATCTTACTAACTCTTAGTTTAGTACTCTCGGTAATGACCTTACCGACAGCAGCCTCGGAAAATGTCTCGGATTTTCAACTGGAAATCCGAGACACATCAAACAATCTGATCCAAGCATTTCCAGTCATCAACGACGAATGGTGCCTCTACTGGAACCACTCAGTGACAGGCATTGCTGTTCAAGATTGTTATCGCATTGAAGCAAAACAGCTTTTACTCAGTCACTCTTGGCAACCCGATTTTGCTGCCGGTTTGGGTCATTTTGAAGGCCGTGGAACCTTATCAGAACACCCTGAAGGGGGTTATCTGATCAGCGACATTAATGAGCCAGTCACTAATAATGCCTTATGGCTACGTGTGGGAAGTCGCGCCGTTGCACACAGACTGGTGAGTGGTAGTAAAGAATTGAATTTAAGTGAGATAGCAGCTGGTCAACGACTTCTTCTGCTACTCCATATAAAACACTAATAAGATAAAAACAGGCTTCAATAGCCGGAGTTAACATTATGTCTGACAGCAAGAGCCCGGTCCCATCGCCGGACACCATCAGTTTACCAACCGATTCTGGACCACGCCCCGTCCTATGGCTGATCTCCTTTCTTGCTATCGGTTTATCACTCTTTCAACTTTACAGTGCGGGTATTCAGCCCTTAGGGTTATTTTATCAACGCGGCATCCACTTAGCCCTGGTGTTAATGCTCGCCTTTTTGATTTTCCCGCCTGTTAATAAATGCCGTCGTGGACCCTTTTTGTGGTTAATTGATGTGGCGCTATTTGCCGCAGCCGCATACTCCGGCTTTTATCTAGTCTTTTATCTTGATGAGATCATTAATCGTGCAGGCTTTTGGTCACAAACCGATATTATCGTTGCCTGCATGACCACAGTTGTCGTATTAGAAGCCAGCCGCCGTGCTGTGGGTATAGGTTTAACACTGATCGGTATTGTCGCTATTTTGTATGCGCTCGCTGGGCCTCGCGGTGCACTTCCTTGGCTAGGTGAATGGCTTCCCGGCATTTTGTCGCATCGTGGCTATACCTTAGAACGTATCGCAGGTCAGCTGTATCTCGGCCAAGAAGGTATTTACGGTATGCCATTGGGTGTAGCGGCTACTTTTGTGTTTGTCTTTGTTCTCTTTGGTGCCTTTTTAGAAGTGACAGGTGCCGGTAAGTTTTTTATTGATCTTGCTTTCGCCGGAACAGGACGTCAGAGAGGCGGCCCGGCTAAAGCCTCTGTTATCGCATCTGCTAGTATGGGATCTATCTCTGGCAGCTCTATTGCCAACGTCGTAACGACAGGGGCATTTACCATTCCGTTGATGAAACGACTAGGTTATAAGCCTGCACAAGCCGGTGGTATCGAAGCTGCAGCCAGTACCGGAGGACAAATCATGCCTCCGCTAATGGGGGCGGGTGCTTTCTTAATTGCTGAATACACACGCGTACCTTATGTAGAAATCATTAAAGTTAGCGTATTTCCTGCCCTACTCTATTTTGCAACCGTCTATCTATTTGTGCATATCATCGCCATCAAGCAAGGTATGCAAGGGATGGCAAGAAGCGAATTACCCAATCTACGTGAAGTAATGAACCGTGGTTGGTTCTTCCTAATTCCATTAATTATGCTGGTTTATCTTCTAGTGATCGGACTTTCGCCCATGCGTGTCGGTTTTTATGCCGTCATGGGTATCATTGTGATTGCCGGACTGAACGGTCTTTACCAAGCCTTAAAGCGTGGCACTGCCAATCGCAACTTATCTGAAGAGTTAATTAAAACGCTCAAATCGGGCGTACATAAATCCTTGCTAGGTTTAGAACTGGGTGCCAGAAATGCACTGGCTGTTAGTATCGCCTGCGCCGTTGCCGGTATTGTAGTGGCTGTCGTAGGTCTAACTGGGCTAGGGCTGAAGTTCTCTTCCATGATGATCTCTTTCTCTGGCGGTAATATTTTGCTGGCGTTACTACTGGTGATTCTTGCTAGTCTGATTCTTGGATTGGGACTCCCTGTAACAGCCAGTTACATCGTCCTCATCGTTTTGGTCGGCCCTGCCTTGACTAATGAATTTGGTATTCCACTACTTGTCGCTCATTTATTAGTCTTCTGGTACTCACAAGACTCCAATGTCACACCGCCGGTGGCCTTGGCGGCATTTGCCGCCGCCGCTATTGCGGGAAGTAAAACCATGGAAACCAGTGTGCAGTCTTGGAAATTTGCCAAAGGTCTCTACTTGATACCCCTGTATATGGTTTTCCATCCCGAAATTATTATGGGAGGAGTGGATACATCGATAATCATTTGGAAAGGCGCGATGATTACGCTGTTACTCTTAACTTTCGCGGCAGCTATTGAGGGCTATCTGTTCACTTGGATGCAGCAATGGATGCGCGTGATCTTGTTAAGTTGTACCATTGCACTCTTCTTCCCGAGTGCGATGATACAGGCGGTGAGTGCCGTGATCGCTATCCTATTCTTGACGATTAATTTCATGCAAGGACGTAGCGAGAAATCAACTCATCAGCCATTATCGGGATAATTAAATCACTGAAAATGAGTGTTGGATGAGTAAGGCACTGATAGCCACTGATATGCCCAAGCGCATGAAGCGCGCTGATCAAATCGTAGAAGCGGTCAAACGCTGGATAGTCGTGCAAGATATCCAGCCGGGCGACCGTCTTCCAAATGAAAAAGCCCTGATGGAGCAGTTTGAATGCTCCAAAGGAACTGTACGTGAAGCTTTGAAATCCCTCGAGGTTCAAGGACTCGTTACCATCAAGACAGGCCCTAATGGCGGTGCCATGCTAGCGGAAGTGCCTTATGGCAACGCTTCGCAAATGCTGCGCAATTTTCTGCACTTCCAACATACTACTGGCCCCGATATTTATGGCCTGCGAAAGCTAATTGAGCCAGAAATTGCAGTACTGGCCTGTGATCAACTGACGGCAGAAGATATTGATCAATTAGCACATTTAACTGCCTGCTGTGCTGAACCCCCTATCGATATTGAGCAGCGTCTTCATAACCGCATGTCTGAGTTAGACTTTCATATTCTACTGGCGGATCGCTGCGGTAATCCTATTCTCGGTTTTATGGGTCGCTTTCTGAACGATCTTCTCAAAGATCTTGTGATATACAAGAAAGTTCAGTTACCCGAGCAGATAGAGTTTTCAAAAGCTAACCTGCAATACCACCTTCAATTAGTCGAAGCCTTTAAAGTGCGAGACAAAGTAAAAGTGCGCCAGCTGATGTTTGAACATATGCAATCAGCGGAAGCCTTTAATATAGAACTAGAAGCACGGCTTTCGAAACAACTACTCTAACGGAGTTTGCAGTGTCCTTGTTTGCACGTATGCCGTTGCGGCTTAAAGGTTATTTAATAACTGGGGCGGGCGTGATTATGCTATCACCCGATGCCTTGATCGTTAAAGATACACAAGTCGATGTTCCGGTCTTTGTCTTTTGGCGCGCACTGCTAATGTGCTTAGTCATCAGCTTGATTGTCGGCTGGCGCTATAAGCGTGAACTTCCGGCTGCGATCAAACGTTGCGGTAGCGCGTTATGGATCTGCCCCCTAGCCATTGCCACCAGCTCTTGGGTGTTTGTCGCTGCTAATCGCTTAACCGCTGCTGGCAATGTACTGGTGATTCAAAATATGGCACCGTTGATTGCAGGCATCATTGGCCTTCTATTTTTTCAACAAAAGCTGCGTTTACAAACTTGGGTAGTCATACTGTTATGTATTTTTGGCGCAATCCTAATGCTATCTGGAGAGATGCAAGCAGGTAATCCCTTGGGCTTGATGATCGCTGCTATTTTGCCTATCTCTATGGCGATCAACACCACCGTAGCTAGCGCACAAAAAGGTATCGATACGACTGTATTACTGCCTTTTGCTGGCATCGCCATGATCATTCCCGCCATATTAATGGGTGGTGTTGCTCTACCAGAATGGCAAGATATGAAGCGTATTCTGCTACTGGGACTGATTTTTCTACCTGCCGCTTATTACCTTATCCAAAGTGGACCTCGCTACATTACCGGTGCCGAAGTTAGCTTAATGCTAATTTTAGAAACACTGCTGGGTACTCTGCTAGTTTGGTGGTGGGTGGGTGAATTACCTACCACCATGGCGTTTATTGGAGGCGGATTAATTCTGCTCACACTGACCAGCAGTGCCCTTCTTGACCTAATTCGAATGAATATTAAATCTAAACGCGGATCAATTGATCCGAGAGAGATTAAACCCCATAAAATAGACCATTCTTAACCATGATTTAAACAATTCTTGACTAATTAACTCGGATTTTGTGTTATCATTAAACGATGATTTTTACTGGTTGTTCGGGCTCATCTTTTCGTAAATATGTTCAGCGCATTGCTATTGTATTTGCGCTGCTCTTTGTTGGCTTCAGCCCAGTTGCTCTTGCTAACTCCCCCACCCCTTATAAAGTCATTCTTCAATTACCTTGGCATCATCAATTTCAATTTGCAGGTTACTATGCTGCTCAACAGCAAGGTTTCTACCAAGAAGCGGGTCTAGACGTAGAGATTCGATCGGGCTTTTTCAACAATAACCAACTGGCCAATAGTGCAGAAGAAGTGGTATTCCAACGTGCTCACTTTGGCGTAGCGCGTTCAGAGTTATTGATTCATCATGCCCGAGGTTTACCTGTAGTTGTTTTGGCGAACATTGTTCAACGCTCACCGACAGTCTTTATTACTCTTGAAGAGTATGGTTTTGAGCGTCTTGAAGATATTGGTGACCGACCTATCTCTCTAACTCTTCCCGATGCAACCTACGGCAATCTTCTATCAGCAGAAACCCTTGGTGCTTTAAAAGCTGCTGGACTTAACATCAATTCACTTAATAACCACTCTCCTACATGGAAATTAGAGGATTTAATTGAGGGTAATACTCAGTTAATGCCGGGCTGGGCAACCGATGAACCCTATATGCTAGAGCGCATGGGACATCGGCCAGTGACCATTTCACCACTAGATTATGGGATCGACCTTTACGGTGACTTGCTTTTTACGCATCAACAATTGTTGATTGAAAATCCCAGTAAGGTTGAAGCTTTTCGTGCTGCGAGTCTTCGTGGTTGGCGCTATGCTCTAGACAACCCAGATAGTGTTATTGAATACATTGTTGAGAATCTACAAACACCCGGTCCTTTATATGATGCAGACTTCTTTATATACGAGGCTCAACAGTTGCGACAATTTATGCAGCCCGAATTAATTGAGATCGGCTACATCAACCCTGATCGCTGGCAAGCCATTGCAGATTTAATGGAAGAGCTGGAAATGATTCAGCAGGTTTCACTTGATGGTTTTCTCTATCAACCAAGTACATCCTCAGATGAATGGCAAAAACTATGGAACTGGCTGGTTATTGCATTACTGATGCTGCTGACGACATTTGCATTGATAGGCTGGCTGCACAGAAGCAATCGTAAGCTGGTGTTGGAGATACGTAAAAAAGAACATACCGAGAAAGAGCTCATTGAATTAGCCACTTTAGACCCACTTACCGGTTTAATGAACCGTCTAAGCTTCAATGAAATTTTACAACAGAGTGTTAAACAAGCTCGTCAGCTTCAACAGCCTTTATGCGTCATGATGCTTGATGCCGATAACTTCAAACAGATAAATGATACTTACGGACATTTAGCGGGTGATGTTGTGTTAAAAAATATTGCCACACTCGTAAGAACCTTGATTCGAACCGATGATATTGCTTGTCGCTTTGGTGGCGAAGAGTTTGCGTTTATATTAACCAATACGCGTTTAAATACAGCACATTTAATCGCCCAGCGTATCGTCAACGAGATTGCTGACACGATCAATCAAGTCAATGATATCGAGATCTTATGCACAGTAAGCATCGGCCTTGCCGAACTTAACTCATCGGATAAAGACGGTATCAGCCTTCTTAATCGAGCTGATACCTATCTTTACAAGGCTAAAGACTTAGGTCGAAATCAGATAGCGACTTAGAACTTAGATCTTAGAAACTAGATCTCAGAACCTAGATTAAAGCCCAAACACCTGCTTTAGAAGATCAGTACTGCGTGCAACAGGATCACGACGAATACGCTGCTCTTCTTCTGCCAACAACACAAATAAGCCGTTTAGAGCCGATTCTGTCACATGATCCGCAAGATCAGGCGTATAACCCGCTAGCATTGGTACCGATGAGGTAGCCGCCGAGGTTAGGGCTTGCCATGCTGCGGTTGTACCCGTTTGCGCCATCGACTTTTCAATCTGTGGACGAAGCAAAACAGTTAAATCGTCAAAGGTACGCGACTTAAAATACTCTGTCGCCGCAGTATCGCCGCCCTGATAGATACGCTGTGCATCTTCAAGCGTCATAGATTCAATCGCATTAACTACAACGGGCGTTGCCTGTGAAATCGCTTGTTCTGCGGCTCGGTTCATACTTAATTCAAAGGCTTCTACTTGCGATTCAAACCCAAAACGCTTCAGCGTTCCTACTGCACCCGCCAACATCCCTGGAGGCTGGATACGAACCCGATTATCACCCAAATAGCCATTCGTTTGTGACAGGGTATCGATAGCACGTTCAGCACCGACACTAAGGGCTTCTTTTAGCCCCATCGATAACTGGCGATCACTCACACCGGCTGGTACCTGAGTAGCGGCTGCTGGCTCTTGAGTGGTTTGTGAATTACCAGAACCATTCGTTTGTTGATCAAGAATCTCTTGTCCACGCTCTAACAACCGCCCCCATTGTGCATGGGCGGGAACTGCAAGACTTAACGCTAGGCAAATAGCCGCACTGAGTTGAATTTTCTTTTTCATCCTAATTCCTCTTTAATCCTTGCTACGTCAGACGATTCAGATAACCGCTTAACGAAAACCCTAATTGTTGACTGAGTTGTTTTGCTGTTTGTTTCAATTGGGATTGATTGGGAAAGACCGCTGATTTACCCGCAAATACCACCCAATTACCATCCTGTGTAGTACAACTGTGAACTTGTGCAAATTGTGATCTGAGTTGTTCCAGTAGCGCATCGGCACGATGCTCTTTCCAAGCATTCAACACTAACCAGCCTTTGGGTCGAAGGCGCTCATAGCATTCATGCAAATAAGCAGGATCATGCTGTTGTTGACTTACGCCTTGATCATCATAAATATCACTAAAAATGATGTCATATTCTGAAGCAGGCTCGGTATCCAGATAGGTTTGCGCATCCATAGTATGCAAGGTAATTCGCTTTCCACGCGGAAGTTGAAAAAAGCGCTGAGCGACTTTGATCACTTCGGGTCGCAGTTCAACCACTTCTTGACGTAACTCAGGAAAGCCGTGATGCAGGCAACTATTCAATGAACCTCCACCTAATCCCAGCACCAAGACTCGTTTGGGCGAAATAAACAACAACACCAACAGCATCGAACGCACATAGTCCATTTGCGGGATTGAGGGTTGATCTTTCAGAATACAACTCTGCTCATCCTCAGAACCAAAGGATAAGTAACGTTTGTTTCCATCATCAAGCACTTGTACAACGCCATAGGCATCATAGCCTCGGTAAATTTCAGTACCTTGCAAAACTATTCACCCAGCCCATGACATTCAGATAAAGAACCTAATGCATCATCTAGCGCAGTAATGCGTAGCAAGTGATTAACCGCTGGATGAGCTGGACGAGTCACTAAAATGCCCTGCGCTAATAAACGGGTTTGAACCTCTGCTGCTTTGTCGGCAGAATCCATCACCACTGCTACGAAATTGGTATGACTTGGGAGTACTTTTAAACCTCGCGAACATAACAACTGCGTTAAGGCTTTACGTCGATCTTTAACCTGCTGAATATGTTCAGTAATCTCATCAGGATGATCCAGTAATAGCGTAACAGCGGCTAGGCTAACCGATGAGAGTACATAGTGAATCCGTACTTTCATTAACATCGCTAAAAGCTCTGCAGAACCAATAGCGTAACCCACTCGCAACCCTGCTAAACCATGAGCTTTTGAAAAACTTCGTACCCGCAACACACCTTCTACAACGTCTGAAGATGCTTGGTCTTCACGAAAATCATGGTAAGCCTCATCTAGGATTAACCAACTGTTATCGGGCAAAGCGTCACGTAACCCCAACAGATCTTTATCGCTGTGTTGATAGCCCGTTGGGTTATCTGGATTAGCGACATAGACTAGCCTTGCTTGATGGCGATGAGCCTGTTCAGCTAAAGCATCAAGATCAGGCGCTAACTGTCCCTGATCAGAGCGGTAAGGAACCTCTATCAAATGACAGCCATGCCCTTTGGCAAAGTAAGCAAAGGTTGGGTAGGTTCCGGCCGTACATATCACAGTTTCGCCTACCGAAACTAAACCCCTTAAGGCCAAGGCCAGCAGACTATCAGCACCGGCATCAACCAATAGATTATCCATGGAAAGGTTTAGCTGATGACTGAGTCTCTGGCGTAATTCGTAGGCTTCCGCATCACCATAGCTGCGAATTTCAGCAACAAAAGCATCGCCAAAGGTCTGCCTAAGCAGATGATGAGGCATATCTAAGCCTTCATTAGAACCTAAGCGGTAGGGAATTTCGTGACCTAAACGACGCTCAAGAGATTTAAGCCCGGGAAAAGGGTTATCTGGACCTTCACCGAGTAAGTGTTTGGGGTAGGACAGTTTCAAAGG
>REDB01000076.1 GCA_007693685.1 Oceanospirillales bacterium
GAAGAAAATGGAAGCGGAAGGTAAGCGTTTCTATAGCCAAGCTTTACCGCAACTCTGTACGACCTGTCAGATTCCGATGGGCTTTACCGAGATGGATGATCCAACCCAAATCGCCTATCGCTCAAGTGAATATGAAGGAGAGAAATACCACTTCTGCTCGGATGGCTGTAAACACATTTTTGATGAAGAGCCTGAAAAATATGTGCAGTCATGGTTGCCAGTGCATCAGATATATCAAGGTAACTGTGGTGGTGCCAGTGTGGAAGAAGTGCTACGTGACTACTACAAACTCAACCTGGGCGCAGACAACTTAGATATTAAGGGCTCACCTGATGAGCAGCGCTGGAAAGAGTGGAAGGGTGTCGCTTAAAACTCCTCATTTTTCGTCAAGACCGGAGCCACTCCGTGGCTCCTCAGATAGGAAACGATTATGTCAGTAAGAGCCATTACGCCTGACTATAAAGTGCAGGCACGAGATAGATTTGAAAATTTTCACGGTAACCAAATTGTGTATGTTGCTTGGGATCATCATCTGATGTTCTGTGCTCCTTTTGCTTATGCACTTCCACCAACCATGCCCTTTGCTGAGTTGCGTGACAAAGTGATGCCGGAGGCCTTTGGCTTGCATGAAGAGTTCTCCAAGATCAACTGGGAAACAGCAACTTGGTTGCTTGATAACCAGCCATTCACTCCTGACTTAAATCAAACACTGCAACAGCAGGGTGTGGGCCATAAGTCGGTATTGAGATTCCAAACACCTGAACTCAAAGGTTTTCAGGGCAAAGCGGTTTAAGGAGCAAGTCATGACCTATGAAGTGACAGTCGAGCCAACAGGTGATGTGATCGAAGTGGAAGAGGGGCAAACCATACTGGATGCTGCACTTCGTCAAGGCGTCTGGCTTCCTTTTGCCTGTGGTCACGGGACTTGCGGCACTTGCAAGGTTCAGGTGGTAGAAGGTGAAGCTGATTTAGGTAATGCATCGCCCTTTGCGTTAATGGATGTAGAGCGCGACGAAGGTAAAGTTCTGGCCTGTTGTGCGATACCTGAGTCTGACTTGGTGATAGAGGCTGATATCGATGTTGACCCAGATTTTGAAGGTTATTCAGTAGAAGATTTCACCGCTAAGGTCATCAAGATTGCAGATCTTTCACCCACTATCAAAGGGATCACACTTGAATTGGATCATCCGATCACTTTTCAAGCAGGACAGTACATCAATCTAGATATTCCGGGTGTAGAAGGTAGTCGAGCTTTCTCGATTGCTAACTCGCCATCCGATCCTTCGATTGTTGAACTGCATGTGCGTTTGGTTTCTGGTGGTGCAGCAACGACTTGGTTGCATGAATCACTTAAAGAGGGGGATGAACTGTCACTTTCAGGTCCTTACGGACAATTCTTTGTGCGTAAGTCCGATGTTAAAGATGTGATCTTTATTGCCGGTGGATCAGGGTTATCTAGCCCACAGTCGATGATTTTGGATCTGTTAGAGCAAGGTGATACACGCCAAATCTATCTGTTCCAAGGTGCGCGCAATCTGGCGGAACTCTACAACCGTGATCTGTTAACCGCACTGGCTGAAAAGCACAGTAATTTTCACTACATCCCAGCTTTAAACGCCCCGACGGCAGAGGATCAGTGGCAAGGTTTTACTGGCTATGTTCATGAAGCCGCCATTGATCACTTTGACGGTAAGTTTGCTGGCCATAAAGCCTATCTGTGTGGCCCTCCACCCATGATCGATTCTGCCATTAGCGCCTTGATGCAAGGGCGTGTCTTTGAGTCGGATATCCACATGGAGAAGTTCTTAACAGCAGCAGATGGTGCTGAATCTGAAACTCGCTCAGCTCTGTTTAAGCGCATCTAGCAATGAGGGTCTGATGAGATGAATGCAACGCGTCAGTATCAGATTGAAGTAACAAATCGTCAACAACAGTTTGCCGTGCCTGAAGGTGAATTGTTACTTCACGCCATGGAGAAAGCATGCCAGCAAGCGATTCAGGTGGGTTGTCGAGGTGGCGGCTGTGGTATGTGCAAAATCAAGGTGTTGCAGGGAAGTTTCCGCGCTAAGCGGATGAGTAAAGCGCACATTACAGAACAAGAAGCGGAAGCTGGCTATGCTCTGGCATGTCGAGTTTTCCCCGAAAGTGATTTGGTTATCGAATCTGACCATTTCAATGATTTATCAAAACAAAGAACTGCGTGACATAACAAATATAAGAGGAAACGATCATGAAAAAAGGTGTAATGCGTCCAGGACATGTACAAATTCGTGTATTGGATCTAGAAGAAGCACGTAAGCACTATGTAGACCTGTTGGGTTTGATCGAGATGGATTCAGATGACCAAGGTCGCGTCTATCTCAAAGCGTGGACTGAAGTAGATAAATACTCAGTCATTCTAAAAGAAGCAGACGAGCCTGGTATGGATTTCATGGGCTTCAAGTGTTTGAACGAAAGTGTTTTAGATACGCTAGCTGAAGAGATTCGTGCATTAGGCATCACCGTAACAGAACTGCCTGCGGGAGATTTAAAAGATTGTGGTCGTCGCATGCAGTTTGTGGCACCTACTGGACATACGTTTGAACTATTTGCGACTAAAGAACAAACTGGCAAATGGGGTATCAATAACGTTAACCCAGAAGCTTGGCCACGTGGCTTAAAAGGAATGCAGGCCACTCGCTTTGATCACTGCTTGCTCTATGGTGATGACCTAGAAGGTAACCTGACATTATTCCGTGATGTGCTTGGATTCGATTTGGCTGAGCAAGTAGTAGACCCTGACAATAATCGTGTTGCACTCTTCTTAACCGCTTCCATGAAAGCCCACGATATTGCTTTCATTAAGCACCCAGAAAAGAACAAGTTCCATCATGCCTCTTTCTATCTGGATACCTGGCAAGATGTGTTAAAAGCCGCTGACCTGATTTCCATGACTGATACCTCTATTGATATCGGGCCTACCCGTCATGGCTTAACCCATGGTCAAACCATCTACTTCTTCGATCCATCAGGTAACCGTAACGAAGTCTTTGCCGGTGGTGACTATCACTATCCTGATCACGAACCGGTGACTTGGAAAACTGAGCAATTAGGCAAAGCCATTTTCTATCATGATCGTCAACTAAATGAGCGTTTCTTAACGGCGTTGACCTGATCTTAATCGGTGCTAATGGCTTGTCATTAGCACCTTTCTTTAGTCTGTGTATGAGAAAACACGATGAATGAATTCAAACATTTCATTAACGGAGCCTATGTTGCTTCCGCGAGTGGAAAAACCTTCGAAAACCGCTGTCCAGTGGATAACAGCCTGATCGGTCTGGTGCATGAAGCTAGCCGTGATGAGGTGGATCAAGCGGTTAAAGCAGCCAAAGCCGCCCTAAAGGGCCCTTGGGGTAAAATGACCCAAGCTGATAGAACGGCGATGTTGAATCGCGTGGCGGATCGTATCAATGAGCGTTTTGATGAGTTTTTAGAAGCAGAATGCCGCGATACCGGTAAGCCTTATAGCATCGCTAGCCATATCGATATTCCACGTGGCGCGGCGAACTTTACTGCCTTTTCAGAAACCCTAGCCAACCATCCCACAGAAGCCTTTAAGTTGGATACACCCGATGGGTTAGGCGCATTGAATGTCGGTCAACGCACCCCTAAAGGTGTCATTGCCGTCATCAGTCCGTGGAACCTGCCGTTGCTGTTAATGACCTTCAAAGTCGGCCCTGCATTAGCCTGCGGTAATACCGTAGTAGTGAAGCCTTCCGAAGAAACCCCAGCGACCACGACACTCTTAGGCGAGGTAATGAACGAGTGTGGAGTGCCACCCGGTGTCTTTAACGTCGTGCATGGCTTTGGTCCCAACTCAGCGGGTGAGTTTTTAACCACACATCCCCTAGTCAATGCCATCACCTTTACTGGCGAAACGCGCACCGGTGAAGCGATCATGAAAGCCGCTTCGGTGGGGCTGCGCAATATCTCCATGGAGTTGGGTGGTAAGAATCCAGCATTGGTGTTTGCCGATTGCGATCTGGAAAAAGCGGTAGAAGGCACCATGCGTTCCGCCTTTGTGAACTGTGGTCAAGTCTGCTTGGGTACCGAGCGTGTTTATGTTGAACGTCCTGTATATGACGCTTTCCTTAAGCGCATGAAAGAGCAGGTGGCCAAGCTGAAATTGGGTCGTCCTGAAGATCCTGCTGCCAACTTTGGTCCGCTGGTCAGCTTAGAGCATCGCAATAAGGTCAAGTACTACTATGACCTTGCCGTGGAAGAGGGCGCAACCGTTGAAATCGGCGGTGGTATTCCGGATATGGGCGAAGAGATGAATGGCGGCGCATGGATTGAACCCACCATTTGGACAGGTCTATCCGATGATGCTCGGGTGATTCGTGAAGAGATCTTTGGCCCTTGCTGCCATATCCGTCCTTTCGATACCGAAGAAGAAGCGATTCAGCTAGCGAACGACACAGAATATGGACTCGCAGCAGCTATCTGGACTGAAAACTCCTCTCGCGCCATTCGTGTGGCGGAACAGATCGAAGCCGGTCTGGTGTGGGTGAACTCTTGGTTCTTGCGTGACTTGCGTACCGCTTTTGGCGGTGCGAAACAGTCTGGCATCGGTCGTGAAGGTGGCGTGCATGGCTTGGAGTTTTACACCGAGCTAAAAAATATCTGTATCAAGCTATAAGGATCACGACGATGGATAAGCAACAGATTCAAGCCTGCGGTGATGAACTCTTTGAAGCGATGATGCAGCGTAAAGCCCTGCGTCCGTTAACGGAACGCTTCAGTGACATCACCATAGACGATGCCTACAACATCTCATTGCGTATGTTAGAGCGTCGTTTAGAGGCGGGTGAGCGCATCATCGGTAAAAAGATCGGCGTGACCTCTAAAGCGGTTCAGAACATGCTCAATGTGCATCAGCCAGACTTTGGCTACCTGACCGATACTATGGCGTTTAGCCAAGGCGAAGAGATGCCGATCTCTACCCGCTTAATGCAACCGCGTGCCGAAGGTGAAATCGCCTTTATCCTCAAAAAAGACCTGTTAGGCCCCGGTATTACCAATGCCGATGTATTAGCGGCTACCGAATGTGTGATGCCCTGCTTTGAAGTGGTCGATTCCCGCATCGAGAACTGGCAGATCAAAATCCAAGACACTGTGGCAGATAACGCCTCGTGTGGTCTGTTTGTCCTCGGTGATCGTGCCGTCGATCCCCGCAAAGTTGATTTAGCGACCTGCGGTATGGTGGTGGAGAAGAACGGCTCTGTCATTAGCACCGGAGCCGGTGCCGCTGCCTTAGGTAGCCCAGTGAACTGTGTCACTTGGTTAGCCAACACCCTTGGACACTTCGGTATTCCGTTAAAAGCAGGTGAAGTGATTCTCTCAGGTTCTCTGGTGCCACTGGAACCTGTTCAGGCAGGCGACTTTATGAGCTTGAGTATCGGTGGCATTGGTAAGGCCTCTGTGCGCTTTGTTTGATCTGAGTGCTGTTATATCGACTCAGCGTTTTATTGACTCAGTGTCACGACTTAATTCAGGAATTTAATCATGAGTAAAAAACTCAAAGCGATCATCATCGGTCCCGGTAACATCGGTACCGACTTGTTGATGAAAATGCAGCGTTCAGAATGGATTGAACCGGTGTGGATGGTCGGTATCGACCCCGAATCGGAAGGCTTAAAACGCGCCGCCAGCATGGGCATTAAAACCTGCGCTACCGGTGTGGATGGCGTTTTACCACACGTGATTGAAGACGATATCCGTGTCGCCTTTGATGCCACTTCCGCTTATGTGCATGCAGAGAACAGCCGTAAGCTAAATGAGCTGGGCGTCATCATGATCGATCTGACCCCCGCTGCGATTGGCCCTTACTGCGTGCCACCGGTGAACCTCACCGATCATGCTAAAAATCTAGAGATGAACGTCAACATGGTGACCTGTGGTGGACAAGCCACCATTCCGATGGTCGCTGCCGTGTCACGTGTTCAACCCGTGTCCTATGGCGAAATCATTGCCACCGTATCCTCCCGTTCAGTCGGTCCTGGGACGCGTCAGAATATCGATGAGTTCACCCGTACCACCGCCAGTGCGGTAGAAAAAGTGGGCGGAGCCAAGCAGGGCAAAGCGATCATCATCATTAACCCCGCTGAACCTCCACTGATGATGCGTGACACCATTCACTGCTTGACCGAGAGCGAGCCCGATCAAGCGGCGATCACCGAATCCGTTCATGCCATGGTGAAGGATGTCCAAAAATACGTACCCGGTTATCGCTTAGTCAATGGCCCGGTCTTTGATGGCAATCGCGTGTCCTGCTTTATGGAAGTGGAAGGCTTAGGTGACTTCCTGCCTAAATACGCAGGCAACCTCGACATCATGACCGCGGCAGGTCTTCGCACGGCGGAGATGTTTGCTGAAGAAGCCGCCAATGGCGTGATCACATTACCGGCACGTGGCTAAGGGGAGAAATAACAATGAACTTACAAGGTAAACAGGTCACCCTGCACGACATGAGCTTGCGTGATGGAATGCACGCCAAACGTCATCAAATCAGCATTGAACAGATGGTCGCCATTGCTAAAGGAATGGATGAAGCGGGGATGCCGCTGATCGAAGTCACCCACGGTGACGGTCTCGGCGGTGCATCAGTGAACTACGGCTTTCCTGCTCACAGCGATGAGGAATACCTCAACGCGGTGATCCCGCAGATGAAAAAAGCCAAAATATCAGCCCTGTTACTGCCCGGTATCGGTACCGTCGATCACTTAAAAATGGCAAAAGACTGTGGTGTGAGCACCATTCGTGTCGCCACTCACTGTACCGAAGCGGACGTTTCCGAACAGCATATCGGCATGGCCGCGAAAATGGGTATGGATACCGTGGGCTTCCTAATGATGGCGCACATGGTTGAACCCGAAAAAATCCTAGAGCAAGCCAAACTGATGGTCGGTTACGGTGCTAACTGTATCTATGCGACCGACTCCGCCGGTTACATGTTACCCGATGATGTGACTGCCAGAATAGCACTGCTCAAAGCAGAACTGCCGTCTAACATCGAGATCGGCTTCCATGGCCATCATAACCTAGGCATGGGTATCGCTAACTCACTGGCAGCGATTGAAGCCGGTGCGACCCGTATCGATGGCTCAGTTGCAGGACTTGGCGCTGGGGCAGGAAATACGCCGTTAGAAGTCTTCTGTGCCGTACTGGATCGCATGCAGGTCACCACCGGAATCGATCTCTACAAAATCATGGATGTTGCCGAAGACCTTGTGGTTCCGATGATGGATCAACCGATTCGTGTTGACCGTGATGCCCTGACGCTGGGTTATGCCGGTGTCTACTCTTCCTTCCTCCTGTTTGCCCAACGTGCAGAAAAGAAATACGGCATACAAGCGCGTGACATCTTAGTTGAACTGGGTCGTCGCGGCACCGTGGGTGGTCAGGAAGATATGATCGAAGACCTTGCCTTGACCATGGCGAAACAGAAACAAGCTCAAGGAGCCAAGTAATGGGAAATCTAACACGCGCACAAATTGAAGAACTGGCCACCTACTGTGAAGAGGCCGAGCTAAAAGCCTATGAGATCACTAAGGTCACCGATCAATACCCCGAGATGACCTACGAAGATGCTTTCGATGTGCAGTGGGAAGTCAGACGTCGCAAAGAAGCCCGTGGTCATAAAATCGTGGGCATGAAAATGGGCCTGACCTCTTGGGCGAAGATGGCACAGATGGGTGTTGAACACCCATGCTACGGCTACCTCGCGGATTACTTCAGCGTCCCTGAAGGTGGCGAGATCAAGATGGATGAACTGATCCATCCCAAGATCGAAGCGGAAATCGCCTTTGTGACCAAAGCACCGTTAAAAGGTCCGGGTGTCCATATCGGTGATGTGATGCGCGCCACTGACTTTATCATTCCGGCAGTAGAAGTCATCGACTCACGCTACAAGGACTTTAAGTTCGATCTGAAGAGCGTGATTGCGGATAACTCTAGCTCCACTCGCTTTATCACCGGCGGTCGTATGGCGCGTCTGGAAGATGTGGATGTGACCACCTTAGGTGTCGTCATGGAGATCAATGGTGAAGTAGTGGCCACTGGCGCGGGTGCTGCCGTACTCGGACACCCTGCGGCTTCAGTCGCGATGCTGGCAAATATGCTAGGAGAGCGAGGTGAAGAGATCCCCGCAGGAACCTTCATCATGACGGGTGGTATCACCGCCGCTGTGACAGTAAATCGAGGTGATTCGATCAATATCCGTTATCAGGATCTGGGGTCAATTACGGCTAAGTTTGTTTAACCTGAACTTTATTTTCCAACAATAACATTAATAAAGGAAACGCTATGAATAAGATTAAAGCCTGTGCTTTAGCATCTTTACTACTCACCCCTTTAGCCACTCAAGCTGGGCAATATGTGCCCGGCATTGAGGGTGTGAAATCGGCGGTTGTGCCACCACCTGGCGTTTATTACCGTGGTTATGCGGTACATTATGATGCAGATAAACTCAAAGGTGTTGAGTTACCTCCTAACACAGAAACCCGTGTCAAGGTCGATGCTCTAGCACACCGCTTTATCTGGGTTACTGAAACCGAAGTGTTAGGTGGTCAGTTAGGTTTTGAAGCAATTCTCCCTATGGTTAGAACTGATCTCACGATCGGTAGTAGGGATAAACAAACCGGACTGGGTGATCTATTTGTTGGCTCCTTAATTGGTTGGCATGGTGATCGCTGGGATGCAGTCGCTGCCGCTGGTATTTGGAGCCCTACAGGCAAAAGCAGTCGTCCTGCAGATCCTGGATTTGGTTATACCGAACTGATGCTAACGCTTGGGGGTACTTATTTCTTTAACGATGAAAAAGATCTCTCTTTCTCTGCTTTATCACGTTATGAGATAGCGGATAAAAGCAGCGTGAATGATGAGCTAGTTGTCGAATGGGGCTTAGGTAAGCATCAAGGTTTGCTTGATCTAGGTCTAGTTGGTTATAGCCGTTGGGAGCTTGAAGGTGGTAAAGCTGAAACTCATGCTGTAGGTGTTTCAGCAGGCTACTTCTGGCCTCAGTTGATGATGGGATTAGATGCTGGTGTTTATAAAGAACATAGCGTCAAACAAGGTTTTGAAGGCACTAAGTTTAGAGTCGCTCTAACGAAGGTGTTCTGATTATTCTTTTCAACGCGGATTCATCATCCCATTTATTATCACTTGGTAAATGATGAATCCGCTTTTGGAGGTAAATATGCCAATTGCTCAGCTCTACATTATGGAAGGGCGTAGTGATGCACAAAAAGAGCGTCTGATAGAGTCGGTCACTGAGTCTATTGCCACATCCTTAGATGCCCCAATTGAGTCAGTTCGGGTGATTATTACCGAAATGCCTAAACAGCATTTTGGTATCGCTGGAAAATCGGCTAAGGCGTTGGGACGATAGCGTTATTTGACTAGATCTTTATCCATCTACTCACTTCGTTTTAACCGATAGGCTAATGCGGCTCGCGTTAGCCCTAACAGCCTAGCTGCAGCAGAAATATTACCATCAGATCTACTCATTGCTCTGTCAATGAGCGCTTTTTCAACCGATTCAATGCTGATCTCATGTGATAATGCCTGCTCGGCTAGTGAGTCCAATATCAAACTATTAATGGATGGATTTTCAAGCTGTCCAGAAGTCGTGTTAATTTTACGCACCGTATTAGATTCAGGCTTGTCATGGAGTGAACGAGTGTTGAATAAACTCTGTTCAGTAATTGAACTCTGTTCATCGGTTAGAATAATTCCCCGCTCGATGGTGTTTTCTAATTCACGAATATTACCGGGCCAGTCATGTTCATGTAAGGCCGCAAGGGCTCTATCACTAAAACCCAGTGTTATTTTACGGTACTGTTTTTCGTAGCGTTTACGAAAATGCTCTGCTAATAAAGCGATATCGTTCTGGCGTTCACGAAGGGGAGGGATGACAACCATATAGGCGTTAATACGATAGAAAAGATCTGCTCTAAAACGTCCCGCTTTCACCGCTTCGGCTAAATCTTCGTTAGTCGCTGCCACAATACGCACATCGACTTTGCGCGTTTGATCGTCTCCGACACGCTCTAACTCACCTTCCTGAATAACACGCAGCAAAGCAGCTTGTGCTCTTGGAGAAAGCTCAATCACTTCATCCAAGAAAATAGTACCGCCATTAGCACGCTCAAACCGACCTTTACGAGACTGAGTAGCACCGGTAAAGGCACCTTTTTCAACTCCAAATAGTTCTGACTCAATCAGTTCAGGAGGGATAGCTGCACAGTTCACAGCGACAAAAGGTCCATCTTTTCGGGCACTCATACTGTGAACACGTCTGGCTAAGACCTCTTTACCTGTACCTGTTTCACCAATCAGTAACATTGTCACTTCAGCATTGGCACCACGGTCAATCATCTCTAGTGCACTGGTAAAAGGAGGAGCTTCACCGATGGCTCTGGGTAAGTCTTCTGGAAAACCTAAGCTTTGCTCTAAATCCGCAATGCGTGATTGCAGCTCGTACAATTCATCTATTAAAGGAGCTTCTCTAAAAAAATGGCTAAACTCTTCATGGTCTGGCCACTCGGTGGCGACCTTTCCCACAATATAGCATTGTTGATCGCCTTGACCGCGACACTCGACTTCACGAAACTGAATATCAAGACCGGTAAAGTGACTTGAGTAAGCACAGGCGTAGCCTAACAACATCCAACAGGCAGGTTCATTTAATTGACCAAAACTCATACGACAGATTTCAACTTCGAATGAATCGATCCATTCAAACTCTGCATAGAAATGTTTTTTATTTGGGTCGTATTCCAACACCTTGGGAATAACTTTAACCATGCCGCGTAAACAGTGGAGTTGAGGACCGGTTAAAAAAGCCTCATCAGCAGTCGCATCGGGATTCAATTTTTTGGCTAATTCCGCATCACGCATACCAGAATAATAACCAAGACGCATAAAGAAACCCTTGCCACGCTCCATACCCAGCGTAGTAATAATCTCTTTGCGAAAACTCGATAGGGCACCTAATCCCATCAGCACTGTTCGCTGTTCTGCGAGCCAGATTTTGCCTTCTTCGGGGTTAAAGTGAAGCTTTTCAACAAGATGTTTTAGGTCTGGAAATGCCAAACTGCTTTTAGACATGTTTTACCCAATTTTGTATTTATTATAGGTGTTTATCCTACCTGATCTGGTCTCATAAGTGTACTTGGGTACGACTAAGGAAGCGGTTTAGAGCAGGGAAATGTCTTAGGTTACCCAGGGCAGTTCTTTCCATGAAGTGGTATAACAAGGCGATAAATTATTGCGTTTCATTT
>REDB01000211.1 GCA_007693685.1 Oceanospirillales bacterium
GAACTCTTCTTACTATTAACAGCTTGTTGATGAGAGCCTGATATGAGCATTGCAATTGAACATCCAACATACAACTACAAGGTGGTTCGTCAGTTCGCCATCATGACCGTTGTCTGGGGTATTGTCGGTATGACCGTTGGCGTACTGATAGCAGCCCAGCTGGTCTGGCCGGCCCTAAACTTTGACACACCTTGGCTAACCTACGGACGTTTACGCCCGTTACACACTAATGCGGTAATTTTCGCATTCGGTGGCTCTGCCCTTTTTGCTACCTCCTACTATGTAGTGCAACGTACTTGTCAAACTCGTCTTATTTCAGATGGCTTGGCTGCGTTCACCTTCTGGGGTTGGCAACTCGTTATTGTCCTTGCAGCTATTACATTGCCGCTAGGCCTGACTTCTGCAAAAGAATACGCTGAGCTGGAATGGCCGATTGATATTCTGATAACCATAGTTTGGGTTGTTTATGCAATCGTATTTATGGGAACAGTGTTCAAACGTAAAACCTCCCACATCTATGTGGCTAACTGGTTCTACATGGCTTTCATACTTGTAATTGCGGTTCTACACGTTGTAAACAGCGCTGCGATGCCAGTTTCCATGTTCAAGTCATATTCTGCCTACTCTGGCACCATCGATGCGATGGTTCAGTGGTGGTATGGCCATAACGCGGTTGGTTTCTTCCTGACCGCAGGCTTTTTGGGTATGATGTATTACTTCGTACCTAAACAAGCAAATCGCCCTGTTTATTCTTACCGTCTATCTATTGTTCACTTCTGGGCGCTGATCGCGACCTACATGTGGGCAGGTGGTCACCATCTTCACTACACCGCTCTCCCAGATTGGACTCAATCGTTAGGCATGGTTATGTCATTGATTCTACTTGCTCCATCTTGGGGTGGTATGATCAATGGTATGATGACGCTATCGGGAGCATGGCATAAACTCCGTACCGATCCAATTCTTCGCTTCCTTGTTGTATCACTGTCCTTTTATGGCATGTCTACATTCGAAGGCCCAATGATGTCCATCAAAACGGTTAACGCTCTGTCGTCGAATACCGATTGGACAATCGGCCATGTTCACTCTGGTGCGCTTGGCTGGGTAGCAATGATATCGATTGGTGCAGTTTACCATATGATTCCTAAGTTGTTTGGTAAGGCAAAAATGTACAGCACTGGTCTAATCAACCTGCACTTCTGGATGGCTACCATCGGTACGGTTCTTTATATCGTATCTATGTGGGTCAACGGAATTCTGCAAGGTCTAATGTGGCGCGCTGTAAACCAAGACGGAACTCTGACTTACAGCTTTGTTCAAGCAATGGATGCTAGTTACCCTGGATATGTTGTCCGCGTAATCGGCGGTGCTATTTTCCTAACAGGTATGTTTGTGATGGCATACAACGTCTGGCAAACAGTCCGCGGCGGAAGCTCTGTAGAATCCGCAGATGCAGAACCAGCTGCACAAACTGCATGATTGAGGCGAGGAGCATATACCAATGATTAAGCATGAGACTATTGAAAAGAACGCTGGCCTAATGGCAGTACTGATTATTATCGTAATCAGTGCTGGCGGATTGGCTGAAATCGTTCCTTTATTCTTTAAAGACTCAACAACACAGCCGATTGATGGCATGCGGACTTACACAGCTCTTGAGCTGGAAGGTCGCGACATCTACATTCGTGAAGGCTGTCATGTTTGCCATACTCAACAGATCCGCCCTTTCCGTGCAGAAACTGAACGTTACGGACATTTCTCAACCGCAAATGAGCATGTTTGGGAACATCCATTCTTGTGGGGCTCTAAGCGCACCGGTCCAGACCTTGCGCGTGTAGGTGGTCGTTACTCCGATGATTGGCAGCGCGCCCACTTGTATAACCCTAGAGATGTAGTTCCAACCTCTATCATGCCAGCGTACCCGTGGTTGTTTGATAACGTCTTAACGGGCGATCTAACTGCAAGAAAAATGGAAGTTTTGCGGACTTTGGGCGTTCCTTACACCGATGAGCAGATTGCAAATGCTCAATCAGATGTTCGTGGTAGGACTGAAGTTGATGCGCTCGTAGCTTACTTGCAGGCACTTGGCAGAACTCATACTAACTATGATGTACGGTAATCTATTGTGAGTTATGAAGTCTATGGCCCGTTCATGCCATTGATCATGTTGATCACCTTCATCGGACTTTTTATCTGGGTTTTATTGCCTCAGAACAAAAAAAGCTTCGATGAAGCAGCTAACCTCCCCTTTGCTGATGAAGATGAGGAAGTAGCTGAACAAGATGGCAAAAAACGCGCCCATAACGGGAGAGATGAGAAATGAGTGCTTTTTGGAGCGCATGGGTTATAGTCCTAACCCTTGGTGTAATTTTTGGATGCCTATGGTTGCTTTTAGCGACTCGAAAGGGTGAGCCCCATAAAGGCTTGACCGAGGAGACTGTCGGTCATTCCTTCGATGGAATTGAAGAACTGGATAACCCCATGCCAAAATGGTGGTTACAAATGTTTATTGCAACTGTCATCTTTGGTCTATTTTATCTTTTACTTTACCCTGGATTAGGTAACTTCAAAGGTCTCTTGGGCTGGACTTCTCAAGGTCAATGGGAAGAAGAGATGGCTTATGCTGAACAACATTACGCGCCTGTTTTCCAACGCTTTGCTCAACTTTCAGTAGAAGAGCTAAAGCAACCAGAAAACGCTGAAGGCTTGCGTATTGGCCAACGCCTATTTGCGAACAACTGTTCTGTATGTCACGGTGTCGGCGGTGTAGGAGCACATGGATTCCCAAACCTAACCAATAACGATTGGTTGTGGGGTGGAAGTGAAGATGCAATTAAACATGCTTTGCATAGTGGTCGAATGGGAGCCATGCCAGGATGGGCTGATGTTCTTGGCGAAGATGGCATTCGCGATATGACTCACTATGTTCTAGCTTTGAGCAATCGTGAGCATGATGCAGACTCAGCTGAACGCGCTCAACCTCAATTTGCATCTTTGTGTGCGGCTTGCCATATGCCAGATGGAACAGGAATGTATGCACTGGGTGCACCTAACCTAACTAATGATATTTGGTTATATGGTGGAAGTTTTGAGGCGATCGCTCATAGCCTTCGCCATGGGCGTTTCGGTGTCATGCCTGCGTTCTCTGGTTTACTCAGTGATGATCAAATTCACCTAGTAACCGCCTACGTAATGAGCTTAAACACTAACTAAACTTTTTAGTTAAATTAAAGGTGATATGATGTAGGTCATATCACCTTTTTTTTTGGCATACTATGATTGTATAAGATTATTCTTATAGAATGCTAAACTTATAACTTACCTGTTAGTAGATGGCGGTTTGAAATGAACCAAATACCGGTTAAAGATGTAACTCCTGGCAAGGACAATAAGACACAAGTCTATGATCTCTACGCCAAAAGAGAACATATTTATGTAAAATATTACAAAGGTTTTTTCAAAAACCTTCGTACAGGGGCAGGCTTTGTTCTGCTTCTCATGTTTTTTACATTTTCTTGGATTCAATACGATGGACGTCAAGCTATTCTGTTTGACCTTCCAAGTCGCCAATTTCATATTTTTGGCCTAACTTTCTGGCCACAGGATTTTATGCTGCTGTCATGGCTGCTGATTATCTTAGCCTTTGTACTGTTTTTTGTAACAGTATTTGCTGGAAGACTCTGGTGCGGATACGCCTGCCCTCAATTTGTATGGACTTGGTTTTATATCTGGGCAGAGCGCATAACAGAGGGCGATCGCAATAAGCGCATGCGTCTTGATAAAGAACCCATGACAAAAGAGAAGTTCCTTCGTAAATCTGCAAAGCATCTGATATGGGCATCGATGGCTATCCTGACTGCAGTTGCTTTTGTAGGCTATTTCACACCGATTAGAGAACTGATACCTAGCATTTTTGCATTCAATCTAGGACCATGGGAAATGTGGTGGCTCGGATTTCTTAGTGTCGCCACCTACGGTAATGCTGGTTGGTTGCGTGAGCAAGTTTGTATCTATATGTGTCCATATGCGCGATTCCAAAGCGTTATGTTTGACCAAGATACACTGATTATCTCTTATGATGAAAAACGTGGTGAAAAGCGAGGTAAGCGCAAAAAAGACACTGATTACAAAGCAGAAGGGTTAGGTGACTGTATTGATTGTCAAGCATGTGTCCACGTCTGCCCTGTAAATATAGATATTCGCGATGGGTTACAGTACGAGTGCGTTGCCTGCGGAGCTTGCATTGATGCCTGCGACGAAATTATGGATAAAATGGGCTATGAACGAGGTCTTGTTCGTTACACCACTGAGCATTCGTTAAGTGGAAATAAAACCAAGTTGCTTCGTCCTCGTTTGATGGGCTATCTAGTTGCTGTAATAATTATGTGCTCTGCTTTCGTCTATGCACTATCAAACCGAGTTCCAATTGAGTTTGAAGTTATAAGAGACCGTGGAGCTTTATTTAGTGAAGTCAGCGGCAATTTAATCCAGAACGTTTATACGCTTAAAATTGCTAACAAAGAACAGGTTGATCGAATCTATCGAATCTCTGTTGAAGGCTTAGATGGGTTAACATTCATAAATGAACCTCAAGTAGAAATTAGCTCAGGGGAACTATTGGATTATCCTGTCCGCTTACAAATTGATAAAAATCTTTTAAATCAAGCGAACTCTTCAATCACTTTCACTGTCGAAACAATCGACGAACCACGAGTGACAGCCACTGCCGAAAGTCGTTTTATGGGTCCGGTACCCAGTCGATAAGGATTCTGTCAACAGGGTGAAAGCCAGATTGTTTTTAGAGTACAATAGGCGGACATTATGCCGCCTATTTTTTATGAGGTCCTCTTCATGAGTCACGATTCAACTATCATAGCCCCTTGGTACAAACAGCCTTGGCTATGGTTTATTTTAAGCCCTATACTTGCCGCTATGACCGTTGCATTTGTAGTACTTTTACCTAATGCTATAAAACAACAACAGTTAGATCCCCCGCTAGATAGAGAGTTTGTCCGTGACGGTAGAGGCTTTGCTCTTGATGATAAAATGGCTGAATACGCTAGAGAATTGGGCATCAAAGGAGAGATGCACATTGATATCGAAACAGGTCAAGTCATATTAACCATGCTAGAGGGACTTTCTGATTCCCTTGAAGAGATTGATCTTCATATAAAAATTGGTGCAAATCACGCTTTGGATCATGCGATTAAACTTCAACGTGTAGCTACCCTAAATCAATTTTTCGGCAGCTTATCTCAACCAATTAATGCAAGATCTACCTTTATTATTGTATCGGATACAGAAAACTGGAAAGTCGTAAAAGATGCAAGACCTCCATTCAGCAACACCATAGCATTTACACCTTAATCTTATTTGTTTATCTATTTTCCATACCGGATGTAACTGATGGAATCTGTCGAAACTTTTGTAAGTACACCTGAAGAAACCCAATGCTATCACTGCGGATCTGATATCCCACCAGGAAGCAGTTTTTATACACGCATTAACAACGAGGATAAGCGTATGTGCTGTCCTGGTTGTCAAGCAGTGGCGCAGACCATTGTGGCTGGCGGGTTGGACAGCTTCTATCGACATCGTGGTAATGATCTAAGTCCAACAACTACTGACTTGATAGAGCTTGAGTCTCTGACCAAAGAACTAGCTTTATACGACAGTCGTGAGATACAACAAGACTTTGTCCAGAATTTAGATACAGATCAACCTTCAGCCACTCTGGTCATAGAGGGCATTAGCTGTGCAGCTTGTGTATGGCTGCTTGAAAACCACATTAGTAAGCAACCTGGCGTTGTAAAGTTTAGCGTAAACCTCACTAATCATCGTGCTCAGCTATCTTGGCAATCTAAGGAAGTAAAACTCAGTACCTTATTAGCTGAAATTATTCGCATTGGTTACAAAGCTCACCCCTATCATCCCGATAAAGAAGAACAGTTACTAGCTAAGGAAAGTAAGCGTTCGATTATACGCCTAGGTGTTGCAGGTATCGGTTCAATGCAGGCAATGATGTTTGCCGCTGCCATTTATGCTGCCGAAATTGCTGGGACTGGCATGGATGAGAAATATGTTTTACTAATGCGTTGGGCAAGCATGGTAGTCTCTACACCCGTTATTTTGTATGCCTCTTGGCCTTTTTTAAAAAATGCCATTCGTGATATTAAAGCTCGCCACCTTACCATGGACATTCCCGTTTCTATCGCTATTTGGGGTGGCTACTTCGCCAGTATCTGGGCAACGGTATTCAATACCGGTGAAATTTATTTTGAATCAGTGACCATGTTTGCCTTCTTCTTGCTCATCGGACGCTTTATGGAGATGAAAGCAAGACAACGAACAGGAAGAGCAGGAAATGCGCTGCTTAACTTAATCCCCGCAAGCGCTCTTCGCATTAATGACCAAGGTGAAGAAGAGTTAGTTTCTGCGACTTCCTTACAGCCTGGTGACCGTATTCGCATTAAACCGGGACAAACCATTCCTGCTGATGGTGTGATTGTCCGTGGTTTCAGCTCAATTGATGAGTCTGCGCTGACTGGCGAATACATGCCACTTTCCAAGAAAGTAGATGACAAGGTTGTGGGTGGAACGATTAATATCGAAAATCCCATAGAACTTGAAGTGACAGAAGTGGGTGAAAAAAGCCGCATCTCTTCAATTGTTCGACTCTTAGAGCGCGCTCAAAGTGAAAAGCCTTATGTCGCTCGTGTCGCCGATCACGTAGCACGCTACTTTGTTGGCGCAACCTTAATCGTCGCTACCTGCGTTTATACTGCATGGTATTTCATTGATCCATCGAAAGCCTTCTGGGTAACTCTTGCGGTTCTTGTTGTTACCTGTCCCTGCGCATTGTCCCTTGCAACACCAACTGCCTTAACAGCAGCAACTGGGACACTTAGACAGCGAGGGCTTTTGATTACTCGTGGGCATGTTTTAGAGTCTTTTAGCAAAGCTACACATATCATATTTGATAAAACAGGCACTTTGACTGAAGGCCGTTTAGCTATTCAGGAAACCTTTCCTTTAAATGGCACATCGCCTGCAGATGCTTTGATGTGGGGTGCGGCGTTAGAAGCCTTATCGGAGCACCCGATTGGGCGTGCATTTATTCCTTGGTATTGCTTTAGTGCAGACTCTATCGAAAACAGTGTCGGTAAAGGAATACAAGGTGAAATCGATGGTATACGCTTCCGTATTGGTACGCCTAGTTATGTGATGGAGTTAAGTGGGCAAGACATCCCAGAAATGCCAGATCAACAGCGTCAATGGATTCTTTTGGGCAATGAAAGATCACCTTTAGCATGGTTTGCTTTAGACGATCAAATACGCCGAGAGACACGTCAAGCTATACGTGAATTGAAAGCACTGGGCTTGAGTATTGAAATATTGACGGGTGATACCTCTCCTGCGGTTCAGCGTATTGCAGAAAAGCTCGATATCGATGTCATAAATAGCGGCATGAGCCCTGAACAAAAACTGGCACGTATCGAAGCATTGCAGGCTGAGGGTAAGCAAACCATTATGGTGGGCGATGGTATTAATGACATTCCTGTATTAGTTGGAGCACAGACCTCTGTATCCATGGGCGCTGCTACTGACTTAGCAAAAACCAATGCGGATGCTGTTCTTACCAACAACAACCTACAAACACTTGCAGAAAGCATACGTATGGCGCGTAAAACACGTACCATTATTAAAGAAAACCTTGGCTTATCTTTAACCTACAATGTGATCGCCTTACCCGCAGCTGCAATGGGACTTGTACCTCCTTATATCGCAGCAATTGGTATGACCGCCAGTTCATTAGTTGTAACAGGTAATGCCATGAGGTTGACGCGTAAACCACGTGAGCTAAAAACTAGCCTAGTTGAAGCTCCAAAAAAACCAGCCAACATAAATGCAGGTACCTGATGGAAATTGTTATTCTTTTGATACCCATCGCATTAATCTTGACAGGCTTAGCCTTCTGGGCGTTCTTCTGGAGTGTGAACAGTGGGCAGTTTGATGACCTAGACTCCCCTGCGCACAGCATTCTCTATGACGATGATGAAGATATGATCCCTGATGATGCGAAAGTAGATAAAAAAGACACAAAGCAAAACCATGACTGAGCCATTGCTCATCACCACAGCAATTTTGATTGGATTATTGGGTAGCACACATTGTATCGGTATGTGCGGCGGTATTGCAGCTAGCGTTGGACTCAGCACAGGTCACTCTCGCCAACCTGCATGGTTGATACTGCTTGGCTACAATACGGGTCGAATCTTCAGCTATAGCGTAGCAGGAGCACTCTTAGGCGTTCTTGGCGCAGTGGTTGCGACCAGCCCCGTTGGCATAGCGCTACAAATTTTTGCCGGTTTACTGTTAATTGCGATGGGATTGTATATTGGCCAATGGTGGTTTGGAATTACCAAACTCGAATCTTTGGGTGGACACCTGTGGCGACATATTCAACCGCTGGCTGCTAAGTTTCTGCCGATTCGCCACCTCCATCAAGCTCTATTTTTAGGTTTACTTTGGGGCTGGTTACCCTGCGGTCTAGTCTATAGCACCTTAATTTGGTCATCAGCGAGCGGCAGCTGGCAACAAAGCGCCTTGTTGATGGCAGCTTTTGGTCTAGGCACCATGCCAGCTATGTTTATGACCGGCTTGCTCGCTAGACAAGTTCAAGCTGTGATGCAAAAACGCATCGTTAGACAACTAGCGGGCTTAATCATTATTTTATTTGGTATCTACACTCTACCTATCAATCTTTTGCTGAATCTATGACTAGCTGGCAATTGAACAAGATTATTTTATTGAGGACCCCCCTTTGAAAAATGACAGCCGTATCGTCTGGGACATGGAATTAATTAATCGTTACGATCTTTCCGGTCCACGTTACACCTCTTACCCAACTGCAGTTCAGTTTGATCCTACCTTATCATCTGCTGAATTGATGCATCAAGGTAAAGCTAGTGCTGATAAAAACTCTCCTTTATCACTCTACGTTCACATACCTTTTTGTGCACACGTTTGCTACTACTGTGCCTGTAACAAAGTTATTACCCGTAACCGTGACCGCGCTCAACCCTATTTAGACACAGTTTATCGGGAAATGGAGCAGCTTTCGCAGTGGTATAGCGATGATCGTATAGTTGATCAACTTCACTGGGGTGGCGGTACGCCGACATTTATCAGCGATGAACAGATGTTCGACTTGATGAATGCTTTACGTCGAAACTTTAATTTACGAGATGATGATAAGGGTGATTACTCAATAGAGATCGATCCGCGTGAAGCCAGCCCCGCCACTATGGAAGTGCTGCGTAAAGCTGGATTTAATCGGATCAGCTTGGGTGTTCAAGACCTTGACCCAAAAGTACAAGAAGCAGTTAATCGTTTACAACCTCTTGAGCAAACCCAAGGAGTCCTGACTCAAGCGCGCCAGCTAGGCTTTAACTCAATCAATATGGATTTGATTTACGGCTTACCACATCAAAGCATCGAGAGCTTTGATAAAACACTTGATGTCGTCATTGGCATGAGCCCTGATAGACTTTCGGTGTTCAATTACGCTCACTTACCCGATAGATTTCGATCTCAAAAGCATATCAATCCAGCCGAGCTTCCTTCCCCCGAAGTTAAGCTAGCGATCCTGCAAAATACGATTAACAAGTTACTCGATGCCGGTTACGTCTATATCGGCATGGATCACTTTGCTAAACCTGATGATAGTCTTGCATTAGCTCAAGCAGCAGGACAACTTCATCGCAATTTTCAGGGCTACACGACCCATGCCGATTGTGATCTTGTCGCCATGGGTGTTTCTGCTATCAGCCAAATTGGGCGTGTTTATTATCAAAATGAGCATGACTTGGCCGCCTATACTCAAGCCGTCAATCAACAAAAACACGCCATACGTCGCGGTGTCTGCTTAAGTGATGATGACCTCATTCGCGGCGCAGTCATCAATCAGCTTATTTGCCACTTTGAATTAGATCCAAGCCTGATTGAAAAACGTTTTGGAATTGTGTTTGCTGATTACTTTGCCGAAGAACAGGCAGAACTTTCTCAATTTGAAGCGGATGGATTAATTCAACGCAGCCATGGCCAGATTCAAGTGACAGCAGCCGGAAGATTGCTCATTCGTCGTATCTGTATGGCATTTGATGCATACATCCCAAAACAGCAACCGACTCGCGGTTACTCTCGAATCATCTAATGCTAGACCTTTAGTGAAGGCTTGTACTCAAGTACAGCCTTCACCTCACCTATGAAATGTTACATAATGGTGTTTACCCTTATTTACTTGCGGGAAGGATCGGGAAATGGAAGATAAAAATTTGTCTGGTAAAGTACGTAGCCTCAAACAAGTTCACTGTAGTACCTGTAGTTTGAGTTCACTTTGCCTCCCGGTTTCCCTAAATATGACTGAGATGCAACGTCTCGATACCATTATTGACAAAAGCCGTCCACTTAAGAAAGGTGATCACCTTTTCCGTCAAGGTGATAAGTTTGGCAGTGTTTATGCCATTCGAGCTGGATCGGTAAAAAGCTACTGCATCACAGACGATGGCGACGAACAGATCACTGGATTCTTTTTTCCTGGCGAACTAGTTGGGTTGAGTGCTTTCGATACATCGATATACCCCGTTTCCGCTAAAGTTCTTGAAACCACGACAGTGTGCGAAATTCCTTTTGAGCGTCTTGATGATTTATCAAGCCATATGCCAGAGTTGCGTCGTCAAATTCTGAGAACCATGAGCAAAGAGATCTGTAACGATCAACAAATGATGATGCTCTTGGCTAAAAAGAATGCTGAGCAACGTGTCGCCAGTTTTCTTTTAAAGCTGTCACAACGTTTTCAAGAACGGGGCTATTCTGCCAGCCTATTTAGACTTTCTATGTCTCGTAACGAAATAGGTAACTATTTAGGTCTTGCCGTTGAAACCATCAGTCGTATTTTTACTCGTTTTCAAAGCCTTGAATTGATCCATGTTGATGGTAAAGAGGTAGAAATTCTGAATGCCGACAAACTACAAGAGCTATCTGGAGAACTTCAGGAAGTTGAGCGCTCTTGCAGTAAACAAGGACGCTAATCACTCCTGTTTCTCTCCCGTTTTTTGTTTTGGAGACCTTAATGTCTTACGATGAGTTTTACATAAAATCTGTAATACGCTCTATTCCCGATTGGCCCGAACCAGGCGTTATTTTTCGTGATGTGACCACACTATTTAAAGATCCAAAAGCGATGCGTATGGTCTGTGACGCTTTTATCCAACGCTACATGAATCAATCGATTACCCACATTGCTTGTATTGATGCACGTGGTTTTATTTTTGGATCTATCGTTGCCTATCAACTAAACCTACCTCTAGTGCTAATTCGCAAAAAAGGTAAATTACCAAGCCAAACGATCAGCCAAGAATACACCCTTGAATACGGCACCGCGGCAGTCGAAATTCAAACCGATGCGCTAAGTAAAGGAGATAAGGTTGTTGTATTTGACGATTTAATCGCTACCGGTGGAACCCTGTTAGCAACAATCGGCTTAATTCACAAACTTGGTGCAGACATACACGAAGTCGCCGCCTTAATCGACTTACCAGACTTAATGGGGTCGCAAAAAATTCAAGACAGCAATGTTCCTGTCTATAGCTTGTTAGCTTACGAGGGTTTATAAGCGGATGAATAGTTTTAAAAATCTGCTTTGCTATCGCTTTCAACCCAGTGATGATTTTTCTCCAGAGCAACTTGAAGAAAGTTTACAAAAACACCCTTTTACTCCCTGCGGACGCAATGAACTCCAACGTACTGGCTGGATAGCTCCCTGTTTTTTCTCTGAAAATCTTGTTTTCAGTAGCAGTGGTTATCACCTTATCTCTTTACTAAAAGAGGAGCGAATTCTTCCTAGTAGTGTTGTTAGGGATGAAGTACAAATTCGTGTCAACAAGATTGAAGCGGATGAAGCTCGCAAAGTTTACAAAAAAGAGAAAGACCAAATTAAAGATGAGGTCATACAAGAACTACTCCCTCGTGCCTTTTCTAAACGGCAATCAACCCGCGCTTTGATCATGCCATCAGAGGGCTGGATCATCATTGATGCCAGCAGTTTTAACCGTGGAGAGTTGCTGCTAAACGAATTAAGAGAAGCACTAGGGTCTTTGAAGGTTCGTCCGTTAAATGTTAACCAAGCTCCTGCCAGTGTCATGACCTCATGGCTTCAAGATGAACATCAAATCCCTACTGGCTTTGAGATTGGGGACGAGTGTGAACTTCGCGACACCTCTGCTGAAGGTGGTGTCATTCGAATCAAAGGTCAGCCGCTACACAGTGATGAAATAGTGGCACATCTAGAAACGATGCAAGTCACTCGACTATCGATTACTTGGGAAGAACAGTTGGAGTTTTTGTTCCATGCTGACCTAAGTCTTCATCGTTTAAAGTTAAATGCGGACTATGCTGATCAGCTTGAGCAAGATCGTCCAGAAGATGAGTTTGCAGACTTCGATGCTGCAGTAGCTCGTACAGGACTGGAAATGACTCGTTTACTCCCAGCGCTTATTGAGTGCTTTGGTGGCGAGCCTGTTTCGGAATAGCCATGTATAGTATCAAAGAAGCTTTTTACACACTTCAAGGAGAAGGCGCACATTCTGGACGACCTGCGATCTTCTGTCGCTTTACTGGCTGTAATCTATGGTCAGGTCGTGAAGAGGATCGAGCCAAAGCAGTGTGTAACTTCTGTGATACTGATTTTGTAGGTACAGATGGTCAAAATGGTGGAAAATTCCCTACTCCTGAAGCCCTAGTGATACACCTCAAGAGATTTTGGCCGGCAAGTAATTCAACGCCTCCCTATGTAGTCTGTACCGGTGGAGAACCTGCCTTACAACTCGATCAAGCACTGGTTGATACACTGCATGCTGAAGGGTTTATCATTGCAATAGAAACGAATGGCACAAAGCCACTTCCTAAAGGAATTGACTGGATATGCGTCAGCCCTAAAGCCGACGCGAAAGTGATCATCACAGAAGGAAATGAACTAAAACTGGTTTATCCTCAACGTCTGGCACCGCCAGAGCATTTCATCAACATGCAATTTGAGCATTTTTATCTGCAACCTTTAGATGGCCAACATGCCGATCTGTCTTTACGGGACTGTATCCAATACTGCTTACAAAACCCACAGTGGAAATTGAGTTTACAAACTCACAAAATCATGGGTATAGACTAATCTCTTTTCAAAGCAACTAGCTTATTGTCTCACTTCTTGAAAGTGAACGAGTAAAACTCTCCCGATTACGCCATGCAATCAATAACAAGGCTGGTATTTGCATGAGTACACCATAAACCAATGCACTGGCAGACATTTCAGGACTTTGTAATAAGGTGCTGGTGACTAACAGTGCCGTACCCGCATTCTGTAACCCGACCTCCACCAACAGCGTAATCTGTTTAGCCTCGGACAAGCCTGCTAAACGAGCTGCAGCATAGCCTAACAACATGGCTGCAAGCACTAAAGACAACACCGGTAGCGCCAATTGCGGCAACACGAGCATCAATCGTGACCAACTAGTCACAACTAATAAAACAACGGTCATAAGCATTAAAATTAAGGCCAGTGATCGACAAAATCCCCGAATTCTCACATTGAGTTCAGGAAAAACATGACCAAAGAGCATCCCGAGGCTCACCGGCAATAGCGTAATAAGGAGCATTTGCGTGATGGTTTGCATCACCGGAAAGTCGATCTGAGCCGAGCCCATCGACAAAGCATGAAAAATAACAACGGCTAGAAGAGGCAGCGTAAAAGGAACAATAACACTATTCAAGGCGGTTAAGGATACTGACAATGCGGTGTCCCCTTTTGCCAATAACGTTATGGCATTGGATGTAGCGCCACCCGGAGCCAAGGTCAATATCATCAGCCCTGCTGCTAACAAAAGTGGTAAATTATAGAGTTGAATGATAATCCAACCCAATAGTGGCAAACATACCAACTGAGCCAACATACCCACGACTATCGCTTTAGGCTGAGTAAAGACTCTTTGAAAATCGAGCACTCTTAAAGACATTCCCACACTCAACATAATTATGAAAAGTGCAAGAGGTAAAAAAACTTGACTGACCAGTGTTGCCTGCATTGCTCACATTCCCATGAACCAAACTATTAGCAATCAGTCTAACAAATGTTGTTTTAAATTGCTGCATCGCAATATAACTGCTCGTTTTTTTCGTTGTGGATACTCGAACTAACCGCCGGAAGCCCCATCTCATCTAGGCTCTACCAGCCTACCCACAACTTCTGTGGATAACCCTGTGCAAAGAACGGCGATAACTCTAATTTCACCCCGTTTTTACACGTCATTCCTTAGATTGGTTATTTTTTAACCAGCTATTTTATATTATTTAAATCAACTAGTTAGATAAAAACAAGCTACTTTGATCGGTTTTTCCGGATTACTATTTTGATTTTTTCTGGATTGTTGAAATCTTTTCTGTGTCAAGCCTTAAAAGCAAGGTTATTCACATTTTATTTCAATTTTAAGTCTTGTATGTTTCCAAATATTCAAGATAGCAACCTGCTACTTGGCACGTTAGAATAGTCTCTTTGAAACATTAGGTTTTGGCAATGCAACATAAAGCAACTGATCGTAAAGCAGCAGCTCAACGGATCAGCATTATCGGCGCCATCGTTAATGCGGTAATGAGTGTTCTCAAAGTCGTTGGTGGCATACTCACTGGCTCTGCGGCTCTGGTTGCCGATGGTCTTCATTCCCTATCTGATGTAGCAACTGACCTGATGGTCGTATTTCTAGTAGGCTTCTCACATAAAAAGCCTGATGAAGAGCATCCATGGGGTCATGGCCGATTTGAAACAGTCGGTACGGTATTACTTGCTGTCATTTTGTTATTAGTGGCAGGCTTTATGACATGGGATAGTCTGAAGCTTCTCTTTTCAGGAGAAATCCCTGCTCCACCTGCTTGGCCTGCGCTACTTATTGCAGCAGCATCCATACTGGCGAATGAGGTTTTATTTTTCTACACCTTAAAAGTAGGCAAAGAAAATCAATCAAATCTAATTATTGCGAACGCTTGGCACCACAGAACGGACTCTCTATCGTCCGTCGTAGTATTAATCGCGCTTGCAGGTGCGATCATGGGTGTCTGGTGGCTGGATGCACTAGCCGCTGTCCTCGTAGCACTGTTGATTGCAAAGATAGGTATCGACTTACTATTAAAAAGTTTAGCTGAGTTAGTCGACACTGGATTGCCAGCAGATCGCGTAGAAGCTCTTGAAAGGACCGCTCGTTCTATAGAGGGAGTGATCAACGTTCATCATGTAAGAACACGCCTGATGGGCGGACAGAGCCTTTTAGAGATGCATCTACAAGTCGCCCCACATACCACAGCATCAGAAGGTCACTATATTGGCGACAACGTATGTAATGCTTTAAAGGAACAATTCGACGATATCAGTTATATCATCTATCACATTGATACCTACGATGATGAAAAACTGGTCGAGAATGGATTGCCCAAACTACAAAGCCGTAAACAGATCAAAGCGTTGTTAGATAGTAGTTTAGAAACAAACTTTGGACTGATTCCTGACTATCAAATGATGCTTTTTTATGCCCCTAGCAGCCTAGAGGTCGAGATAAAGTTAACCCCATCAGGTTTATCAGCGATTGAAGAAAAGCAAATCAGTCTATCTTCAATCCAGCAGCACCTCGAAGAGACGCTACTGAACATTAAAGGGTTTAGAAAACTGACGGTCTGGCTACCCGCCTAAAGATCAGTAGCTTTTATCATTAATAGCTACGTGACGCTTCTCGCATGGTCACAAACTCTTCTGCAGCCGTTGGATGAATACCAATGGTTGCATCAAAGGTTGCTTTAGTAGCACCTGCTTTTAGCGCCACTGCGATGCCCTGAATAATCTCACCCGCATCAGCCCCCACCATATGTACGCCAACCACCTTATCAGTGGTGCGATCTACCAATAGCTTCATTAGAGTGCGCTCTTCACTGCCGCTCAAGGTATGCTTCATAGATCTAAACTCTGAACGATACACATCCAACTTTGGGTAACGCTTGACCGCTTCTTCTTCCGTAAGACCGACTGTACCAATATTGGGCTGAGAAAAAACTGCCGTTGGAATCAACTCATAATCAACGGGCGGACTACCTTTGCCATATAAGGATCTAACTAATGCCATTCCTTCAGCCAAGGCAACGGGTGTTAACTGCACGCGATCAATCACATCACCCACCGCATAGATAGAGGGTATTGTGGTTTGAAAGTGTTCGTTGACTACAATTGCGCCATTGTTAGCCAGCTTCACACCCACTGTTTCTAGACCTAAACCTTCTGTTTTAGGTACTCGACCGGTGGCATACATCACTTGATCTGCAAGCTCTGAGTGACCATCCTTAAACACAACCTTTAACTGCCCATCAGATTGTTTTTCAATTTCAGCAATTTCAGTATTAAAGCGCAGATTAACACCCTTTTTGGCAACTTCTTGTGCTGTGTATTCACGCACTTCTTGATCAAAGCCTTTCAGAAACAGCTCGCCTCGGTGAACCAGATGGGTCTCGCAACCTAAACCTGCAAAAATGCCTGCAAATTCGATTGCTATATATCCGCCACCTACCACGATGACACGCTTAGGGAAGCTCTCTAAATCAAACACTTCGTTAGAGGAGATGATATGCTCGGCACCCGGAATATCGGGTACGAACGGCCAACCACCCACAGCCACCAGTATCCGTTCTGCGGAGTATTCTTTATCGCCAACTTGAACAGTTTGTGGGCCTGAGATAATCGCCCTTCCATCCATCAAAGTACAACCCGAATTGACCAATAGGTTGCGGTAAATTCCATTTAGGCGCGTAATTTCTTTAGTCTTGTTATCTCTTAGTGTTGGCCAGTCAAAGTTGACACCTTGATTGGTTAAACCAAATCCAGCAGCTTCAGAGAAAGATTCAGCATATTGGGAAGCGTATACATAAAGTTTTTTCGGAACGCAACCGACGTTAACACAGGTTCCACCCAAATAACGCTCTTCAGCAATACCCACGCGAACACCCATAGATGCAGCCATGCGTGCGGCACGCACACCGCCCGACCCTGCACCTATCACAAATAGATCAAAATCAAATTTGCTCACCTGTCACTCCTTGCTAGCTATTCACATTGATATAAGGATACACCCTCAGACATAGCCATGACCAATCGAACCAGACTAAATATCGGATTAATAAAGACTATCAAACAAATATGATGATTCGATTTGCTGAACAGCCGTTAGCCTTTTAGAATGGGTCATCATTTAGATAATCCTAAGAGAGTTTTTCATGAAATTGGTTTCGTTCAACACCAACAGTATCCGTATGCGCTTGCATCAACTTGAAGCACTGATCGCAACTCATCAACCTGATGTGATTGGCATCCAAGAAACCAAAGTCACCGATCAAGATTTTCCCATCGCAGAAATTGAAGCACTTGGATACCATGCCTATTTTCATGGACAAAAAACTCACTACGGGGTCTGTTTATTATCCAAAAAGCCCGCTTTAAGCATTCAAAAAGGCTTTCCGGATGACGATGAAACGGCTCAAAAACGCCTGATCATTGGTGAGTTTATGAGTGATTCTGGTAAACCTTACACCCTTATTAACGGCTACTTTCCCCAAGGCGAAAATGTCGCTCACGAAGTTAAGTTTCCAGCTAAACGCAAATTCTATGCAGACTTGTTGAAACTACTAAATGAGCAGTACTCGGCTGAGCAACCCTTAGTCGTGATGGGTGACTTAAATATATCGGCAGAAGATATCGATATAGGCATTGGTGAACCTAATCGCCTACGCTGGTTAAAAACAGGCAAGACCAGCTTTCAACCTGAAGAGCGTGAATGGCTATCACACATACACGCTTGGGGACTTAAAGATACCTATCGAAAAATTCACCCCACCAAGAATGATAAGTTCAGCTGGTTTGATTATCGCAGCAAAGGTTTTGAAGACGACCCTAAGCGCGGACTCAGAATTGATGCCATCCTGACCACTGAGGTTTTAACTCAGTGCTGCACTGACAGTGATATAGATTATGACGTTCGAGGCATGACGAAGCCTTCCGATCATGCCCCCGTCTGGTCCGCTTTCGACTATTAAGGCTTAGGTGTTAAAGCATAGGTGTTAAGGCTTACAGTTTAGGGCTTTAGCACCAAGATATCGCAAGGTACGGCGTCCAGCACTCGCTCGACGCTGCTACCGAGCAAGAGTCGATCAATCATTCCACGGGCCAACGAGCCCATCACTACCATATTGATACTCTTGTCGCGAACAAACTCTGGTAGTTTGCGATGTATCTCTCCTTCAACAACATGTAGCAAGCTTAAATCAAATGAAGGATCAAAGGATAAGACAACCTCTTTCAAACGTGCTTCATGTTCAGCTTTTATACGAAGGTGCATCGATTCAAAATCACCAATGACCGTATCATCAAAAATCGCAGATTGTGGAATAGATGAGAAGGTATGCAAGATATGTAATTCTGCACCTAAGGATTTAGCCATCACTTGTGCATATTGAAGTATTTTTAAGTCTATCTCTGCCGCTTTATCATGTGCATGAAAAGGATCAATAGCTGCGACTAGACGAATATGTTCAGGCCAAGGCTGCTCTTTGCATAACAATAGCGGAGTTTGCGCTTCTCGAAGTAAAAGCCAGTCTTGCGGTGCCAACAATCGATGCAGTAAATGAGGGTGTTCCGCAACTTCATGCAGAATCAAATCGGGTTGAAACCTATCAGCTTTTGTTAAAACTCCATCAGTAATATCCTTTGCCCAAGCTACATCAGTGGTAATATCGCAAGGACTATGACGGTAGGATGCCGCTATTTGATCAAGCACCTTTTCCATAGCTCGCATGCGCTGATGTTTAAGATTATCCAGCATCACAGGACTAATCATATTCATACTGCTTGGATAGGATTGATAACCACACTTAAACAACTCGATCGAGGCATTAGCACTCTCACTGATTCGAATGGCTTTATCTAACAAACTATCTGTCGGCTCTTCAGTGGTCATATTGACCAACATTTTATTGAGCTTAACCATCATATTTCTCCCTAAAATCTTTGTAACTTAAGTCTAGCTCAAACAAATGACTATATTGCTGATCAAACTCAGCAAAACGGCCAAATACACAAACGTGAAGGTAGTCGACAATTGGGCAGTTGCGATTCATAGGTGCGTGCTCGACTCTCGACGGTTCGAGCTACGTTGATCAACCAAGGCTTATTGTTATAGGTACGATTCCTAAAACCCGTATGCCCCTCGTGATAGTTTAAATAGAGATTAAACGCATCAGTTAAGGCAACACCATTACGTTGATTAGAAATACTGTTATACCAGCCAATAAAATCTAGAGCATCATCAATATTGGTCCGACGTGCTAGTCGATTACCAGTTGCCCGTCGATAGTCATCCCAAGTGCCATCTTGAGCTTGTGCATAGCCAAAGGCGGAAGATTTTCGTGGCATAGGAATAAAACCAAATAAGGTTGGTCTTGGTGGACGTGCATTATGAACAAATGAGGATTCCTGTCTTACAAAAGCAATCTGTATGGATACAGGAGTACCCCAGCGTGACTCAGATTTTTTTGCTGCTCGATACCAACTAGGATCATGCGCAATAATTTCACAAATATTGTCGTGTGCACGCGCTGGAGGCGGCGATGATGCGCAGCCAGTTAACAACAGAATTGCTGACAAGATCAGGAAAAGAAAGGTGTTTTTAAATATTCTATTCATACACAAAATATACCTGATTGTGTATGAAATAAAACCCCATATCTCGTTAAAGATATGGGGTTTTAAGATTTACCATTGATGACTTACTTAGTGATGTTGCTTCCCTTCCTCTACTACTGCAGGGTCAGGATTTTCCTCTATATGTATTGGTTCCTCCGGTGCTTCACCCTCATGCTCTTTAAGAGCACTTTTGCTACGCATTTCGATCAACAACCAAAGAACAAAACCTGCACCCAGACCCCAAGCAGCACCATGAGTCGCTAAGACCACACCCATGATTCCTGCTACACCCATGGAAGTAGCGTTATCAATCTGCTCTACTGCCACAGCGATACAGAGGTAACCTGTGATCAACAGAGTAATAGACAAGGCAATCGGTAATACAGGTCTAAACAGCGTGACCAGTGGCAGTAAGAAAAGTGCGATGAAACCCACAATCCAGAACACACCCGCACCTGAGTAAATAGTATCCATAGCACCGCGACCATAACGGTAACGCTCAGCAATGGTTGCCATTACACCGGTAAACAGAGGACCTGCCAAACCCGGGTATGGCGCAAAGAATGAATGCATCAGGTTACGAATACCAGTGACAATATGCACACGGTCTACGTTAACTTCAATTTTTTCATCCGGACGTAAATGGTCAACACGCTTCAACAAGCTTTGACCCACAATGATGTCACCAAAAGCTATGATGTAAGCAATAATTGCAGTGGGTATAGCCGCCAGCATCAATTGGAAAGTTGGGAAACCAATTGTAAACGGCAAATAATCCCAAATTTTACCAAAGGCTGGTAACTCTACGCCCCACTGAACAGCAGGTAATGGATACTCAGATACAGACCAGCCGATGATCATAGTGATCAACATACCCGGAACCATACCGTAACCAGCAATAATTTTAGCCCAACGGTGTTTCTCTACCCAATCACGGAAAGAGAGCGAGAAAAGTACGTATACGGTGATCAAACCACCGATACCCAGTGAAATTGGCGTGTTGTACAAACGTCCACCTTCACTGATTTCACCACTGATCGCAGCAATACCCGCACCTAGCAAGATACCTGCCTTGATTGAATTGGGAATATTGTTGACCAGTTTACTACCTAAACGTGTAATACCCATGAATAGGAAGATAAAAGTGACGACTAATTGCAATGCAACTAATGCACGAATAGCATCAGGACCTGGCTCAAACCCACCGATAAATAGAAGCACGACGGGTATTGCAGGCGTTATCCAACCAGGTACAAAGGGTACACCTAACAAGTTAGGCAGCATAAATCCTATGCCACAAACGACAACATATGCTAATGCAACGTCATAAGGGAGCCCTAAGTAACGCTCTAGCAAAGGAATCATACCCATTGCTACCACAAACATTACCAGTGCCTGAATCGTTTCTGCCACTTCCCAACGGTAGTGAATGAATGGCAAGCGGATCTTGAATGGACCCGCTGGCCAGTAAGGGTGTTCCTCACCATGCTTACGCTGATATAACATAGGGCTCTCTCTGTTTTATTCCTTAAGATAAGGGAGTGAGGTGTAGTTAAAAAACACACCTCATGGGACGCGGTAAAGGTAAACCCTTATACCTAGTGAAGTCGATATGAAAAGGAGAGACTTTAGTCGCAATTGACCACTAAAGTATTAGGGAAAACACTAATCCAGCTTTCATATTCACCGATCAGCTGTTCACTATTAGCCGGTCATCACAAAGCGGTTTTGGATGACCCAGTAAATATCCTTGAAATAACTTACAACCCAAACTTTTTAGCAATTCAAATTGCTGTTCCGTTTCAACGCCTTCGGCAATTACCTCAAAATTAAAAGCCTCTCCAAGCGACAATACTGTTCTGACGATGGCCTCTTCACCACTGCCAGAAGTTAAGCTTTTGACGAATGACTGATCAATTTTTATTTGACTGACCGGCAAGTGTTTTAGATAACTCAGTGAAGAGTAACCCGTACCAAAATCATCTAGAGAGACTTGAACTCCCATTTCACGAAGTTCGATAATCTTTAACGAAACTTGATCAATTTTCTCAACCAGTAGACTCTCTGTTAACTCTAACTTTAACCGTTCAGGATTGATTTGATGAATAAAGATTAACTGCCTTATATCATCAACAAAAGAGGCTTTGGATATCTGCAACCCACTAACATTTACCGCCAATACCAAGTGCTGGTATTCAGGTATTGCTGACCAAGTTTTTAGTTGCTGGCATGCGCTTTGTAAAACCCATTTACCAATCGACAATATCAGATCAGATCGCTCTGCCACCGGAATAAATTCAGCAGGTGAAACAAACCCTAACTCTGGGTGATGCCAGCGCAACAAAGCCTCAGCACCGATAATAGATCTATCTGCATCTGTCTGGACTTGGTAGTAAAGCATAAACTCTTCATTTTGAAGTGCTCTCAACAAGGCTTGGTAAATTTTTACGTAACGCTGAGTCAAGGCTTCGGCATGTTGATCATAAAAAACTATTCTTCGATTAGTGTCTGCTCTAGCCTGTTGAAGTGCGGAAGTAGATTGCTGAATAATTTCATCAGCCGAGATATCCTTATGATCATAAAGCGATACTCCAATTCGACTCTTTAACCGCAAAGAAATTTCTTCAATCAGAAATTCGTCGCTCAAGCGACGATGCAGTGTTTGTGATAACTGTTCCATATCAAGAGCAACCTGACTGCTGTTATTACCTACGTCAGGAAACCAAATGACAAATTCGTCTGCCCCCCAACGGCAAATCAAGCGCGCTTGATCACAATACTTAACTAACCGACGCGCGGTTTCAAGTAGGATTTTATCTCCAACAACATGCCCTTGGGCTTCGTTAATAGTCCTAAATCCATCAAGATTGATGCAAAACACAGCGCCCAATTGTCTTTTTCGACCACTATCTAGAAAACGCTGTAACTCTTGCTCTAAGTGAAGGCGGTTGGGTAATCCAGTCAGTGCATCATGTAAACTTAGGTATCTAAGCCGAGATTCAGCTTCTTTAAGCCTAGTGAGATCATTAAAAGCAGCGACGTAAAACTGTATCGATTGCTGATCATTGCAAACTGCGTGAATCGTCAAAAGCTCAGGATACAACTCTCCATTTTTGTGCCGATTCCAAATCTCCCCACTCCAATAATGATTTCGTTGCAACTCATGATACATACCAAGATAAAATGCCTGATCGTGATGACCCGATTTAAGTATCGCAGGAGTCTTACCTATCACCTCTTCTTCGGAATAACCGGTGATTGAGGTAAAAGCATGGTTAACTCTAAGAATTCGCTCTTGGGCATCAGCTATAAACATACCGGAGGGTGTTTCGAATGCTACGGCAGCAAGTCGCTGTTCCTGCTGAGATGACTCTAAGCGTTCCAACATCGTATTCACTTCCGCAAATAATTTGCCAAACTCATTTCTTTCTTGAATAGAGATTCTGGCAGACATTTGATCGGTTTCTTCTATTTTTTCTAAGAAGTTTACTAAAGAAAGGATCGGGCGAGTAAAGCGCTTGCCAGTAATGACGGCAAGCATTAAAGAAAAAGGCACCATGAATAAAGAAATAGCTAACAAGGTTAGACTATCGCGTTTTAATACATCAATCAGGGTATCAAGTCCGTAGGTTACAAAAACGGTACCTATCATCAGGTTTTCATAGATAACAGGTATATACAGGTATAAATTTTTACCCTCTCGAAGTGACGTTAGTTCAGAAATTTCAGGTAGCTCAGGTATTGTAAAACTTTCGTGTCGATGAAATTGATAAGCAGCTCGCCGGTCAACTTGATAAAAAACAAGTGCCTCCAAGTCACTGAATGACTCTAACTTTGTTGAGATATCTGCAGCAACTGCTAAGTCTTTTAGCAAAGCTAGACGAGCTAAATCCTGGCTTAATACCAGTGCGACTGTGTTGGCTTGCGAAGTGATACGTTCTTGCTGCATGGCCATATACCATACAAGAAAGCTCGTATAACCTACCGCTCCTGTTAACAATGCAACCGATAAAATAATGATGACTAATCGACGCGTTATTGAACCTTTAAATTTAAATCCATGAATCAAGGTTTAAGGTTCCACTTCTGACGGGTTGGTAATAGGCAGCACAGGATCATTTCCCCACTCTTGCCAAGAACCATCATAGATAGAGACTTTATATCCTAACTCTTGTAACACAATAAAATTCAGAGCCGACTCAGCACCACCACCGCAATAGAGAATTATCTCTTCATCTTTAGGCAAGTCAGCATACACGGATGCCAACTCTTCAAGCGGTCGAATTCTATTCCCAGTATCGGTGACCTCGTAGTTTTGAGTGCAAGGGTAATGCTCAGCGGTAGGAATGTGACCAAAACGGTTGGCAGTAGACTTCACCCCAAAATAGTGGGGCTGCTCTCTTCCATCAAGGATACGACGTTGACCGATAGAGACCAAGGTTCCTAACTTCGACTGCAACTTAGTTTGATCAAGTGTCGGAACAAAATTTGTGGCCACAGGCAAAATTGCTTCATTAGTCACTGGTAGCAACCCTTCCGACCAATCGCCAAATCCAACATTAAGTAACTTAACATTTGTATGTCCTAAGGTTTCTAACAACCAAAAAAGCCTAGCTGCCCAAATAAACTCTCCATTATCCATAACGATAACTGTTTTATCATAGTCAACACCTGCTTCACTAAAGAGCTGTTGCAGTTGCTGCAGGCTTGGCATCATGTAATTTTCATCAAAAAGATATACGTATGGAATATTCACTGCTTTTTCAATGTGTTGAAGGTTAAAATCAGAATCACTTCTGACATCGATTAACAGCACATCCTGTCGGTCAAGATGATTGCTTAACCACTCTGCATCAACGATCGATCCATGCTCATTTGCGAGTGAGAAAGGACTGAGCAGGATTAAAGCGTAAAACAACAAGATGGATACTACTTTAGTAAAATGTTTCATAATCAACCTACAACTTAATGGTTTGAAAAGCAGCACGAATTCCGAATATATTGAAATATCTGTTTAACATTAGCACATGGCATTAAAAAAACACTGAGGCTAATCAAAAAACGAAGATTTAGAACCACGATAGAGACACTTTACATGGGGGGGTGCGATCTCTTTGGTTATCTTTAGTGGTATCTTTGCTGCTAAAAGTATGGGGCATCGATCTGACTCAGCTCAAAAGGCTATTGATAGATTCATCGAGAAAAACGATTTATAAATATCAACTATCCTGTTTTACCGATCTTAATCCAGTGCTATAACTAAGTTGTAACCAAGCATTGGAGGTGTACCATGAAAACAATTAGACAAGTATCACTCGATTCTCACAAAGCTGTGAATGAGTTGATTTTAAAAGAAGGCTACAGAATCGTAAAAACCGAGTTCAGCTTCAATCAGTCAATTGTTGTTTGGATAGAAGAGCCACTTCGTGCTGATCTACCTAACGAGCACTGCTTTTTGAAAGTGGTTGAAAATAGTCATCCAGTGCCCTTAGTTTTTGAATATGTAAGCTCTGCTTTCAATCCATTTGATTCAAAGGCTGTGCACTTGTTCCGCGTACCTGAAAGTGTTGCTAGAGCTGAACCTACTCGACTCTCAGCGGTTGCTTGACTATGCTTAGCTAATAATCTGATCAGAAGCCACATAAGGAGGAGCTTTTGGACAAGAGGATTAACTACAAACATCTGCATTATTTCAGGACTATTGCCAGGGAAGGCTCCATCGCTGCAGCTAGTGAAATTCTCAAACTCGCTCCGCAAACACTGAGTGGACAACTCTCTCAACTCGAATCAGATTTCGGTCGTTTACTCTTCAAGCGTGAAGGTCGAAAACTGAAGCTTACGCCCTTTGGTCAGCAAGTATTTGATTATACTGATGCAATGTTCTCTATTGCTGATGAGTTATCCTACTTTTTAAATACCGATCAACTGATCGAACGCAACATTTTTAGGGTCGGTGTATCCTCATCCATCCACAAACTGATCGTTTACAACCTGCTTCAACCTGCTTACAACAAAACTCCACAACTGCATTTAATCTGCAAAACGGGTGAAACCGAGCGCCAGCTTAATGAGCTACGTACGCACAAACTAGATCTATTAATCACTGACCGCCTTAAAGTCATTGATGATGTGACTGCATTCCAAATCAAAGAGGTTTTAAGCTCGGGTATCAGTTTGTTTGCGGCGCCTAGTATTGCAAAAAAGTTACGAGAAAAAGGGTTACCCGAGAGCTTACAAGATGCAGTTTTGTTGGCGAATGCACGTAATGCGGTTTACTTTGAACGCTTAATCGCTTGGTTAGCTAAGCGTAATATTCATATGCGTATCGGTGCAGAAATAGATGACAGTGCGTTGATTAAGATTTTCGGCTCTCATGGTATGGGCGTTTTTGCCGCCCCCACCATGATCGCTGATGAAGTGTGCCGTCAGTATCAAGTCGAATTATTACTCGAAATTGATTCTGTTCAGGACAAAATCTATGCCCTATATAATGAGATGTCTAACGCCTCTCCTTGGATTGAAGAGATCTGTAACACTAACTTTACTTAGTTTTTTTCCTTTAAGCTCTTTTAATAACTGTAGCGCAATCGAACATAGAGGTTAGAGGCATCTTCAAACTGTCCAAAAAAAGTATGAGGTTTATTACCTCCAAAGATGTTTCCACCGACCGTTAATGCCCATGCATCATCAATTCGATAGTTTACAGAAGGACGGATAAAGTAATCTTCATCACTGGGCGACCAATAGGTAAATAGAGATAGGGTTAAATTATCCTGACGTAATCGCTGCGTTAATCGTAGCGTGAACAAGTGACGATATTCATCAGGCAAATAACGTCCGTTTGGTAAAGGCCAAGATGATTTTAAAGCAGCATAATCCTGCGTCCACTCAAGGTAGTACTGCACCGCTGCATTAAAATTCGGCATAAGTTCGCGATCATAGCCAACTAAAAAGCGTAACTGATCATTAGGAATAGCAGGATTATCACCACGAGAATCACTGCCTTCGTACCATGCGATCTCTGCATTAGCGATACCGCCTGCTAAAGGCGCCCGAATGCTGGCTCCATAGGCATCCAGTCTTGGAAAGAAAGCCTCTCCCCTTGCATCCATCCCGACGGGCTGAGTCCAGTAACCGCGATAGGCATAGAATGCCCATTCAGTCGCTTCATGGGTACCATATAAACGCGCAGCCCACTGGCTTTCCCTACCCCAGCGATCACGTGTTACTGGGCGAATTCGTCCATCTGGAGCTGCCATTTGCTCACCAGTCATGGGTGAAAAATAACTGAAACGATCCCCTTTGATATAGCGATCAGCGGTAAATTCAGGTGTCCAAACCAGATCGAGGTTAGCGACATCGGTAAAGTAACTCACTCTGGCACTGGTTGAAGGCGCTTTTAAATACTCATCTTCCCGACCAGAAAAGTAAGACTGCCAATCTTTCGCAAACAGATCATTCAGGAACAGCATATCACCGGTTCCCCAAGTCAACACTTGTTGACCCAAGCGCACATCGACATTATCGCCTACACGAAAATCCAACAGCGCTTCGCGAAGATCGATGCGCTGTTTATCTTCAACACCATCAGCATACAGATCGGTTTTCAGACTCCAGCGTGTCTCACCAATGAAATCACTCAGTTCAAAGCGTGCTCGCCCTTCTCCCAAGGTCATATCACGCCCCAACAGCGGATCTCGATACAATCGACCACCGGCTCCCAGTTCGTAAAAACCGTGTAGGTTAAGGCTTGAACTGTCGGATTCATCGCCCCATGGATCATCCCAATCATCCGCTGGCAGTTGTGCTGATAGCAAAGTAAGCGGCAAACTTAAGCAGATAGCTGCTGAGAGTTTGTTTAATTTCATTACTGAGGTCTCCGCAGCCAGTCACGAGGTTGACGGCGCAATGAACGCTCGCTAAAAACATCCGAAGGAATACCGATGTTGTAAGACACAAAGCCAAACTCCATCACCGTATTACCCCCACTACGAAGATCAGAAACTTGACTGCGCATCACGGTTGGAAAGCCCTGAACATCCTGAACGTCAAGTGCTTCAACAGTGCGATAAACCTGACCCGAAGCATCAGCATATTCTATTTTTTTCGGCAAAAAATTCGCTTTATCTATCATCACTCGATAGCTGGCGAAGTCAGCAGTAGAACTATCTTTTGGCTGACTCTCGATAATATAGTGAGAGCCTGTCGTTTCGACTAAGCGATGCTCATCTTCTGTGGGTTGGCGACCAGACACATCTTCATAAAAGAAATGCGATCCAACAAAACTGGTACGTTTATCACCGGCTGAAATACGACGAACCAAATCTAAACTGGGTAGATACAACCAGCGATCGTCATCACGAGTGATATTTTTAGTCACCATAAATACCGTATCTCGAACATCGGCAGGACGGCTGAAGGCAACATAAAAATGCTGACGACCACCGGGTTCTTCATTTAAACGAAGGATAGTGAACTGTCGCTGCTGTTCACGCCCTTGACCATCGGTAATGGTCATGCGTACTTCACTGCGACCATCATTACCTTGATAGTAACTAGCTAGATTAGCTCGCTCGACGATTTCGTTCACATCGGTTAGATCAGCAGCAATAACCGATAGACTCATACAAGCAGTCAGAGTAGCGGCTGCCATTTTACGAAGTAAGGATTGCATATTACGCCTCCTGTTTGCCGCCAAATAAGCGGTCTTTATCTTTTATTTGCTGTATCACAGCAGGAAGAATCACGATGGTCACGATGGCTGACACCGCCATGATAGTCGCCAAGAAGAAACCAACGGTTATGTAAGGCACTAATGGCGCTAAAAGTAAGGGAGTAAAGCCAATCGCAATCACGATGGCATTGCGACTGATCGCTCTTGAAGGGCCTTTATAAACCTCTTCAATGGTCTTAGGCCAACTGCCCGTTTCACGATAAATAGCTCGGGTACGCTCTAAAAAGTGAATAGCAAAGTCGACGGATAACCCAAGGGTTAGTGCCGAAAGCACCGCTATTGGCATATCGTAGTCTTTGCCTATCCAGCCGATCAGTCCATAGATAAACAGAATGGTGATACTGAGCGGCAGCATCGCCAATAACCCAATTTTGATCGAACGGAACAACACAACCATCATGATCAACACCATGACAAAGGCACCCATCAAACTATTCAGCATGCCGTTAACCATCTGCTCTTGCCACACCACATTGATGTAAGACATACCCGCCCAGTTTGCACTAACACCTTCTGGCAGTGGGTTTTCAAGCATAAAGGCTTCAACTTGATCCATAACTCGTGTCACATCTTGGTTATCACCACTGCTGAGTTGCAACCAAAGCAAACTGGATAGATAGTCAGGTGTCACCATTTTCCACAGATCATCAGGACGATGTGACGATTGGAAGCTTAGGAGTGTTTGCGCGGTTCCGCGTGCCGAATCGGGAATACGGAACATCGCCTCATCACCACCATTCAGTTCACGGAACACGGTTTTCACCAGTGTGGGTAAACCGTTGATCTTGCCAATATCGTCACTCTGCTCCAGCGTTTGTATCAAGTTATCCATATAGGCCAAGATTTCGGGATTCAGAAAGTATTTGACCTCGACCTGAATGCGCTCAACCTGCTCTAATAAAGCCAACCAAAGTGTTTCATTATCCAGATCCATATAGGAAGCTTGATCTAACAGAGCCCCTAGTTCGCTAGTAAAACGATCAAAATCGGCATGCTCTGCTTCTGATAACATCTCTGCCAGCATCTGTTGCTGTTCTGCTGTTGCTTGCATCTCATCAGTGACGCGCATCAACTCAGTTTGCAGTAATTGATGGGCAGGCATCGGCAGTTCTTTTTCAAGCACTAAGAAGGCATCGTAGGTACCGGAAAAGTGGCTATTCATTACTCGGTCTGCAACACGCAACTGATGGTCTGACTTAAACCAACGTACCGGATTGTCATTGATCTGAATCTGACTGACACCCCAAGCACTGATTAAAATCACCACCATAAAAATTGCCAATAAGGGTTTAGCCGCTTTAACTGAAAAGCTACCTAAGAAAGAAAGCGTACGTCCCAATAATGAGTTGTCATCTTCTTTAAGCGAGTGATCTTTCAATTGCGCTAAGCGCTTATCGGACAGGCTCATGATATAAGCTGGCACAAATAGGATCGTCAGTATGAATGCCAACATAATGCCAAACGCCACATGCAGACCAAAGATTTGCACCGGAGGAATGGGTGTAAAAGCCAAAGAAGCAAAACCAATAGACGAAGTCACCGAAGTAAATAGCATCGGCGTAAACAGATGACTTAACACCTCTTTTAAGGCTTCACGCGGTTTTTCACCCGGCTTATAGCGATCTGAAAACTCAGATAAGATATGTACAGAATCTACTACTGCGATCGGCATTAAGAAGATCGGAATCATCGAGCTCATGATATGAACGGTATAACCCTGACCGATCAACAATCCCATAGTAATGATGACTGCACCCATAGCAACAATCATCGGAGCAGTAATCAACAGGAAGCTGCGGAAAAACACCCACATCAAGATAAAAATCATTAAGCCAGCCAGCGGTGCTGAAATGGCCATCTGGATAAACATCTCGACTCCGAAGGTATCTTCAGCGATAGGTAAACCAGCCATGTAAAAGGCATCTTGACTGTTCAAGCCATCGATAATCGCTTGTATTTCGCCGGAAAGACGGTAACTTTCAGATTTATGTGTAATCGGGACATAAATCCCCGCAGCCTGATGATCACCCGACACTAGGGTATTTTGTAGCATCGGCAAGCGTTCAACAGCATCACGAATGGCATCTGCTTCTTCTTGATTAGCAGGCGGTTGATTCATCAGCCAGTTAAAACGTATCGCCCCCAAGCCTTCTTGAGTGATGTTATCCACTAGGTTTAACGCCATTTGATCCTGACGTATCACCCCATCCAGCGTCAGAATGGATTCCGATAGTTGATGTAAGGTCGCCAAAGACTCAGGATTATAGATGCCCGATGGATGGGTATCATTAACAATACCCACCACGATCATATCATGCATACCAAAACGCTCTTTGACTGCTTCGTGATAGACACGATCAGGCTGATCATGAGGCAGCATATTCTCTGGATCAGTATCGACCTGAATCGATGGAATTTGCACGGCTGCAATGATGGTTATGATCAAAAACAGCGCAAAAACCCATTTAGGACGATTGATGGCAAAGGATACCAATCTGTCACGAAGCATAGACTTACCTCAAGTTAGCGTTAGACGAATAATGGCATTATATATTAGTATTTTCTAATATCAATATTATATTCGAATTATCTAATCTTAATAAGCTCACTTCGCCTCACCGCAAAAATGCCTTACACTTTGAATGACATTCCCAAACACGGCAGGATAGGTTATGCAAAATGGACTCTTAATCGGTGGTGGCACAACGCAAGTTCACCTAAACCCTCGTTACGCCAACCGTCATGGTTTAATAGCAGGAGCGACAGGAACGGGAAAAACTGTGACACTTCAAGTTCTCGCAGAAGCTTTCTCTAGCATTGGCGTACCGGTTTTTATGGCAGATGTTAAAGGTGATCTATCCGGCTTGTGTACCGCTGCAAAGCCTCACCCCAAGATTGATGAACGCATCGAAAAAATAGGTATCGATGACTATCATTCTGAAGCCTTTCCAGTTGCTTTTTGGGATCTATTTGGCGAACAGGGTATCCCAGTTAGAACTAGCATCTCAGAGATGGGCCCTCAACTCTTAGCAAGTTTGATGGACCTAAATGAAACTCAAGAAAGTATCTTAACCTTGGCTTTCCAGTATGCCGATGATGAGGGCTTGTTGCTGGTTGACCTGAACGATCTTCGAACTACCCTGCAATACATAGCAGATCACGGTAAAGAGTTAGGCAGTCAGCTAAACGTATCCAAAGCTTCAGTGAATGCCATTTTGCGTCGACTGTTGATGATTGAGCGTGAAGGTGGTCATCACTTTTTTGGTGAGCCGGCGCTTGATTTAAAAGACTTTAGACGCACCGATCGTAGTGGTCGCGGTATGATCAACATCCTCTGCGCTGACAAACTGATGCACTCGCCACGTGTCTATTCTACCTTTTTACTCTGGATGCTTTCTGACCTTTTCCAAAGCCTGCCTGAACTCGGTGACCCAGAGCAGCCTGAACTGGTATTCTTTTTTGATGAAGCCCATCTGCTGTTTAACTCGGCGCCAAAGGTGTTAGTGAATAAAATTGAACAGCTAGTTCGCTTGATTCGCTCTAAAGGTGTTGGCGTTTATTTTATCACCCAAAGCCCTGCCGACCTTCCCGACTCCGTGTTGGCCCAGCTAGGTAATCGTATTCAACATGCGCTTCGCGCTTATACCCCGAACGAGCGCAAAGCCGTCAATGTGGCAGCTCAATCTTTCCGCACTAACCCTGATATTAATACCGTTGAGGCGATTTCTAATTTAGGTATTGGTGAGGCGTTAGTATCCGTACTCAGTGATGGCGGTGTACCCACACCGGTAGAGCGAATACTCATCTGTCCTCCTCGTTCACGCATTGGACCTTCGGATGAAGATCATAAAGCCTCTCAACTAAACGCTGATCCTTTACTGCGCCGTTACAAAGAATCTTATGACCCTCATTCTGCGCATGAGGAGATTGAAGCCAGACTTCGTAATGCAGAAGACCTAAAACGACAAGAAGCCTTAAAAGCTCAAGAAGCGAAAGAAGCTCAAGCAAATCAGCGTCCCGCAGCGCGCGGGCGCACCCGCGAAACTGCTAGCGAAGCGATGATGAAAAGTCTTGCTCGAAGTATCGGCAGCGGTGTGGGTCGTCGCCTCATTCGAGGTGTGCTAGGTTCCTTAATGAAGTAAGATTATGACTCTTTCGCTGGCTCAGTATGTGAAAACAACTGAGTCAGCTCCATCTGTAACAGCTCTTTCTTTGCATCATCTAAGCCTTGCAAACGTTCATTCAAAAATATCTCCCAAGACTCTGCCTGCGTTAATACCTCAGCTTCAGGAATCGGCCAAGGCAAGATAGCCGCTAAATCATGAACGGATAGCCTATGCAGATCTCTAGACAGCAGGTAGCCACCTTCGGTCGTACGGCGAATAATATTCGCTTGCATAAGTAACTGCATATATTGATCCCAACGCTCTTGATTTAGACATGGCGTGCGCTGCAATATTTCCGTCGCGGTTAGCGGTTGGCCTTGCTGTTGCACTAACCATAGCTGTCTAAGCAGATGCAGAATCACCAGCAGATGTGGTCTAGAAACAGATTTGCTGGCAGGCTGATAAATAGTTAATGCTCGACTTAACTCAGCTCCCATTAAAATGATAATCCAGCTGATAAAAATCCATGCCAAAAACATAGGGAAGGCAGCAAAGGCACCGTAGATCAGTTCGTAAGATGGAAACTGAGTCACAAAGAAGGCAAAACCACGCTTGGCTAGCTCAAACATAATCGCCGCAAAGAAACCACCCGCCAAGGCTTTCAGAATGGGTACTGAGCAGTTCGGCACTGCGGTATAGAGCAACATAAACGCGATAGTGGAAAACAGTACCGGAAGCATATTAATGACACGACCCGGCCCAACAAAATCAGTCGCGCTAGTATAAACAGGCAAGGCCGTTATGTATGACGTTACCACAAACCCGATACCTACTAACAAAGGACCTAAGCTTAGTACTGCCCAGTAAAGCAAAAAACTAGATACGCCTTTTCGGGGCTGATCAACTCGCCAAATTCTGTTTAACGCAGCCTCGATATTCTTCATCATCATGATGGAAGTCACCACTAGAAAGACAACACCGACCACGGTTAAACGCCGTGCCTGAGCAGTAAAGTCACTTAAATACTCATAAACCACTTCACCCGTAGCGGGCACGAAGTTTTCTAACACCCACTGCTGAACGGCATCACCCGCTCCCTGAAAGGCAGGAACTGCAGCTAGCATAGAATAGGAAACCGTCACCAAAGGAACCACAGCAAACAGTGTTGTATAAGTAAGTGCCGAGGCGTTCAAGATGCCTTGGTTATCGAAAAATTGACGAATTAAATCTCTGCAAAAACGCACCAGACTAGAAGCATTTATTGTCGTAATCTTCACGAAATCCTCTCGTTCAGTTGGACAGTGGTAATCTGACATATACAATAGAGCGCCGGCAAATACAAACCGAGAGCGAATACAGCCATATGTCCACTACTCTGATCTATCACAATCCACGTTGTTCAAAGTCACGTCAAACGCTGCAACTTCTTCAAGATAAGGGTATCACACCTGAAATCAAAGAATATCTCAAAAATCCGCCGACAGCGGAAGAACTGAAACAACTTATCGATTTATTAGAGATCAAACCGAGAGACTTATTGCGTAACAAAGAAGATGAGTTCAAGGAGGCGGGGTTAGATAATCCAGCGTTAGATGACGCTGCCATTATTGATGCCATGATTCGCTTTCCTAAATTAATTGAGCGCCCTATTGTTGTTCATCAAGGCAAAGCGCGTATTGGAAGACCACCCGAGCAAGTGTTGGAGTTGCTTTAATGCAAACACCCTATTTACTGGTTCTTTATTACAGTCGTCACGGCGCAACTGCTCAACTTGCAAGGCATATTGCTCGTGGTGCAGAGGCTGCTGGTATTGAAGCAAGACTGAGAACCGTACCACCTGTTTCAGCAGATTGCGAAGCAACGGCTTCAAGTGTTCCGGATACAGGAGCGCCCTATTGCACACTAGACGATTTAAGGCACTGCTCTGGTCTTGCACTGGGAAGTCCGACACGCTTTGGAAATATGGCTGCTCCATTAAAATACTTTCTGGATAACACCAGTGAAATTTGGCTCTCTGGCGCCTTAATCGACAAACCCGCAGGTGTATTTACCTCCAGTGCCAGCTTACATGGTGGCCAAGAAACCACCCTGATGAGCATGATGATCCCTCTGCTTCATCACGGCATGGTCATCGCAGGTATCCCCTACCGAGAAGCCTCTTTGAATAAAACACAAACAGGCGGTACCCCTTACGGAGCATCACACGTCGCAGGCGCTCAAGGGCAAAACAAAATTGATCAAGATGAAATTAATCTTTGCCAAGCACAGGGCAAACGTTTAGGCGAGTTAGCCTTAGCACTTCGGAGAACAGCATGACCTTAGCAAAAAAAGTTAGCATCAGTCATCAGGTATCAAAAGTTAGCTACTTTGCATTACTGATTTTATTAACCCTGTGGTATCTGGTCATCGCTCCTGCTCAAACTGATCATCCTTGGGTGATTTGGCTTATTCACTTCTTACCCTTAGTGGCATTTATACGTATCGTCATTCGTGGAGATGCTCGAGGCCATGCATGGCTTTGCTTTGTTTTACTCCTTTATTTTATCGGAGCGGTGTTCGCGACCATGATGCCACCAACTCGCTGGTTGGGTTTAGCTGAAGCTATCTTACTCTGCATCCTATTTACCAATGCAATGATGTTTGCACGCTGGAAAAGCCAACTAGATAGAGGGCTTAGCTAAATGCCAGTCACTCACTTTAGTATTCAACGCATAGAGAAGTATGATACCCAGCAAGCAAGCCAAGTCACCTTAGCTGAACAACCACACGATATTGAACATCACTCGCACTCTATTATCAGTGAGTTTAAACGCATTCAAGGCAGTCGTGCTGGTCGTCAATACGGTACATTTAGTCCTGAACATCCGGGCTTTCGTGCGTTATTGATGCAATGGCGAGAAGAGCAGATCCCTTTTGTGCGCTTCGCACAACAAGTGACTCGTCAACTAGGTTTGCAACTCGATCAGCATGAAGAGCTGTTTCAAGGCTATCTTTGCTTTATTGCAGAGCATCTTGAGCGTGGTGATAGATTATTTATTTTTCACCTACGCCAAACAGCCGCATTAACGCTTAACGCAGAGATTGAACTGTTAGAAACAGATTATGTTGAGTTTAGCGAAACCGGCTTTGGTGTTGCTATCGATCTGCAAAGCATGGCCGAAGATGCCGACAAATACATCACCTTAAGCTTTGGCCGTGGTGATCGTGGAATAAAACCCGTGGTTTGTGAATGGCTGGGTTACATAGATACTGTCGACAAAAAGGCAGAAACTGAACACTTCTTAGCTTTAGTGGATACTTATTGTAACGACCTACCCTCCGAAGAAAGCCAGCCATTGCGTGAAAAAGTGATCGACTACTGTATGGATCAAGACAAAGCCGGTGAAGCCGTCGTTTTTTCTGCTCTATCAGATCATGTTGATGCCGGTCTTGAGCGTTATGTTAGACAACATCAAGAAACACCTCGTGAAGAACTTATTCCAGATCGAAAGCAGTTGCGTAATTACTTGCGCTTCACAGGTAAAAATAATGATGTTTCCATCAGTTTTGCTAGCAGTAGCCTTGGCAAAGAGGTTGAGTTCGATCCAAATCAAGAAGTGCTAATGATTCGCAACTTGCCAAAAAGCCTCTTAAGACAACTTAAGAAACTTCATGACGAAGGCTAATCGGTCGCAATGGCATGCCTGACAAACGTTGCAGGTATGCCTCTCCTCCTAGATTTCGCATCTGTCTAAGTATAAATGCCTGACGAGAACGCATATATTGGCTCGGTCGGGTGACATCCATGCGAGCCGGTGAAGGTAACACCACGGCTAGCATGGCAGCCTCTTCACGGGTAATCTGACTGACCGGTTTATTGAACAAATATTGGCTAGCAGCGCCAACGCCGTACTCCTGTCGACCAAACTGTGCAATGTTTAGATAGATCTCTAAGATGCGCTCTTTTGACCAAAACACCTCGACTAAAACTGCTAAACCCCATTCAATCACTTTTCTAAAAGTGCTGCGATCTCCCCATAAAAATAGGTTTTTCACAACTTGCTGAGTGATGGTACTGCCACCACCTGCGGCACGTCCGCTTCGGTAAGCATCAATAGCTGCCTGTGTTGCAGCCCAATCTATTCCGCGATGATCAGGGAACTTTTGGTCCTCAGAAGCAATCACAGCTAGTTGAATCGCTGCTGGAATCTCTGCTAAAGGAACCCAGTGATGGCGGGCAAACTCAAGATCTTCATTGAACAGTGCGCGAACATTGTGCTGTAGCATAAACGACGTTGTCGGCGGATTAATCCAGCGTAAAGACCAGACCAGCAATAGAAATAAAACGCATATCAGCAGAAGCGTTAAAAATAGCCGTCTAATCCATCGCTTAAGCGTCTTTATCATCAAGTATCTCTTATATAATTAACCAAGTGCTTTTAAAAACATGGATATACACTAAACTATACCCAACCACACAGACATAAGCACACACATATCTATACTTACTTATCAGGAGCTATCATGGCAACTATTTCTCTAAAACTCGATGGTCTAACCTGTGGCGGATGCGTAAAGGCAGTTAAATCTGCTCTTGAACAACTCGAGGGTATTGAATCACTTGAAGTGACCCAAGAATCTGCTCAAGTGACTGGAGACATAGGCGTTGAGTTACTCATTGAAACCATTGAAAACGCTGGTTTTGAAGCAACTGCCATTTAAGCTCCAGCTCACTAATACTCATCCTTCATCTATTAAAGAGGTAAAACAACACCTGATGTCATCTTCAACTCGTTTAGCCTTACGTGGACTTCGCTGTGCTGCCTGTGTTAACAGCATTGAAACCGCCCTATCTCAAATCGACGGTGTCACCTCCGTTAGCGTCAACCTTGCGGATCGTAGTGCCGATATTCAAGGCGTTACCGATACTCAGAAACTGTTAGACGCTGTTAGTGACGCTGGGTTTCATGCGACCCCCATTGATGCTAACTATGGAGAAACAGAAAGACGTCAAGAAGAGGCTGAGCAGCTGCAACTGGCTAAACGAAGAACATGGGTTGCGCTATTATTAGGCGTGCCCCAAATGCTGTTCATGATGACCGGCCATCTTCCTATGCCTGACGAAGGTCGTGCTATTTGGGCGGTCATCGGCATTCTGACGTTAGGGATGATGGTGTATTCAGGTGGTCATTTCTTTAGCGGTGCATGGAAGGCACTGAAAAACAAACATGCCACCATGGACACCTTAATAGCCATGGGTACGGGTAGTGCTTGGCTTTACTCGACACTGGTCATTGTCTGGCCAGATCTACTTCCTGTGGAAGGTCGGCATGTCTATTACGAAGCAGCGGCTTTCATTATTGGTCTAGTGAATTTAGGCCACGTACTAGAAACTCGCGCTCGTGGACAGGCTTCTCAGGCAATTAGAGCCTTAATGCAATTACAACCCGATACTGCCACCTTGATTCTACCCGGTGGAGAAGAAAAACCGATGCGTCTTTCTTCCATTCAACCCAGTGATCTGCTGCGAGTAAAACCGGGAGAACGCATCCCTGTCGATGGTCAGTTAGCAGATGGTGAAACCCGTGTTGATGAGTCGATGCTGACTGGTGAACCCCTTGCGATTCTAAAACAAAAGGGAGATTGGCTGTCTGCTGGTACGGTTAATTTGTCTGGCAGCATTAAGCTTCGTGTCCGTAAAGTCGGTGAAGAAACGGCGCTGGCACAGATCATTTCACAAGTGCGTCAAGCGCAAAACTCCAAACCGGCAATTGGGCGCTTAGCTGACAAAATCAGCAGTGTATTCGTTCCTATTGTCATACTGATTGCCATCATCACAGCCATCATCTGGTGGCAAGTCGGCCCTGAACCTTCAAGTGCTTACGCCTTTATTACCGCCATGACCGTGTTAGTGATCGCTTGTCCCTGTGCGCTTGGATTAGCAACCCCAATGTCGATCACCGTTGGTGTTGGACGAGCTGCTGGAAAAGGTATCCTTATTCGTAAAGGCGACGCCTTACAAGGTGCGTCACAATTAGATGCGGTAGTGCTTGATAAAACGGGAACGGTCACCGAAGGTAAACCCGCATTGACTCATATTGAACTGATCAATAACGTGTTTTTTGAAAGGTTGGATAAACAGAATTTAACACCCGAAGACTATCTTATTCAGCAGGTCGCAGGTATTGAACGTGCCTCTGAACACCCACTAGCTCAAGCCATTATCAAATCAGCACAAGAGCGCAATTTAACTCTATCGCCTAGTGGCTCTCCCCATATTCATGCCGGTCAAGGGATTAGTGATCTGATCAATGGTCAACGCTGGGCCATTGGTAATCAAGCGTTAATGGAAGCTGAAGGTGTAACGATAGATGCTTCGGCACAAAAGCGTATTGAAGAATTATCCGATCAAGGTAATACACTGGTGATGCTGTCTGTTGATGGACAATTAACGGCTTTACTGGGCATTGCAGATCCAGTTAAGAGTGATAGCGCCAGCGCAATTAGTCGCTTAAAAGAAAGCGGTGTCCGCGTCATTATGTTGACCGGCGACAGTGAACGTACCGCTAAGGCAGTGGCTAAACAAGTTGGCATAGATGAAGTGATTGCTCAAGTGATGCCAGATCAGAAAGCGGATAAAATCCGTGAACTGCAAAGTCAGGGATTAAAAGTCGGCATGGTGGGTGATGGCATCAATGATGCCCCTGCACTTGCACAAGCCAATGTCGGCTTTGCGATAGGAACAGGAACAGATGTCGCGATAGAAAGTGCTGATATCACCTTGATGCGAGGCTCTTTAGAAGGTGTTGCTGATGCCATGTTAATTTCTAGGGCAACCTTACGAAACATCTACCAGAACCTGTTTGGAGCATTTATCTATAACACCTTAGGGATTCCATTGGCTGCAGGGATTCTGTTTCCGTTAACGGGATGGTTAATGAATCCAGCCTATGC
>REDB01000097.1 GCA_007693685.1 Oceanospirillales bacterium
GTAGCTTTCTGGGAATGCTTGTAATATAAAACGCTCTAGAAAAACTTTCTAGAGCTTTATCATCACTGTTTACCCAGACTTTCCATCAGTTTTTGAGCTTCTTCCTTCTGCTGATCATTACCTTCAGCAATAATCTCACCCAATATTTCTCTAGCACCTTCTGCATCATCCATCTCTAGATAAGCTCTTGCTAGGTCCAACTTAGTTTCATTCTCATCAGCACCATCGAGCAAACTGAGGCTATCCAGCATATCGAGTGCATCATCATCAGACTGACTTTCTTCTAATGCAATATCGTCGTCTGTACTATTGAGTAAATCGTCCAGTTCGTCATCAAGATCCATCTCTAGATCATGCATGATATTTGCAGTTAGCTCTTCTTCTACCTGCTCACCTGGCTTCATTTTCCCTTTTACAGGAGCAGCGTCATCTTCCTCTAGCTCAAGCGAACTTAGAAGAGCATCTAAATCATCATCAGCTGAAGATTTATCTTCAAGAGATTCTGTTTCATCACCGATTTCATCGAGTCCGGAGTCTTGAAGGATAAAGTCTAGTTCGTCTACTTCATCCTTAGCATCATCTGATGCTTCAGGTGCTGCTTCAGGTGCTACTTCAGCTTCAGTTTCAGTTTCAGTTTCAACTTCAGGCTCCAAATCAGCATCTGTAAGACCTGTGCTGGATGCTAGAAGATCATCCAAAGAAGCTAAATCATCTTCATCATCATCTGAACTTACCTCAACAGAGGAGCTTGGCTCGGGCAGATCTTCTCCCAGTAAATCATCAAGAGATGAAATATCATCTTCAGCAACTTCTAGATTAAGATCGAGATCGAGATCGTCGTTTTCTTCAGTTTCAGAAATGGAGTCTTCAGCAACAGTTGCCAGTTCTTCTACTTCGGAGTCACCTAAAGCCTCTTCAGGAGATGTTTCGATTGTATCCTCTAAAGAAGAACTTTCTTCAGCATCTAGCTCCGAATCTGCTAAAAGATCATCAAAGTTATCGTCAGCAGATAGATCATACTCTTCATCTACTACACGAACTGAATCATCTTCTGTTTCATCTAAATCAAGGTCTAAATCTAGATCTAGATCTAAATCTGAAAAATCATCAACCTCAGCAGGAGTTTCGAAGCTAGGATCTTCTTTTAAATCTTCAAGACTATCTTCTTTATCTTCTTCAGAAGCTGCAGCAGCAACAGCGGCAGTCGCAACTGCGGCAGTTGCAGCGGCAGCGGCTGGGTTCTTATCACCTGAAACTTCAGGTGCTTTGAACATAGGTTCAGGCGTTTTCTTTTTACGACGACCCAGCATGATCGCTGCTAGCAAAGCAATAAGTGCAGCGGCAGCACCGCCTATGACAGGAAGACTGGTTAGTTTTTCAACTAGATCAGACTGTGAAGACTGAGGTTCTGAAAGCTGCGCCTGAAGCTGAGCAAGCTGTTCAGCTTGCAACTCCATCATGCGTTGCAACAAGATTAACTGCTCTTGGAGGCTGTCATTAGATTCTTTTAGATCACGATTTTCTAATCGAGTACGATCTAAATCCTCTTCTAATACAACCAAACGGTTGTCAAGCTGTTCGCTTCGCTGCAACAAAGCACCTGTAATTTCAGAGGCTTCATCACCCTCTTCTCTTGCTGCCGTATCACCAATTTCATCAGCCTGCTCAGAAGCGATATCTTCTTCAGGTGTCACGATTCTGAGCTCAGCTTCCGCTAAGGCTTCTGCTGCAGCAGCTAAATCTTCAGCAGCAGCATCTGCTTCTGTCGTGACCTCTTCAACCTCAGACACTTCCTCAACCACCGGCTCTTGAACTGCTTCTTCAACAGGAGCTGGAGCTGGACTTGGTTCTGGTGCTGGTTGCGGTGCAGGCGTTGCTCTATTTCGATTGCGCCACTCTTCATTTTGACGGCTTACTTCTGCATTGGCTTCAGCCGCAGATATAGATCGAATCTGATCAGCACTAGGTATTCTCATCACCGTACCTGCTCTCATCATATTGATGTTGGCAGTTGGGAATACCTCTGGATTATGGCGTTGCAAAGCAACCATCATCTGCTGTAAAGATATTGATGAATCAGGTCTGTAACGATTTGCTAGCATCGATAAGGTATCGTTATTAGCTATGCGAACTTCACCTGGAAGAGTTGCCGGAGCTGAGCGAGGTGCAGGCGCTGGAGAAACCGGCATAGGTGAGGCTACTGGAGCTGCCTGCGTTGAAGTGACTGCCGGCTGGAATTGCGTTCCACCAATAGGAGCAGAATCGAATACAGGTGGATCAAGTAGAACCGTATATTCTCGAACTAAGCGACCGTTTGGCCAGTTCACTTCAACTAAGAAGTTTAAAAAGGGTTCTCTGACAGGCTCAGAGGATGTCATCCGAATAACACCCGTACCATCTGGCGCTACTTGAACCTGAAACCTGACATCATTTAAGAAACGGGATCGACTTAATCCCGCTATTGAAAACTCATCCGCATCAGCCATTCTGGGCTGGATTTGCAGTGGTGACAAATCACGAACCTGCATTAAGCGAATTTCAGCACTTAACGGTTCGTTTAATGCCGAACGAATATTGATCTCACCGAGCCCCAAGGCATTTGCATTTGGTACTCCAAGCACCCCGGCAATCGCGAGGCTCAAGGCAAGTTTACGCAGCATCTGAATTCCCTCTTGATACGCAACCAGACTTATTTTTCTAGTAAAGCCGATTACTTATCTAATATTTGTAAACCAAGTATTAAGTATAAACCACTCAATGGTCAAGCAATCCGAACAGATGTTCTGCAATTTGAACTGCATTTAGCGCTCCGCCTTTTCTAAGACTGTCGCTAAGAGCCGATAACATAATTCCAGAGTTATTCCCTGCTTCTGCTCTCAAGCGCGAGATAAATACTTCATCTTGGCCTGCAGCATCTGTAATAACCGAATAATTCTGATCAATTACACAACGAACACCTGCTGTTTGACTTAACAACAATTGTGCCTCATTTATATCGACCGGAAATTGACATTCCGCATGTAAAATGACGTTTTGTCCATGAAAAAGAGGTAATTGCACGGCTGTAGCAGCAATTTCTAACTCATCATCACCTAATAGGCGCTGTAACTGGGCTACGACCTTCTCTTCAGAATCGGTTCTTCCGGTGCTTTCAATCGTGCCAGTAAAGGGAATTAAATTGAAAGCGATTTGTTGCCCGAAAAATGAAGCTTCAGGATCGCGACCATTCAACAGTTTCGCAGTTTCAGATGCCAAGGCTTCTACACCTTTTTTTCCGGCTTCTGCAACAGAGCATAAACTGACTAGGTTCAAACGAAGAATTTTGTAGCGTTGATGCAATGCATGAAGAGCCATTGCTGAGACAACTGCAGCAGGAGCTGGCGATATTAAATAAGGTGATGTCACTATTTCGTCAGGATTAACTTCTGGCACTATGCAAGGATACTCAAGGTCAGCTGATGGACAAAGATCAATGACTTTTAACTTGCCTGATAGCTGAGAAGGAGAAAAGTCTTTCGGCAAACTTTCAGGATGGCAATTGAACAGAACATCAACCTCAGTTAGATCGGCATCATCAATCGAGATAACTCGATTAGCATGCCCAGCAAACATAACACTTCGGCCAACCACTTTTCCTGGATCGGTTAGTACCAGCTTGGATACTGGAAATTGACGACTTTCTAAAATCTCAAGAAGGTTTTCACCCAGTAATGAACTAACACCCGTGATTGCAACAACGATCGACATAAAATTCTTCTATCCTGATAAGGCTATAAACGAAAACAGCCCGACGCACCTTTCGGGGTCGGGCTGATAGGTTAACTCAAAAAGCTTATTGCTGCTGCATCAAAATTCTGAGCATACGACGCAGTGGTTCTGCTGCGCCCCAAAGAAGCTGATCACCGACACTAAAGGCGTTCAGATAATCAGGCCCCATTTTCATTTTGCGTAGACGACCCACTGGGATGTTAAGGGTACCCGTGACTTTCGTAGGTGTTAGATCACGCATGGTGATTTCACGCTCATTAGGAACCACGCTAACCCAATCATTCGCGGAAGCGATGATAGATTCCACTTCATCCATCGGCACATCTTTCTTCAACTTGATAGTAAAGGCTTGGCTATGACAGCGCATGGCACCGATTCGCACACAGGTTCCATCAACAGGAATTGGATTGTTTGAACGACCCAAAATCTTGTTGGTTTCAACAAAGCCTTTCCACTCTTCTTTACTTTGACCGGCATCAACAGCTTTGTCGATCCACGGAATTAAAGAGCCCGCTAATGGAACACCAAAGTTAGCGGTGCTGAACGCATCGCTACGCATGGTCTCAGCCACTTTACGATCAATTTCGAGAATAGCAGAGGCAGGATCAGCTAATTCTGGTTTAACAGCGTCTTCAATTTGACCCATCTGCGCAATTAACTCACGCATATTTTGAGCGCCAGCACCTGAAGCAGCCTGATAGGTCATTGAGCTAACCCATTCCACTAAATTCTCACGGAATAGACCACCCAGACCCATCAACATTAATGAAACCGTGCAGTTACCACCGACAAAGGTTTTAATACCATCGGTCAAACCCTGTTCAATAACGCCTTGGTTTACAGGGTCAAGAATAATGATGCTGTCATCAACCATACGCAATGTAGATGCTGCATCTATCCAATAACCTTTCCAACCCGCTTCACGCAACTTGCCGTAAACTTCGGTAGTATAATCACCGCCTTGGCAAGAAATAATGGCGTCCATCTGCTTCAACTCATCTATGTCACGAGCATCTTTCAGTGCTGGAATCGCTTTACCTATATCGGGTCCTGGTTTGCCTGCTTGTGATGTGGTGAAAAACACAGGTTCCGTAATCAGATCAAAATCACGCTCTTCCAGCATCCTTTGCATCAAAACAGAACCGACCATACCACGCCAGCCAACAAATCCTACACGCTTCATTCGTGCCCCCAATCTCATAATAATTTAAAAAAATGGCTATTCTTAACCCTTTACAGAGTTCATTTAAGAATAGCTCTTAGCCGAGTGCAGCCACCACAGCATCGCCCATTTCAGACGTGCTGACTCGACGCATACCTTCAGACATAATATCTGCAGTACGCAAGTTCTGGTCTAGCACTTTACTCACTGCGGCTTCAATTCGGTCTGCAGCTTCGCCTGCATTTAATGAATAGCGCAACATCATAGCGGCTGAGAGTATCGTTGCCAATGGATTCGCAATACCTTGACCGGCAATATCGGGTGCAGAGCCGTGACAAGGTTCATACATACCCTTGTTATTGGCATCTAATGACGCTGAAGGTAGCATGCCGATAGAACCCGTTAACATCGCTGCTGCATCAGACAATATATCACCAAACATATTACCCGTGACCACAACATCAAACTGCTTAGGCGCACGGACTAGCTGCATCGCTGCGTTATCCACATACATGTGGCTCAGCTCTACATCGGGATACTCAGCATGAAGTTCGTTCATCACTTCACGCCATAAAACCGTTACTTCAAGAACATTGGCCTTATCTACTGAACAAAGTTTTTTACCACGTGCTCTGGCTGCTTCAAAGGCAACACGTCCGATACGACGAATTTCGTTTTCATCATACACATAAGTGTTAAAGCCTTCACGAACACCGTTTTCTTTTGTGCGATAGCCCCGTGGTTGGCCGAAATAGATCCCACCCGTCAATTCACGAACAATCAAGATGTCCAATCCAGAAACAACTTCTGGTTTCAAAGTAGAAGCATGTGCTAGCTGTGGATACAAAATAGCAGGTCTTAAATTACCAAACAGACCTAACTGCGAGCGTATTCCTAACAGCCCCTTTTCAGGACGTATCTGGAAATCAGGATTGGTATCCCACTGGGGGCCACCCACCGCACCTAGCAAAATAGCATCAGCTGCTTTAGCTGCCGCTAGCGTCTCTTCCGGTAATGGAATACCCGTGGCATCAATAGCAGCACCACCCACTAAAGCTTCGCTTAACTCAAGACCTAATGACATTTGGGCATTGATGGTTTCTAACACTTTACGCGCTTCGGCAACAATTTCTGGGCCGATACCATCACCAGGTAGCACTAATACTTTTTTAGACATGTAAATACCTTAATTCCAATCACTTTCTAGAAAACTATAATCAAAACAGCCAGGATTAAGAAAACAGCCAAGGCGCAGTTTGACGACGTGATGCTTCATAATTACGAATAGCATCGGCTTGTTCCAGCGTTAAACCTATGTCATCCAGGCCATTCAGCAAACAGTGTTTACGGAAAGCATCAATCTCAAAAGCCAGCTCAGTACCATCAGGCTTGATAACCACTTGCTTCTCTAAGTTGATAGTTAATTGATAACCTTCATTGGCTTCAACAGCTTGGAACAGAGAATCCACAACCGCCTCATCAAGAATGATCGGTAACAAGCCATTCTTAAAGCTATTATTAAAGAAAATATCAGCATAACTAGGTGCAATAATGGCGCGAATACCAAAATCTTCTAGCGCCCAAGGCGCATGCTCTCGACTAGAACCACAGCCAAAGTTTTTGCGCGCTAGTAAAATACTGCAGCCCTGATAGCGAGGCTTGTTCAATACGAAATCGGGATTAAGTGGACGTTGGCTACAATCCTGATCAGGCTGACCTTCATCTAGATAACGCAATTCATCAAAAAGATTGGGGCCAAAACCAGAGCGTTTAATCGATTTCAAAAACTGCTTCGGAATGATCATGTCGGTATCAACATTGGCACGATCAAGTGGCGCTACAAGGCCTTCATGCAGAGTAAATTTTTTCATGGTGCTCTCCTCTCAGGCCTATCAAGCGCTAATGATGTCACGAATATCAACAAAATGACCGGCAACGGCTGCTGCTGCCGCCATAGCAGGGCTAACCAAATGCGTACGACCACCAAAACCCTGTCTGCCTTCAAAATTACGATTTGAAGTGGATGCACAGTGCTCACCAGCACCCAGCTTGTCTGGGTTCATCGCCAAACACATCGAGCATCCTGGCTCACGCCATTCCATACCGGCTTCGATGAAGATTTTATCTAAGCCTTCCGCTTCCGCTTGCTGTTTAACTAAACCAGAACCCGGTACAACTAAGGCTTGCTTCAAGGTAGATGCAACTTTCTTACCCTTAACTACCGCAGCCGCTTCGCGCAGATCTTCAATACGAGAGTTAGTGCAAGAACCGATAAACACACGATCCAATTGAATATCGGTAATTTTTTGATTGGGTTTTAAGCCCATATAATGCAAGGCACGCTCTGTTCCTTCACGTTTAACAGGATCAGTCATCTCTGCTGGATCAGGCACTAAAGCAGTAACCGGTGCTACCATCTCTGGAGAGGTTCCCCAAGTGACTTGCGGGTATATATCTTCAGCATTAATCTCAACGATTTGATCAAATACCGCATCTTCATCAGATACTAGATTCTGCCAAGCTGCAACCGCCTGCTCCCATTGCTCTGCTTTAGGAGCGAACGGACGACCCTTAACGTAATCAATGGTTTTTTGATCTACGGCAACCAAACCAACACGGGCACCCGCTTCTATGGCCATATTACAGATGGTCATTCGACCTTCCATGGAAATGGAACGAATCGTATCGCCACCAAATTCGATTGCATAACCCGTTCCACCCGCAGTACCGATGACACCGATCACATGCAAGACAACATCTTTAGCAGTTACGCCTAGACCTAACTTACCAGAAACACGGATTAACATATTTTTCATTTTTTTGGCAATTAAGCACTGAGTCGCAAGCACATGCTCGACTTCCGAAGTGCCGATACCATGAGCTAAAGCAGCGAAAGCACCATGTGTAGCCGTATGAGAATCACCACAAACAACCGTCATACCGGGCAAGGTTGCTCCCTGCTCTGGCCCCACCACATGAACAATACCTTGGCGAAGATCGTTTATTTTGAATTCGGTAATTCCATAGCTATCACAGTTTTCATCAAGAGTTTTCACCTGAATTCGTGAAATAGGATCTACAATTGAATCAACACCACCGGAGCGATCTGTTGTTTGAACGTTGTGGTCTGGAGTTGCTAGATTGGTATCGATACGCCAAGGTTTACGGCCCGCTATACGCAAGCCCTCAAATGCTTGAGGTGATGTGACTTCGTGTAAGAGATGACGGTCAATGTATAACAATGCACTACCATCACTATTTTCTGATACTAAGTGGTCATCCCACAGCTTGTCGTACAGGGTTTTACCAGCCATTGCCGTTTCTCCAACAGGTTGTCTCTCGTTTCACACAGTGTAAAAGAGTGGCAATAAATACTCAAATTCATATTTTTTATTTAATTCATTCCTAAAAGGAATAGAATAGAACAATCAGTATTAGATACATTGCTTAAGGGTTGAGTTTATGGACATTCAAAGCTTACAAGCCTTTGTCATGGTTGCAGAGTCTGCTTCTTTTTCTCAAGCGGCCAACCGACTGTTTTTGACACAATCGGCTGTCAGCAAACGAATTGCTCTTTTAGAACAGCAGTTAAATTGCCGACTTTTTGATCGAATCGGTCGCCACATCATGTTGACTGAGGCAGGAGAACGACTACTACCCAAAGCTAGAGAGATACAACTAGCGCTGAAGGATGCCGAAATATTGGTCAGTAATTTGAATAAAGAAGTATCTGGACGGCTTTCATTTGCTGCCAGCCACCATATCAGCCTTCATAGACTCCCCCCTATCCTGAAATCCTTTGCGCAAAACTTTCCTGATGTAACTTTGGACCTTCGTTTTGATGAGTCTGAACTTGCCTATGAAAGCGTGTTAAAAGGCGATATCGAACTGGCACTGATTACACTGGCACCTCATGCCGATTCTCGTATTTGTAGTGAGCAGATCTGGGATGATCGTCTTTTCTATACTGTTTCGACTCAGCATCCTTTGGCCAAACAATCTCAGGTTACAATGGCTGAATTGAACATCTATCCCGCTATTTTGCCTAGACCGGAAACCTTTACCCATCAATTGGTGCGTCAACAGATGTCTGCTTGGAAAATGGAACCCAATCTCAGCATGAGTACCAACTACCTTGATACTATTCGCATGATGGTCTCGATCGGTCTGGGTTGGAGCTTGTTGCCAGAAAGCTTAATTGATGAACAATTGATGCGCCTTAATCTTGAAGCTGCTCCCATTCATCGCCCTTTGGGTTATATTTATCATCGTGAAAGAACCTTATCGAACGCAGCGCAACAGATGGTAAGTCTGCTACAAAACAACAGAGACTTTGCGATTTCTACCTAAAACCAAGTAGACTTAGTGTCTGCAGTGGCATTCAAATAAGACTGCGCAACAGATGGAGCAAATTGTGACCGATAACCTGCAAGCAACTATCCGGCGCTGGCTAACGCAGTTTAGCGATCACAGCCCCATAACTGAGTTGCCAGACTGGTCAGAGCTTATGCAGTCACTTCAGCAACAGGGATGGCAAGAATTACCCGATCAACATGCTGAACTGCTGGCTGTAATGACCCAAGAGTCTATCGAATTCACTCGTTTTGCGGGTCAATTACTGCAACAGCATGATCAGATTGAAACAGCCAGTTTTTTCAAGGATTTTCATCAACATATTAATCGTCTTTCGGATGATTTAATTTTCAAGCGCTGGTTATTACCCGAACAATTAGGTTCGATGATTAAAACTCGTTTCTGGGACTCTTCAACAGGGATAGAGATGCCTTGGCTTAAAATGCTGAATGGATTAACTAATCTACCTGAATTGGATCTTCCGTTTGCTCAGCAATCGGCCTACCGAGAATTTACAAGGCTTATCAACGAGCATCAGCAAGCATTTCAGGATTACACGAATCATTATTCACGCATCAACTCTAAAGCTATCAATCAACTTTCTGAGGCGATTGAGCAGAGTGAGCAACAAATATCCAGCTTAAAAGAACTCCATAGACTCTGGGTAGATGCTTATGAAATAAGCTATGCAGAGAGAATTGCCACGCAAGAATACCAACTAGCTCATGGAAGAATCAGCAACACTTTGATGCAATTGAAGCTTTGGTTTCAAGGACAGCGTAATCGCTATTTAACCCAACTTGGCATCGCTTCAGAAGCTTCATTGAATCTAGCCTTTGAAAAAATTCATGCGCTAACCAAACAGGTTCGCCAGTTAGAAAGCCTTCAACAGCAAACGCTGTCACTGACACGTGAGCTTGAAGCCATTAAACAGCAGATTAATCCTTCAAGGGATCGTCAGTCATGAGCCGGATTCGTTTAGATGCTCAGCTGTTAAAAAAAGAGGTACAAGAATTTAATGCACAACTTCTTGAAAGCTACCAAGTACTGAAACGCATTGCACCTGTTGAAATAGGTCAAACACCTGCAGAAACGCTATTGCAACTCGATAAAGTGCGTCTTCAATATTACGCTCCTGAACATCTCAATCCTGATACTCCAGCCCTTTTGATTTGTTACGCCTTAGTCAATAGACCCTATATGATCGATTTGACACCCGAACGCTCGTTATTAAAAAAGCTTCTAGATAAAGGTATTGCTGTCTACTTAGTCGACTGGGGTTATCCGGATGCATCAGATCGTTTTTTAGATCTCGATGATTACATCAACCATTACCTTGATCGCTGTGTAGATAAGGCCTGTGAACACGCTCAAGTTGATCAGATGAACTTAATGGGTATTTGCCAAGGTGGAACTTTCAGCCTTTGCTACACAGCTTTGCATGCTCAAAAGATTTCTCGATTGATCACCTTAGTGACACCTGTTGATTTTCACACACCAGACTTCACTCTAAGCAATCTAGCTCGCCATATTGATGTTGATTTAGCCGTCGCCACCTATGGCAATATACCCGGTACATTATTGAACGAAACCTATCAATCTTTGATGCCGATGCGGTTAGGGATGCAAAAAAACTTAGACCTGCCTTTTTCTTTAGCAGACCAAAGTAATGCGGTGACCTTCTTAAGTATGGAGAAATGGATACAAGACAGCCCCGATCAAGCAGGAAAGGCATTTAGCGAATTTATGAAAGATTTTTTTCAGCAGAATCGTCTTGTTAATGACGCCCTAAAGATTGGTGATCAGCCTGTCAGACTTGCTAAGATTACCCAACCCTTACTGAATATTTATGCCACACTAGACCATCTTGTTCCGCCTTCGTCATCAAAAGCGTTAAAAGGTCTAACTTCCAGCCGCTTCTATCGCGAGAAGAGCATTGAATCAGGACATATTGGAATTTTTGTCAGCAGCAAGCAAGGAAACCAGCTCTCAGATGCCATTGGGAACTGGTTACATCAAGACACTTAAGTAACGTATCCTACTCTTTAGGCTTACCGCTCCGTCGGCGGGTAGTTTTTAATTCTTCAGGGGCTTTTGGCTCTTCAGCAACATCAACTTTTTGAGTTGAAGCTTCAGGTGATGTCTTACCTTCACCTTTAATAGGGCTGAACATTTTCCACATAGCCAAATTTTGATCCGCGATGCGATTCATCATGGTTAATGGATTAGCAGCACCAATCATATTTTGCATCTGATCTCGAATAAGATCCTGATGCTCAAGAAAAGCGCCAATACTTTGCTCCAAATACTGACTCATCATCCCTTGCATGCTATCGCCGTAAAAACGAATTAACTGCTGCAGTACCTGATTAGTTAACAAAGTTCCGTGGCCATCACCTTCTTGCTCACTGATAATTTGCATCAGTATATTCCGCGTTAAGTCTTGACCAGACTTTGAATCCAGGACCTGAAAAGGCTCTGAATTAAGAACCAACTCTTTAACATCCTCCAAAGTCACGTAACAACTTCTGGAGGTATCATACAAACGCCTATTGGTATATTTCCTCAGGATACGCATACTGCTCTCCTTTTTTTTGATGGTCATCTGTACTTCATTCCTCAGTTCCGTCTTTGTCTGCGCCTTTATAAGTCGGACGCGAATATTGATTCATTAAACCAAAAATAAGTTTCTGAAAGCCTTCTACTGTTCCGACACTGGAAGTTAAAAAAGGTTTAAACAGAGTGACTGGATCATACCCCTCCACGCCTTGATGCATACGTTCACGGATGGTATTGATCATCTCATCATGCAAAGAGGACACGTCCGGTAAGCCAAGACTTTCTCTTAGCTCCTCCGGTGTCATTTCAATATCGATTGTAAACTTCATCGCTTTCCCCTTAGGATTGCAAGACACCTGTAATACATACAAGGATATAACACTTTACCGAAGTTAATCCAGTTGCTTAAATCGATCAGGATAGATCCAAAAATAAGCTATCACAAAAGCGATTAGACTTATGTTCGCTGCCACAATAAATGTACCTACACCACCCCAACTTGCCCAAAACATCCCCGCAAACAGAGCACCAGCAGCACCTCCAGCTCCAAAACCTGCACTTGCAAACAGAGCCTGCCCTCTCCCCTGAGTATTCTGGCTAAAGTAATGATAGACCAAAGCAATTCCGACAGCATGTAGGCTACCAAAACTTGCTGCATGTAGTAGTTGAGCAAAAAGTAACGTCGCCAAAGAGCCAGCAAAGAAAGCAATCAAGAACCAGCGTAGTGCACAAAGTACCACACTGACCAATAACAGAAATCTTAGACTGTGGCGTCTAAATAACATGGGCATAATGATAAACAGCAAAACCTCAGCCACCACACCGACTGCCCAAAGCTGGCCAATTTGACTTCGACTATACCCCAAATCCTGCAACATAACGCTGTAAAAAGTGTAATAAGGACCATGACTGAACTGTACCAAGAAAAACACCAGTAAAAACACTTGAACTTGAGGTACACGAAGAATATTTCGCAAACTTTGAGATGTGCGCTCTTTTGAAGGCTTTACAGATGGAGCGGGTACCAACAATGTATTCAGCCAAATCAACACCATTAACACCAGAGCAACAGCAGGTAACCACCGAATATCAATTAGATCGAGCAACATACCTGTGCCTAAAACGGCAACCACAAAACCAATAGATCCCCAAAGCCGAATACGACTGTATTTGTCTCGTGATGAACCAAGATGTTGAAGTGTTAATACCTCAAACTGCGGTAATACTGCATTCCAAAAAAAACTAAACAGCAGCATTACTAAACCTATGCCCAATGCAGAGGTTTGCCAAAAAATAGCAATAAAGACTATCCAGGTTAAAAACGCTCCCCAACGAACAATGCGTAATCGTTGACCCGTATGATCAGCCAACCACCCCCAGATATTAGGCGCTATAACTCGTGAAAGGTGCAGCAAAGCCATCAGCACACCAATTACTTGGACTGATAGACCAAACGATTGCAAATAAAGACTCCAATAAGGCACTAGTGAACCTAATAGAGCGAAATAGAAAAGATAAAATCCGGACAACCGAACGTAGGGCATATTCACCTTATTAAACAATTACATTCATGATAATGCCGATAAAAATCTAAAAAAATAATAATAGGCTATTTTCTTATATATAACAAAAATTTAAATACCATCTTCTATAAAATTTCTTATCAAGCTATAAATTTTATTGCCAATTAACTTGCAGAATTTGAAGCATTTTGCCAAGGTGAATAAGGTGTCCATAAATTTTATTGGCATGACTCTACAGTATAGACGTCATGGAGCGATTGGAACTCGTTCCACTTTAAACCCAGCGAGGAGCAAAAGATGACCTTGAAAAAAAGACTGGCAACTGCCGTAGCCGGCGCACTTATAACCAGCATGGTAGGTTTCAGTTCTGCTGCAATGGCCGCAAACTGGCGTTATGCTCATGAAGAATTTGAAGGGGATGTGCAAGACGTATTCGCTCACAAATTTAAAGAGTATGTTGAAGAAAATTCGGATAACACCGTACAAATTTTTCGTTTTGGTGAGCTAGGTGAGTCAGATGACATCATGGAGCAAACCCAGATGGGAATTCTTCAATTTGTAAACCAATCTCCCGGGTTCACAGGCTCTTTGATCCCAGAAGCACAAATATTCTTTATTCCTTATCTACTTCCAGTTAATGACGAAGACATTATCGATTTCTTTAAAACCAGTGTCGCTATTAACGAGATGTTCCCAGAGCTTTATGCCGAGCAAGGTTTAGAACTACTGAAAATGTATCCAGAGGGGGAAATGGTCGTCACGGCTGATACGCCAGTTCGTACACCGGAAGAGTTCCGTGGAAAGAACATCCGTACCATGACTAATCCACTACTTTCTGAAACCTATCGCGCTTTTGGTGCAACACCTACTCCTCTTCCATGGGGTGAGGTATACGGTGGTCTTCAAACTAACATTATTCAAGGTCAGGAAAATCCAATCTTCTGGATACAGTCAGGCGGACTCTATGAAGTATCCCCTAACCTGATCTTTACCGGTCATGGTCAATTCACTACAGCTTTGATGGCTAACCAAGATTTCTATAACAACCTATCGGCTGAAGATCAGCAGCTAGTTCAAAACGCAACGGAATATGCCTTCGAGTACATCACTGAGTATGTTCCAGGTTTGAGCGAAGAGATGCTGGAGAAAATTCTTGAATCTAAACCCGATGTAACGGTGACACGCTTAACTGATGAGGAGCGTCAAGCCTTTATTGAGCGTGCACCACGTGTTGAAGAGCGTTTCATTGAAATGACAGGTGAACGCGGCCAAGCCTTGCTTGAGCAATTTAAAGCAGATTTAGAGCCCTATCGTTCACAGTAATCCTAATCGGTGAACTAGATGGCTGGCGGTAGTCTCTCTATCGCTAGCCTTTCAAGGACTGACCTGATTGCACTTGGAGAGACCTCAATGAAGGATGACCTTCTTGATTCGCACACTTCAGGGTTACCTGGATTCTTAGGCGTTATAGATTCCGGTATCAGCCGAATAGAATCGTTTATTCTTGCTGCTGGTGTTCTGCTAATGGCAATGAATACCGTCGCCAATGTTATCGGTCGATTCGTTTTTGGTGAAAGTTTATTTTTCGCTGAAGAAGTCAATCGCATACTGATCGTGATGATTACCTTTGCAGGTTTGGGTTATGCAGCCCGTCACGGTAGACATATTCGCATGTCAGCACTTTATGATGCGTTACCGACCAAAGCACGCCGCATTTTAATGATCTTTATTGCCTTAATCACATCAGGCACGATGTTCTTTCTCTGCTATTACTCATACACCTACATCCTCAGCATATACAATACTGGCCGTGTGTTACCCACTATGGGCATTCCTTTGTACCTCATGTATGTATGGGTTCCAATCGGCTTTACAGTCACCGGTATTCAATACCTTCTCACTGCTATCAAAAACCTGACATCTCGTGATGTGTACTTATCTACGCATGTTGTTGATGGCTATGAAGACACCGAAACAGAAGTCTAAGACCGAATAAAAGGATAACTCTATGACTACTATTATGCTGGCAACCATGATCATTCTTTTGTTACTAGGGTTCCCAATGATGATCCCTTTGATCATGGCAGCATTGGTCGGCTTTTACATGACCTTTGATAGCTTTGCACAGATGAACATCATGATTCAGCAGATGATGGGTGGGATTCGACCGACTGCCTTGATCGCAGTGCCAATGTTTATTCTAGCAGCTGATATTATGACTAGAGGGCAATCTGCCAACCGATTAATCGGTATGGTCATGGCCTTTATTGGTCATATCAAAGGGGGGCTTGCTGTTAGTACTGCTGCTTCCTGTACATTGTTTGGTGCGGTCTCAGGTTCTACTCAAGCTACCGTCGTTGCAGTTGGTTCTCCCTTACGCCCGAAGCTTTTGAAAGCTGGATATAAAGATTCTTTTACACTTGCCTTAATCATAAACTCTAGTGATATCGCTTTTCTCATTCCACCTAGTATCGGCATGATTATCTACGGTGTCATCACTGGTACTTCGATAGGTGAATTATTTATTGCAGGTGTAGGTCCTGGTTTACTTATTTTGGCTATGTTCTCGGCGTACTGTATCGCCTATGCCTATATGCATAACGTACCAACCGAACCTAAAAGCACTTGGAAAGAGCGGTTAATTGCTATCAAAGATGCTTTATGGCCTTTAGGCTTCCCTGTGATTATCGTTGGAGGGATCTACGGCGGTATTTTCAGCCCAACAGAAGCTGCGGCTGCCTGTGTGCTTTATGCCGTCATTCTTGAGTTTATTGTTTTCCGCTCATTAAAAGCAGCAGATATCTACAAAATTGCAAAGTCCACTGGTTTGATTACCGCAGTAGTATTCATTCTTGTCGCTGTCGGAAATGGATTCTCATGGATCATCTCTTTTGCACAAATCCCGCAAGCGATTTTAGGCGGGTTAGGCATTGATCAAGCAGGTCCCATTGGCGTGCTCTTTGCGATTGCCATCGCTTTCTTTATTGCCTGTATGTTTGTCGATCCTATCGTTGTGATCTTGGTACTAACACCGATTTTTGCTCCAGCGATCGCCTCGACAGGATTAGATCCAGTGCATGTGGGTATTTTGATTACTCTGATGGTGGCAATCGGATCAGCCACACCACCCTTTGGCTGCGATATTTTTACCGCGATAGCAATCTTTAAGCGACCATATTGGGAAGTAATAAGAGGAACACCTCCCTTTGTATTGATGTTGGTCTTAGCGTCGGTGTTGATCATTTTCTTCCCGCAAATAGCACTATTTTTGCGAGACTTAGCTTTTAGATAACTCAATTAGATAACTCAATAAAATAGCTGTTAACACTTTTACTGCAGTTTGGAGACCGACGTGTTCAAAAAAATTCTAGTCGCAGTTGATGGTTCTGAAGGTGCTTTAAAAGCATTAGAAAAGGCTGTTGACCTACAAAAATTAACCGACGCAGAGATCTATCTTATTTGTGTGTTTAAGCATCACAGTTTATTTGAAGCCTCTTTGTCTATGGTCAGACCTGATAATGTTCAGATACCTGATCAGGCATTAAAAGAATATGCCACTGATGTGGTGAATCACGCGCGCGAAAACTCTAAGCTCTTAGGGGCTAAAAAAGTTAGAGCCTTTGTTAAAGGCGGAAGACCTTCCAAAACTATCGTCAAGTTTGCGAAAGATAAAGATGTAGACTTGATTGTAGTCGGAACGCGCGGAACCAATGGCGACGTTGAGGGCTATTTTTTAGGTAGCGTCTCTCAACGTGTCGCCAGTCGCGCAAAATGTCCAACACTTGTTGTTTAAATCTATCGAATTAAGCCGCCCTAGAAGCCAAACAGCCAATCCTATCAGGCGCTAGCAAATAAAGAGACAACACTAGATCTAGCAGTGCTTACTGGGCGCTGTTGTGCTTGTGACCACTGAATCAATTCAGGCTCTGTTTTGTCTGATGAAAACAGATGGCCCACTTCGGGCACTGCATAGCAGCGATCACCACGCATCGGTTGCCATGCATTGTATTCAGCGTGGCTGATTCCAACCTCCCAAGGTTCAGGACTACTCCAACCATCGGCCTCAAGCTCCACTCTAACTTCAGCACCAATTAAACTGACCGCACTCACCTTAAGTGGTAAATGTGCAGTAGGTGATGGTTGAGTTTGCAGCTTGACTTCGTGTGGACGGAAATAGCATTCGACTTGTTTAGCATTTGGGTGATCATTAAGAGTAATCCAAGCATTACCTTGTGAAAGGCGCCCTTGATTTACATCACCCTGTAAAACGTTGATATGTCCTAAAAAGCCTAATACAAATCGGCTATCTGGCTGAGCGTAAAGAGTTTGAGGTGTATCAACTTGCTCAATTTTACCGGCACTCATCACCACCACTTGATCAGATAACTCTAATGCCTCTTCCTGATCATGGGTAACGAAGACACTAGTGAAGTGAAGTTCATCATGCAAATTACGTAGCCATCTGCGTAAATCTTTTCGCACCTTGGCATCCAAGGCTCCAAACGGTTCATCTAGTAACAACACTTGTGGCTGCATAGCCAGTGCCCTAGCCAGCGCAACACGCTGTTTTTGACCACCTGATAATTGAGCAGGATAACGATTGGCCAACTGACCTAACTGCACCATCTCGAGCAGGTCATGTACCCGTTTTTTGATCTCTTTCGCATTAGGACGTTGCCCTTTTGGCATCACCTCTAGACCAAAAGCAATATTTTCAGCAACGGTCATATGGCGAAATAACGCATAGTGCTGAAACACAAATCCGACTCGTCTATCACGAACATGCACACCAGTCACATCATCGCCATGAAACAAAATACGTCCAGTATCGGCACTTTCTAATCCGGCAATAATGCGCAACAGCGTTGTTTTTCCGGAACCTGACGGCCCCAACAAACCCACTAACTGACCATCAGGAATTTCCAAGGATAGCGGCTCAAGCGCCTGAAACTTTCCGAAACGCTTGCTGACATTTTCAACCCGAATACTCATATTTCCTCCTCATTCAACGCTTGGCGTTGACGAGCCTGACGCCATTCAACAAAAGACTTCACAAATAAGGTCAAGAGCGCAATACCTGCCAGTAACGAAGAACTAGCGAACGCACCTACCACGTTATAATCTTGATACAAAAGTTCGACATGCAAAGGCAAGGTATTGGTTTCACCACGAATATTGCCAGATACCACCGAAACCGCGCCAAACTCACCAACGGCACGCGCATTGGTCAGCACCACACCATAAATCAAAGCCCATTGAATATTGGGTAAGGTGATACGACGAAACAACTGCCAACCACTCGCACCCAAGGTGACTCCGGCTTCCTCTTCCTCTTTACCCTGCTGCTGCATCAAAGGAATCAATTCTCTAGCGACAAATGGACAGGTGACAAATACGGTGACCATCAGAATACCCGGCCAAGAGAACATCAACTGAATATCGTGATCCATCAACCGACTACCTATCCAACCGTTGGAACCGTATAGAAGAAGATATAATAGACCTGCAACCACCGGTGATACGGCAAAAGGTATGTCGATCAAGGTAATGAGCAGCTTGCGACCAGGAAATTCAAAACGTGTCACTAGCCAAGCCAGAAAAACACCAAACACTAAGTTAATCGGAACCGTTAAGGCTGCAACAAATAAAGTTAGACCGATGGCATGCAATGTAAAACGATCAGTGACATTGGCAATGTAGCTTTCTAAACCACCGGAAAAGGCTTGAGCAAAAATGGCAAATAAAGGTACCAGCAGTAACAAGGTAACGAGTGATAGTGCCAAGGTGATTAAGGACCACTTAACCCAAGGCTGATCACCGATACGAAGATGTGCAGAGGTTCGCATAGTTAAATCCTTAATAGTTAAACCCTTAAGAGTTAAACCCTTATCGACCATGAATCCGGCGCAAATAGAAAGCTTGCCAGATATTAATTAAGAACAGCAAAATCAACGAAGCTAACAGAACTACCGATGCAATCGCACTGGCAGCTGCGTAATCAAACTCTTGTAAGCGAATAAAAATCATTAAACTGGTAATTTCACTGACATAAGGCATATTGCCAGCGATAAAGATAACTGCTCCAAACTCACCTAAGCTTCGCGTGAATGATAAAGCGATACCCGTTAACAATGCCGGCCATAGACTTGGAAAAATCACTCGTCTAAATACCGTTAAATCTGATCCACCCATGCTAATAGCAGCTTCTTCATCCTCAACAGCCAAATCTTCAAGCACTGGCTGAACGGTTCTGACAACAAAAGGAAGGCTGGTAAAGGACATCGCGACAATAATCCCTAGGGGAGTAAACGCCACTTTTATTCCTGCCTCTGCAAGGATAGAACCGTACCAACCATTCTCAGCGAAGAGAGCAGATAGGGTGATTCCCGCAACGGCGGTTGGTAATGCAAAAGGAAGATCCATTAAAGCATCAACAATTCGCTTTCCCGGAAACTCGTAACGCACCAGTACCCAAGCCAGGAGCAAACCCACCACTCCATTGAAAGCTGAAGCCCAAGCGGCAGCCCACAGAGTCACTTTGTACGAAGCCACTACTCGAGGATCACTGATCACTGACCAATACTCGTTCCATGACATACCTGCTGTTTGCAGTAAAAGTCCGGTAATCGGTAGCAGTAATATCAAGCTGATAAACAGTAGTGAGATGCCAAGGCTCAAGGCAAACCCCGGCAAGACTCGCTTGCTAGGGTTTAATGAGATGGCCGATGTGATCGCCAGTGACATAGTGGGTTACTTTCCTTATCCGCTTATCGACGCTGAAGCTGATCTAGTTTGCCGCCGCTAGCAAAGTGAACCTCCATCGCGCTATCCCAACTACCTGCGATCTGCTCAATGGTCAGAAGCTCTACTTCAGGAAATTGTTCAGAAAACTCTTGCTGAACGATTTCGTTATGAACTCGATAGTTGAATCCAGCCAACAATCTTTGAGCTTCTTCAGAATAAAGTTCTTCAAGATAGGCTCTGGCTAGCTCTAAGTTACCGTTTCGCTGAGCATGACGTTCTACAACAGCTACTGGAAACTCAGCTAAGAAGCTTACTTTAGGCACAACTACTTCAAAGTTTTGATCTGGAAACTCAGCCAAAATATTGTTTACTTCAGATTCAAACGTGATCAGCACATCACCGATACCACGCTCAACAAAAGTAGTTGTTGCACCGCGACCGCCAGTGTCGAACACTGCAACTCGATTTAAGAAGGTTCTAACAAAGCTGTCGATAGCCTCTTGATCTTCAGGGAAAGCCTGCTGAGCATAGCCGTATGCAGCTAGGTAGGTATAACGACCATTACCAGAGGTTTTAGGATTGGGAAAGACACTACTGACATCTTCACGTGCTAGGTCATCCCAGTTTTGTATATTTTTAGGGTTACCTTCACGAACTAAGTAAGCCATGGTTGAATAGTAGGGAGAACTAGCATTAGGCAACTGATCACGCCAATCCGCTGGAACCAACTTACCACGCTGATGCAAAATATCGATATCTGTTACCTGATTGAAGGTAACAACATCGGCCCGCAAACCTTCAATAATCGCCTGAGCCTGGCGAGATGAACCGCCATGAGATTGACGAACTTCAACGGTTTGACCGGTTTTTTCTTGCCAGTATTGAGCGAAGTGTTCGTTATAACTCGCGAACAATTCGCGGGCGATATCATAAGAGGAGTTCAGTAATGATTGATCCGATGCTTGAACCTGAGAGACACCCAGACCTAGCACGATGGCTGCGACAAGTGTTTTTGCTTTCTTTAACGTTTTCATCTTCTTTCCCTATATTCCTAAAATCTATAAAAGATATTAATTTATGGGAAAGAAGATTATATGAACACGTTAGTTATAACAATAATTTTATTTATAATATTTTGATATATTAAAATCGATCTTCACTCTATGTTCTTTGTCACTTACCTTAGTATTGCCTGTGTAATATCAATAATGTCTAGAATCGTACCTTGCCCTTGAACGACACGAACAATTTTATCTTCTAACAACAACCACTCTTCCTCTTCAGCATTTCCTTTATGTCCTGCCCAATGCTTAGGCAAACGAGTTGACTTAGCGTACAGATCTGGTGGGAAAACATCCCCTCTAGCTAATTTCATTTGCCAACCTGGTGGCAAATCGCCCCCTCGTGCTAGCTTTTTTTGTAATCCTGGTGGGATCCGCTTCTGCTCAAATGTTTGATTGGCTTCGGTAGAAGAAAGTCCATAATACTCTTCCAGAACCCGTCGAATAATGGTTTGGTAATCTGCTGAGACGTCCTCATTTTGCTGACGCGAATGTGGCGCAGATCGCTGCTCAGAATTTGCGGGTGCATTTGCAGACCGTCCACGATCATTTGATGCTGCGGGCGTAAATGATGGAGGTGACGCAAAAACGGGAAGGCTTAAGCTGACCGCTAGTAAAAAAATTATGGGTTTCATCTAAACACGCTCATAGATTGAATTGATTAGAAGTAAGTTTAGCTTGAGTGGGATGAAGCAGAACTGAATAGATGAGTTTTACAAAGGTTATTTCGCAATAAGGTTTTGTACGTAGGCGGGAAGATGGAAAGCTGACGCATGAACTGATGGTGTGTAGTAACGACAGTTTAGACCAGAAGCTTCATAGCGTTGATGCAGCAAGGAAACATTCAACTGGGATGTCTGTAAATCATCACAACCCCAAGCCAAGGCCATGACACCGCCGACATAGGTTGGAACTGCAACGGTATAGAACCGAGTATCCTTGAAGTAAGGACTTAAGCGATTCTGGGTATTGATAAGCTCATCTGGTTGCATAAAGACCACACCATTTTGAGCAACAAATACTCCATTAGACTTTAATAAACGTTTACAGCCTTCATAGAATTTACTAGAAAAAAGCACTTCACCCGGCCCTACTGGGTCCGTACAGTCAGAAATAATAACATCAAAAGGCTCTATGTCAGCCTCACAGACAAACGCCATACCATCAGCAATTTTGATTTCCACTCTGGGGTCATCAAATGCACCCGCTGAATGATTAGGCAAAAAGGTTTTACACAGATCGATGACTGCTTGATCAATTTCAACCTGAACAACCTTCTCAACGCTTCTGTGCTTTAGTACTTCACGTAAAATACCGCCATCACCTCCACCAATAATCAACACTCTTAGCGCAGCGCCATGGGCTAGCATGGGTACATGAACCATCATTTCGTGATAAATAAACTCATCACGTTCAGTGGTTTGAACGATGCCGTCTAAAGCCATCACACGACCAAAGAAGCGATTTTGAAAAATAATCAGGTGCTGATGCTCTGTTTGCTGTTCAAACAAAAGCTCATCGATGCTGAGAGATTGACCATAACCATCACTTAAGGTTTCAGTGAAAAGTTTCATACTGATGGACTTACACTCACTGGCATTCTGCCACGAACATACTCTTTAACATCGACTTTACTGGGTGAAAAATAGCGTTCCAAAACAGGAACAGCGTCAGCAGGACGGGCATCTCCACACATAAACACATCAAAAGCAGCAAATTGGCGTTCCGGCCAAGTATGTACGCTAATATGTGACTCAGCTAACACGGCCACACCGGATATGCCGCCATTTGGAGTAAAATGATGCAAGTGAATATGCAAGAGCGTCGCACCTGCAGCTTCAACAGCTTCTCTTAAAGCCTCTTCCATATGCTCAAGACTATCGATATTAGACGCACCAAACAGGTCAATAATCAGATGCATACCTGCAAACTCATAATCATCACGACGGACAAAGAAGTCTTTTCGATCTCTTGCAGCAACAGCAGATCCTATAGGTTTACTCTGATGCTGCTGCATCCGTTCCTGCGTCCTGTATGTATCGTTAATGTCTTTGATATTCATAACCCTATTTAAGTTTTAACAAGTCTGTCTTAACGTCGGCGTTCTGACCACGATGGCGCAGCAGATGATCCACTAGGGTCATTGCCATCATCGCTTCGGCAATCGGTGTAGCACGAATACCAACACAGGGATCATGACGCCCTTTGGTAATGACCTCTACCGCCTCACCACGATTATTAATACTTTTACCAGGCAATCGCATACTAGAGGTTGGTTTTAATGCAATATGGGCGATGATATCTTGTCCTGTTGATATACCACCTAAAATACCGCCAGCATGGTTAGATAAAAATCCTTCAGGTGTCATCTCATCACGATGCTCTGTCCCTTTTTGAGCGACAACCGCGAAGCCATCCCCTATCTCGACACCTTTTACGGCATTAATGCTCATCAACGCATGAGCTAATTCAGCATCTAAACGATCAAAAATAGGCTCGCCTAAACCCACAGGGACACCCGATGCCACTACGGAGATACGAGCACCGACTGAGTTACCCTCTTTACGCAGTGCGTCCATGTAATCTGCCATTTTTTCAGCAGCATCCGCATCAGGTGAGAAAAACGGATTTTCAGAAACCTGATCCCAATCGAAACGCTGTGGATCAATAGCGATAGGACCTAACTGAGATAGATATCCACGCACTGTAACACCTAGTTGACTGAGCACTTTCTTGGCGATAGCACCACCTGCTACTCGCATGGCAGTCTCGCGTGCCGAAGAACGACCACCACCTCGATAATCTCTAAAACCATACTTGTGATCATATACATAATCAGCATGGGCTGGACGATAGGTATCTTTAATCTCTGAATAGTCTTTTGAACGTTGATCGGTATTCTCAATCAATAAGCCAATTGGCGTTCCCGTCGTACGGCCTTCAAAGACACCCGAAAGGATTCTTACCTCATCGGCTTCACGCCTTTGTGTCGTATGACGAGAAGTACCAGGCTTGCGACGATCTAAATCAATTTGAAGATCTTCTTCAGTTAATGGGATTCCTGGTGGACAACCATCTACAATGGCCGCCAAAGCGGGTCCGTGGCTTTCACCACAACTGGTAAAAGTGAAAAGTTTGCCGATAGTATTACCAGACATCTGAAGATCCTGTTGTCATTAACCAATTGAATCGCTTAGCATGCGTATGCAAATATACGCTAATATTAAAGAATTTATGACCTAAACGCCATGACAGAGTTTAAACCGACACCCGATGATGAGTTAGATGTCGACTTTCAATCGCTAATGAAAGACGTCAATCGCATCAAATCTACTCGAGCTGAATTGGGTCGTAAACCCACTTTAAAAAAATCTCCCGAGCTAGCCTACCGCCGGCGCATGGCAGAACAAGAACCAGAGCAGTTTATTGATGGTTTGTCCGCAGAGGTCTCTGAATTAGTTGAATCGGAAGATGAGCTACTCTTTGCAACGCCCGGCATTCAAATCAGGCGCTTGAAAAAACTTCGCTTAGGCCATATCCCGTGGGAACAAGGTCTTGATCTGCACGGTTACACCATAGAAGCGGCAAGAGATGAAGTTAGCCGCTTTATTCGAGACGCTCAACGTCAACAAGCACGCTGTGTTTTAATAGTTCATGGCAAAGCGTTTTCGCAGGTTGGTCAAAGTCCTGTATTAAAGTCTTATATCAATGACTGGTTAAGACAAATACCTAGCGTGTTGGCTTTTAGCTCTGCTCAACCCCGCGATGGTGGAACAGGAGCAGTCTACGTCTTACTGAAAACAGAGAAACGCTAACTATACTGGTCATCCATCAAGGTTGGTTTTATTTTACCTCGCGCTTCATACTGGTCTAACTGAATAGCCGCAATACGTGAACCCGCATCGATCAATTCATTCGCACGATGAAACTCATGAAATCCTGCAATAGACTTAGGAATATGCAGTAAAAGATCTGGCTGATATCCTGCCACTTTATAGCGGCTCAAAGCACCATGCAGCACTTCCATCGAACTAACAATAACCCCAATACGCTGGCTAGCATTAAAACTTCGCTGCGCCAGCATATGTTGAATTCTAGGCAGCACCTCTGGATCAACATCATCATCCGCGCAGTTAAGATCTACCGCTAAAATCATATCAGACTCAACAGCAACGGTTGGAATCATAGGCAAAGGGTTCAGTACAGCACCATCGACTAGGATACGCTCTCCTCTACGGATTGGAGAAAATACTCCCGGAACTGCAGAGGAAGCTCGAATGGCTTCAAGCAATGATCCCTCTTGAAACCACACCTCTTTATGGCGTGTTAAGTCAGTAGCAACAGCTGTGTAATGAATTGGAAGATCTTCGATATTAGGGTTTCCAATCATCGATTCAATCTTGGCAAAGACCTTGTCTCCTCGAATGGTTCCATGCGAGAAGTGCAAGTCCAACAACCTAACGACATCTATCCAATTAAGAGTTTTCACCCATTCTGTATAAGCATCTAATCCACCTGCCGCGTAAAGCCCTCCAACCAGGGCTCCCATCGAACTACCAGAAATAGAAACTACTTCATAGCCACGCGACTGCAACTGATGAATTACACCAATATGCGCGTAACCTCGGGCACCACCTGCCCCTAAAACAAGCGATACGCGAGGCATGTAACTATTCCTCTAGTCTAATCAACGTAATAGCGTGATCATCAGATCCCAGAATACTGGGCGCTAAGGACCCTATTCCAAATACAGAAACACGTTCTGGCATCACACCCGACTCCAACAGTTCACTTTCCAAGCGCTGAGCCTGAGCATTACTCTCAGTTAAACCTGTATCACCTGTATTAACTTTTTGATGAACCACTATGCGAAGCTTTAGCTCTAGGTCATCATCTAGCAGTGCAAGCAGTCGTTGAAGAGTCTCTGGTTCTGCCGCTGACCAACCATGTAAATCTACATAGCCCACTTCACCTAGCTGTTGTTGCCAAGTAAGGTCAGCAACATCTTCCATTTGAGGTTCTGCCACCTGCTCAACCACCGCAGGTGCCACATGAATATAATCGATATGTAAATAAGAGCGACCATTTCCGCGACGCACTGCATAGACTGCCATGTGACCAGTTTCGATCTCTGCTGCTAAATAGAACTGCGTGCTATCGACACCTAGAAGATTAGCATATCCAAACACTTGGTTAGCCCATAGGTTACTTGCACCACACTGTCTTGATGAACACTCAAACAAAATATTGGCTTGTTGACGTAAAAGCTGGTCACGCACATGGTCAAAACCCTGCTCAGGTGTGTTTCCTGGGGAAAGCTGCCAAGTTCTTCGAATCAAATCTCCTTTTAAACGCAGTTCGTTCTGAGTACGCAATAAACCCTGAATTCGGGTAATCTGGCTTAAAGGCAGTTGATAATCTTGTGTAACACTAGCTGATTGGTTCTCAAGGCTGGCTAAGGGAAAAGGGGTAAACCAATCAGGAAACTGATTAGAAGCATAGGTTGGATTAGCAATGATCAGGGCCGCTAAAATAAATAGCTTGATCAAACGATCGTACATGGTGACTCCTTATACGCTTTAAGCGCGCAGATTGTTATTCTGCCATGTTAACTTTCTGGATTGTTGTTCTTATCAATCTTGTAAGTGACGACAAATACGTTTTACCACTTCCGCTACATATCTATCCTCAAGATGAAAATGATGGCCTCCAGGCAAACATTCCACTTCAATATCTGTTACGTATTTTGCTAGCTGATAGGTTTGCTCTGTTGCAATTCCCTCTTCAGCTAAACACAACAACACGGGCGATTTAATTACCCTCAAGAATTCAGCAACTTGACCTTCCGTTAACCTTAGCACAGACGGCGCAAATAGATAGGGATCAGTATGCCACTGCCATCCAGCATCTGTTTGCGTGATTGCACGCGAAACGAGTGCTTTGGATGCTTCATAAGGTACCGGATACTGACTTTTAGCTCTGACGACTACTGCATCTTCAAAATTATCGTAATAACGTTGCGTACGCTCAGCGATGCGTTTACGTTGACGCAGTGCCATTGTCATCTGCTGTGGGCTTTGTTCAGCAGGTGTTGTAACAGGTACAAGGCCATCTAGCAAAACTACCGACTTTACCCGTTCTGGAGCAACAGCCGAAAGCAGAGAGGCAATACCAGCACCCATAGAATGTCCGACCAAATGAAATGAATTCAGTTCCAAATAATCCGCTAAGGCTAGCACATCAGCAACATTATCCCAGACATAATAAGGCGTACCTGCTGGTCGATGATCTGAAAAACCATGACCCGCCAGATCGGGCGCAATCACTTGGTATTCATCTAATAGTGGAGCTAGGGTGAAAAAACTGGCTGCATTATCCAGCCAGCCATGTAAGGCGATGATTGGTTCTTTTGAGGGATTTCCCCAGATTAAACCTCGCATCTGAAGGTGAGGCAAAGAAACCCTTAGTTCAGTTGGCATTAGCGTCGTATTGATGGATTAACTCCAGAGGTTACGGCGTTATCCCGCGGCAAGACAAATTCAACATCACTGCTTTGTGCGTTAGCCATCATACTCCGGGCAATTTCAGCTACTGGAGCAGCGTTAAACACCACTTCGTATAAACCACTCACCAAAGGCATATATATATCCTTTTCGATTGCTTTATCACGAACTTGATGCAGAGTATTAACGCCTTCAGCAACCTCGCCTAACACAGATACTGCTTCATCAAGAGTTTTACCTTCACCCAACGCGAAACCTACTCTGAAGTTACGACTCAAAGGTGACATGCAGGTCACAATTAAATCGCCTACACCCGCTAACCCTAAGAAAGTCATCGGATTTGCTCCCATTGAAACAGCAAAACGACTCATCTCTGCCAGCGAACGCGTCATTAACATACTACGGGTATTTTCTCCCATGCCTAATGCGGCGCTCATACCAGCGGCAATAGCATAGATATTCTTCAGTGTTCCACCTAATTCGACACCATAGGTATCAGTACTAGCGTACACACGAAAATAGGGACTATGCAAAAGCTGCTGAATACGAGTTCGTATGGCTTCATCTTGACTCGCAATAACCGTAGCCGTCAGTTGTTTGCGAGCAATCTCTTTAGCTAGATTAGGCCCACTCAACACCCCTACTCGAGCATTGTGTATTTCATCTGCAATGATCTCGCTCATTAAGCTGAAAGATTCTGCTTCAATCCCTTTAGTGGTGCTAATCAACAACTGCTGAGGTCTAAGGTAATTAACTGATTGGCGAACTACATCCCTAACCGCATGACTGGGTACAGAAATAAACACCACTTCGGCATTTTCAAGAGCGTAACCCAGTTCTGTTGTCGCCTCTAAATCTTTAGCTAACAGATAGTCAGGGAGATAACGAGAGTTACAGCGAGTGGTATTAATCTCATCCACTCGCTCTTGGTCTCGCATCCACTGTCTGACAGCAATACCTTTCTCAGCCATGATGTTAGCGATGACGGTACCAAAACTTCCACCACCTAATACAGCAATGTGCGACGCTTGGCTCACATGATTCTCCAGACGTTACTTGGGACGATGTTGATCAAGCGAATCTAACAATCGATCCACTAAACGAAAAACCAAACTAATGATACCGAAGGATAAAATCGCCATTACCACAAAAGCAAGTAGCAGCATGGGATCTTGAGTTCGTTGAAAACCTGCAATTCCCACCACCACAAAAAAGGCGCTAACGACGATACCCAAAATGTTTCTAAGTTTGCCTGTACGGTGTTTATCTTGCTGCATAATCAATCCAGTTTCTTAGGCTCATCGATAGAGTTTTCGATAGTTTTTTCGTCAACTGCTTCGATATTTTCTTCGACAACTTCTTCAATGCTCTGTTCGCTACTGCTTTCTATTGTTGTGTCGCCTAGAGAAGAATCCTCAGACTCTGCAATTTCGGAGACTGAGCCTTCCTCAGAGTTGTCTTCTGATTGCTCAACAACCACTTGAACCTCTGCTTTAGGCGCTTCAATGGGCTCTAATAGCTCTGGGTCAGGATGAACACAGACTAGCTTAACGCCGGTATTGGCTTCCACTTCAGGAATTAAGAAGGAGTCATTTTCGCAAGCAAAAGAGATAGAAGCACCCATTGCGCCGGCACGACCGGTTCTACCGATACGGTGAACATAATCATCTGCTTCTTCTGGCAATTGATAGTTGATGACATGAGTGACGCCATCGATGTGAATACCTCGCCCAGCCACATCAGTGGCGACCAAAACCTGAATTTTACCACTACGGAAATCTTCTAAAGTTTTGACACGCTTATTTTGCGGGATTTCACCAGACATCAGTGCTGAACGCACACCGTCACGACGGAGTTTTTCGGCTAAATCACGCGTTTCATGGCGACGGTTACAGAACACGATAGCGCGTTCAATGTTATTTACCCGCAAGTAATTTCTTAGCAGCGTATATTTATCCTCAGAAGAGACTAAAAACACCGTTTGAGTGATGTTATCAGTCACTTGTGACTCAGATTCTATCTCTATCTGAACAGGATCCTGTGTCCATTGACGCGCCAAGTTCATGATCTCATCAGAAAAAGTTGCGCTATATAGCAAGGTTTGACGATCTGGTCCTTTTCGCGGCGTATGACGAATAATAGTACGAACATCGGGGATAAAGCCCATGCTTAGCATGCGATCCGCTTCATCCAACACCATCACTTCTACGTTGTATAGATCGACATCTTTTGATTTAACAAAATCAATTAATCGACCCGGCGTTGCCACTAAAAGATCAACTGGCCCTTTAGCCAAAGCTTTGCGTTGTTTTTCGTAATCCATGCCACCTACGAGTGAAACTACGGATAGGTCTGAATAACGAACTAAGCCTTCTGCATCGGCAGCAATTTGAAGTGCCAATTCGCGAGTCGGTGCAATCAACAATGCTCGCGGCTCTTTAAGCTTACGTGGTTCTTCGAGGGGAAAGTCCAACAGATCAGTAATAATCCCGATCAAAAAAGAAGCTGTCTTACCAGTTCCAGTTTGTGCCTTCGCGATCAGATCCTTGCCTTCCAATGCATGTTCAATCGTTGCTGCTTGAATGGGTGTACAATACTCGAAGCCCAGATCAGCGATAGCATGCATCAAAGCATCGGGTAAGTTAAAGTCGTGGAAGCGTCTACGATCAGCCACCTCAGGCACAATAAACTCCTGCGGCGTCCAGCTCTTGCGACGGCTATTGCCCCGATTATTACCACTGTCACGACGTTTACGACGTGGTTTAGGCTCTTTATCTTGAGCGGTGGTTTGATCAGATTCGGCTTGTGTCTGACGCTGTTCTTCTGTATTCAAGAGATTACCTTCCAATTGTTCATCATTTTCCACTAGCTATCTTACCCTGTCAGAACACCTGACGAAAAGGTGGCAAGGCATCTAGGATTTGTCGACCATAAAATTTACCAGTCAAACGACGGTCTAAAATCACGACTCTTCCGCGATCTTTCTCTGTTCTTAACAAGCGACCCACCGCTTGTGTTAGACGCATAGATGCGACAGGCACCGCTAAATCTGAAAAAGCATTTCCTCCTTGCTGTTCGATCCACTCTGCTAAGGTAGCATCCACAGGATCATCTGGGACACTGAAGGGAAGCTTAGTTATGATGACGTCCGTAAGATAATCACCGGGTAAATCGACACCTTCAGCAAAAGAAGCCAATCCAAACAGGCAACTTGGCTGACCTTGATCAATTCGCTCTCGATGCTGTTGCAACATAGCAGATTTAGAGCGACCACCCTGCTCTATCACTCGATCTCTTAACACTGAATCCAGACCTTCTAAAACCTTGAACATCTGTTTCCATGAACTAAACAGCACTAAGCTAGCTGTTAGCTTTGGCAGTTCAGCATTAAGAAAGGCTGTCACCTCTTCTGTATGCTCATCGACTCGACCCGGATCATTGCGCATTTTCGGAATATGCAGCTCAGCGGCATTGAAATAATCAAAAGGACTCATCAATCGCTCACAAGGAGTATCCTCAGGTAAACCGAGAGTTTGTTTAAGGCGGTCAAAATTCCCCAATGCAGTCAAAGTAGCAGAGGTGATTAACGCGCCAAAACAAGCTTGCCATAAATGTTCTTGCAAGGTTGCGGCGACAGAAACCGGACTACTACAACACTCGAACTCGGGGCCTTGAAGTGTTTCATGCAGTACCACCCATCGAGCGATAGGACTTTGACCCACTTCATCGGGTCGCGCAAAACTTCCAGCCAACCAACTCATTTGTTGAATACGATTAAGTAAAAAACCTAACTGTGGAAAGAAAGTTTCGGCCTGACCTCGTTCAATATCCGCAAGATTGCCCTCCATTGCCTCTTTTAACAATGCGCCTAGCTGCTCAAGATACTGCAAGAGTCGTTGACAGCAATGAGAGACTTCTTTTGCGGGGATCATCCAACTCTCAGGCTGTCTACCATTAGCAAACCTAACCCTAGGTGTTCGCCCTCGATCCGAATCAAAGGATAAACCTTCTGCAAGTTCACGCCATGCGTTAAGTGCCATTAAAAGATCAGCGATAGGTTGATGCATCCTAGTTACAAGATCATCAAGAAAACTAGAGCTGCAGTGCTGACTGAACTGCAAAAGTTTCTTTTCCATCCCGCCAATCAAACGTACTGCCGTTAACAGTCTTAAACTATAAGAAAAATGACTACCGGCCTTATCTGCTAGATGATGTCCCTCATCAAAAACATAGAGTGTATTTGAAGGCTCTGGAAGAATAGCACCTCCGCCTAAAGACAGATCAGCAAGCACTAGATCATGATTGGCGATTACAAGATCAGCATCAACCATCTGTTCGCGGGCACGATAAAAAGGACAGACACTAAAATTGATGCAACGGCGATTACTGCATTGCATGTGATCACTGGTTAGAAGACTCCAAGTGTCATCAGCCGGAGCCTCAATTAGCTTATCTTTATCGCCATCCCAAACACCTTCAGCATAACGCTGCATAATCAGGCGAACTTTTTCCAACACCGAAGGTTCGACCTTGAGTTGCTCTTCATCTTCATAAAGCGCCATCTGACCCAAAGACACTTGATTATCAAGAAGTTGTTCTGCTTTGTTCAAGCAAAGATAGCGGCCTCGACCTTTTGCCAAGGTATAGCGAAAACTCAACCCTGCATGTTCAGCGAGTTCTGGTAGATCTTTATCGATCAACTGCTCTTGCAAAGCTACTGTCGCTGTAGAGACCACTAATTTCAGATTGTGGCGTTTCGCAATCGGTAAGGCTGCCAAAAGATAGGCAATCGTTTTACCGGTACCGGTACCAGCTTCAACCGCGACTATATGAGATTCACCTAAACGCTTGCCCTTTTCATCGGCACGTATAGCTCCCAGTGTTCTGGCAACCGCAGCAATCATCTGTTTTTGTGCTGGACGTGCTTTTAAACCACGACTATCCAAAAACTGACTATAGGCAGTTTGTATCTCTTTTTTTAATGATACGTCCAGCAAGCGAAGACCCTCTGTGTTTTCAGCCTAGAGTTTAACAAAAACATACCTTTTCAGACACAACAGACTTGACGTAGAGACAATACTGTACAAAAATGCAGTAACTGTACACAAAAACAGGTTAAAAAATGAAACTTACAGCGCGTCAAACAGAAGTTCTTGATTGTATCCGTCGCCATATTGAAGCAACGGGTTATCCACCCACACGAGCTGAAATTGCAAAAGAGCTGGGATTTAAGTCAGCCAATGCAGCAGAAGAACACTTAAAAGCACTGCAGCGAAAAGGCGCGATTGAGATGATTCAACACACCTCTCGCGGCATTCGTCTTCCGGATGAGCCTAGTGTAGAAGCTGAAGAAACAGGTCTTCCGTTAATAGGTGCGGTCGCAGCTGGTTCTCCTATTTTGGCAATTGAACATATCGAACAGCGCTGCAATATCGCCCCAGATTTTTTTCACCCTAAAGCCGATTATCTTCTTCGTGTACGCGGCATGAGTATGAAAAATGTCGGAATAATGGATGGTGATCTGTTGGCGGTTCATCAAACACGTGATGTTCGTAATGGACAAATTGTGGTTGCTCGTATCGGTGATGAAGTGACTGTAAAACGCTTTCAGCGTGATGGCACAAAGGTCAGCTTAATAGCCGAAAATGAAGAGTTTGCACCCATTGAACTAGATTTAGCTCATGATGAGTTAGAAATCGAAGGACTAAGCGTGGGTGTTATACGTCAAGGCAGCTAAACACTGCCTTAACGAAAGGACAAGACTAGACTTTGATGCAGGAGCTTACCACTCCTGCATACCTTCCCGAAGTTTCTCAACTAACTGTCTCATCTGGCCTAACCAGTTTTGATATTCTGAAAAAACGCCTGCATCACCCGCATGATTTGGGTTAACTTGCATCACCTGTATTTCAGACAAGCTCGCAACAGAAGAAGGTTTCTCTTTATCAACTGCTTTCCAGCAAGCCGCATAAGACTGTTGTAACTGATGCAGCCAATTATGTTGATCAGCTTCAAGATGCAACAACTCGTTTAACTCAGGTGATTCGAAACCTGATGTTTCAAAACCACGCACTAGATCATCCAACGTCGTAACGCTGTTCACATCCACTTGGTAGCGCTCAGCAATTTCTCTCAGTAAAGAGCTATAAGCGGACACCAGATGAAAAAGGATCGACTCTTGGTATGACTCGATCAGGGCATGTTTACTCCATGAGTTGGAATTTTGGGCTGCTTGTAACGCATCTAAATGCAACCGAACAAAGTTAAGTTTCTGATTTGTTCGTGCTAGATACACTTCACTCATTGTCCCCTCCAGGGATACTTCAAATCGTTCAAAAATTGCTCAAACAGAGACTATTAGGATTTGGCAGCTCGTTTTTTGGCCTGTTCAACAACCCAACGTCCATTATCGTAAAAAGCGCGCCAGCCTGTTGCCTTACCCTCAGACTCAGTCATCACATACTGCTCTTTAGTCTTGCGACTGTAACGCACGATAGACGGATTTCCTTCATCATCTTGAACTGGAGCAGTTAACAAGAAATGATACTTAGGATCTATCTCATCTTTATGAGGCAGCAGCTCTTTTACTAAGGGCGCACGTGTTTCACGCTTTTTCGGAAACTGACTGGCTGCCAAAAATAATCCACTCGCGCCATCACGAAGCACATAGGTATCGTCTACTTTTTCACAAGCTAACTCTGGCATTGCGACCGGATCCATTTTAGGTGGAGCTGGTTCACCGCTGCGTAATAACTTACGAGTGTTTTTACATTCGCTATTGGTGCAGCCAAAGAACTTGCCAAAACGACCCGTTTTTAACTGCATATCAGATCCGCACTTATCGCATTCGATAGTTGGACCATCATAGCCTTTAATTCTAAAATTACCTTGCTCTATCTCAAAGCCACTGCAATCTGGGTTATTACCACAGATGTGTAGCTTGCGATTTTCATCTAACAAGTAAGCATCCATCGCCGTTCCACAAAGCTTGCAGCGGTGCTTACTTCTTAAGATACGTGATTCAGCTTCTTCATCATCAGCATCTGCACTAACTACTTCATCACCTGGAATGAGGTTTATGGTGCACTTACAACGTTCCTTCGGTGGAAGGTTATAACCCGAACAACCCAAGAACACACCCGTACTGCCAGTACGAATCATCATATGACGACCACATTCTGGACAATCAATATCCGTAGGAGTGGGTGTATTAGGCCTCATCCCCTGCTCTGCATCTTGAGCTGTTTCTAGATCTTTAACAAAGTCAGCATAAAACCGATCTAATAGAACTTTCCACTCAAGATCACCACGAGCAACCTCATCTAAATAGCTTTCCATACGAGCGGTGAAGCTATAATCCATCAAGTCTGAGAAGCTTTCATTGAGTCTCTCCGTCACGATATCACCCATTTTCAGGGCATAAAAACGACGGTTTTGTACTTCTACATAGCCACGATCCTGAATGGTAGAGATGATCGCTGCATAGGTAGATGGACGACCAATGCCTCGCTTCTCTAACTCTTTAACCAAGCTGGCTTCAGTGTATCTGGGTGATGGACGAGTAAAATGCTGCTTTGGCTCCAGCCCTTCTAATTTAAGCTGATCACCTTTCTGTAGATCAGGAAGAATTATATCTTCTTCATTCTTGCCACGTGCTGGCAATACACGAGTGTAACCATCAAAACGCAGAATACGACCTTTAACAGAAAGCTCAAAATCACCTGCATTAACCGTGATACGCGTGCTTGTATATTGCGCTGGCGTCATCTGGCAAGCTAAAAACTGGCGTCGTATTAAGTCATATAAGCGTTCAGCATCTGACTCCATACCATTTAAAGCATCTGCGGTGATATTGACATCAGAAGGACGAATCGCTTCGTGTGCCTCTTGGGCACCTTCTTTGCTGCTATATCGAAGCGGCTGCTCTGGAAGATAGCGATCACCAAAGTTACTTTGAATATATTCGCGACAAGCATTAACTGCATCTTCACTCAAGTTGGTTGAGTCAGTTCGCATGTAGGTGATGTAACCCGCTTCATATAGACGCTGAGCCATCATCATGGTTTTCTTAACACCGAAACCTAAGCGTGTGCTTGCAGCTTGCTGCAGTGTTGAGGTAATAAACGGCGCTGACGGCTTACTGCTGGTCGCACGATCTTCTCGACCGGTGATTACGTAATCAGCGACCTTTAACAGTTCAACTAGCTTATTCGTTTCATCCGAGCTGGTCGGCCTAAAGGCTTCATCACCATAACGCGTGACTTGAAGTTTAAGCGCATCACCCTGCTGACTGACGGTCGAAGCAAACACTTCCCAATACTCTTCGGGGATAAATGCTCTGATCTCTCGTTCACGATCAACAATCAGTTTAACGGCAACGGATTGCACACGCCCCGCAGATAAACCTCTGGCTACCTTCTCCCAAAGCAAAGGAGAAACCATATAACCGACAACACGATCTAAGAAGCGTCTAGCCTGCTGAGCATTGACTCGGCTCATGGCTAGCTCGCCGGGCTCTTTAAAAGCCTCTTTAATCGCTTTCTTGGTTATTTCATTAAACACAACACGCTTAAACCGAGAGTCATCCCCACCAATAGCTTCACGTAAATGCCAAGCTATTGCTTCCCCCTCTCTATCCAAATCCGTTGCGAGATAAATTTCATCGGCATTGGCTGCTAACTTTTTAAGTTCATCAACAACTTTTTCTTTACCCGGCAGTATTTCATAACGAGCATCCCAGCCATGATCTGGGTCGATACCCATACGTTTAATTAACTGCTCGTGTGATTTTTTCTTACGATATTCAGCTTTCGCTTCGTCAGAAAGCTTGCGAGTCTGAGCAGCTAGTTTGGCACGCTCTTTGGGATCTGAGGTGGCTGAGCCGCTTCCACTGGTTGGTAAATCACGAATATGGCCCACGCTAGACTTAACCACATATTGGCTACCGAGGTATTTGTTGATCGTGCGGGCCTTGGCCGGTGACTCCACAATGACAAGGGTTTTACCCATTCAATCGATTCCTTAATGTCGCTATGCGTCGGAAAATATCGTGCATATATAAGTGTTGAGTCGGACTGGGTCAAGTCAATCCGTTAGATTTAGAGAGTTTAACTTTACGTAAAAGTTGCCATAATAGTCTAAATAGAGCGTAAAATGTGCTATCGATCTTATTTCTTTGATTCATTTAATGCGACCAGAGTGCCAAATCTGATGCTGAGTAACAACCTGTTGTACGTATTTCTGATTGCTGCTTTAGGCTTAGCTGCGCTAACGGTTAACTATGTCATCACATCACGTGAACGTGAAAGAGAGTATCGAAACACACGACTAAAGTGGCTTAAAGAACAGTCAGAACATACACTTAACGCACTATCGGTACTCAAAGAAATTAATTGCCGAGGCGACATTATCGATAAACTCAATCAGCACGCCTTATCCTTGATTGAAGAAATAGGTGTACTGGCTCCTGACTCAGAATTAATGACCGAAGTCAGCAAAATTAAAGATAACACTGACCGAACTCGCCCTAAGCAAGATCCTTTCAACAATGACCGCGCCGTTCGAAAAGCTCAAATTTATATCAATTTCGCTGAAAAGCTCATTATTGATATGGCAAACAAAGGCAAAATGACCGCGCAATTAGCTCATACTTATCAACAAGAACTCTACTGGTTGAATGTCTCCATGGTTGCTGATGCCCATATCATTCAAGGTAAAGCACTCATGCAACAGGGTGATAAGGTTGCTGCTTTAACCCATCTTAAACACGCTAAAGCGATGTTGGTCAGAGCAGCAGTCCCACAGCATCAAAAACGTGACAGACTTCTACCCTTACAGGGATTAATTGATCAATTACAACCCAAGAAAGATCTTGGACCGGGGGCTTTAGCGGAGACAATAGACGCCTACCTAAAAGAACAACAGTAATAAGCTTTAATACTACTCATGGGAAGATCTAGTAAACTCAAATCTAGCAACAACCTCTCCGGTTGGTAGGGTTACATCCTCTACGAACATTTCTGCTGGCCTGACCCAAAGATCTTGCAACGCATTAATTGATCGGTATACCACCATCCATTCCTCTGTTTCGGAATGTCGGGCTAGACCGATTACATCATACTCATTACCTTTGTAATGACGATAAAGACCTAGTTCAGGTAATTTCATTGCAACCACCTATACATAAATTTTTTATTAAAGTTCCTTTTTTACAAAGGGCTGAACAGCATCAAAAATGGCATCTAGTACATCAACTCCACCCTCTTCTCGCCAATACACAGTAAACTGAATAGGTGTTGATTCTAGAGCTTTAACGCCCTTCGGCAACTTTTCTATTAACTGGCAAATCATGTCGCACATCTCTTTAGTGACTTCAAACTCTCCTTTTTTCCATGACCATCCTTCGGGCAGCCCTCGATTAGCCGCATTCTCGGTACGAAAGACCTGCCAACAAATCCACTGACCCTTCTCACTCTTAGTTAGGTATTTTCTGGGCAAGTGATAAGCAGGCAAGCGAAGTTTTTGAGGTTCCATCTCACCCTTTCCTCTAGTAGCTTCAATCTCAGCCATTTTTACTGTAAAGCCTAGCTTGCGAGCGTGGAGTCGAATTTCAGAGATAAGTTTTTCTCTTGGACTCGGTTTAACCCACATGATAGAACCTATTAAAGACAGCATCACCAGTATCGAAATTACCCATTCCATATTACTATCCTATACTTAATAAGAATTCATTCACTCATCTAAAAAGGGCACGGCCATGAGCACTTATTCACACATTTTATTGGCAATTGATCTTTCTGATGAATCAGACCAGTTGATCACTAAAGCCGCTGAGCTGGCTCGGCTCTGTGATGCCGAGCTGGATATCATTCATGTAGTGGAACCTCTCACCTTCGCCTATGGCGGTGATGTCCCCATGGATCTTTCTACTATTCAAGAGCAACTTGATGAGCACGCAGAGCAAAAGCTGAATCAACTCTGCGCAACCGTTGATCACCCTGTTAGCCGACGTCATATCGTCACAGGACACACTGAGTCAGAGATACATCGAGTGGCACGTGAAGTTTCTGCAGACTTAATCATTGTGGGTAGCCATGGCCGTCACGGTCTTGCCTTGTTACTAGGCTCGACCGCAAACGGGGTATTGCATGGTGCACAATGTGATGTGTTAGCCGTTCGAGTGAAAGATCAGAGTGCTAAATAGTGGCTAAAACCACTATTCCTGCATTGCTTCAAGCTCTACCCAACGCTCCATGAGGCGCTCAAGTAGCGCCTCTTGCTGCTGCAGCGCTTCCAATGTTTGATTCACCCGTGCATGATCTTGATTATAGAAATCTGGATCAGCGCAAACCTGCTGTAGCGCTTCAAGCTTAGTTTCTGCCGCTTCTAATTCTGCCGGCAGTGCATCTAACTCTCGCTGCAACTTATAACTTAACTTGCGCGTCGTGGTTTTAGCCACGCTAGAGGTTGTTACTGGATTAACAGTCTCTTGTT
>REDB01000073.1 GCA_007693685.1 Oceanospirillales bacterium
CGTGAAGCCATTGCAGAGTTTGAAAAACTGGGAGCTACAGTTAAAGAAATTAGCTTACCTAAGACTCAACTCAGCATTCCGGCCTACTATATTCTTGCACCCGCTGAAGCATCTTCTAACCTATCGCGTTTTGACGGCGTCCGTTATGGTCATCGCTGTGATAGCCCTAAAGACTTAGAAGATCTATACAAACGAACCCGTGCAGAAGGGTTTGGCGCTGAAGTTAAACGTCGCATCATGGTTGGCACTTATGCGCTATCTGAAGGCTTCTATGATGCTTATTACCGTAAAGCGCAGCAAATTCGTCGCATGATTCAACAAGACTTTATTGCAGCTTTAAATGAAGTCGATGTCATCATGGCACCTGTCACACCTTGCTCAGCCTTCCGTCTGGGTGAAAAAAATAGCGATCCCGTTTCCATGTATATGGAAGATATTTTTACCCTATCACTTAACCTTGCTGGCTTACCTGGAATATCGGTTCCATGTGGGTTTGCAGATAATTTACCGGTAGGTTTACAGATTATCGGTAACTATTTTGCTGAAGCTAAACTGCTCAATATTGCTCATCAGTATCAACAAGTCACTGATTGGCATCAACGTGCACCTGCTAATATAAGTGAGGGTGAATAAAGATGGAATGGGAAGTCGTCATCGGGTTGGAAATACACGCCCAACTCTCTACTAAGACTAAAATTTTCTCAGGTGCCAGCACTGCTTTTGGCGCTGAACCCAATACACAAGCCTGTGCAGTTGATTTGGCGCTGCCAGGCACTTTACCGGTCTTTAATGAAAATGCGCTGCGCATGGCGGTGATGTTTGGTCTAGCGGTTAACTCAGAAATAGGTAAACGGTCTGTTTTTGATCGTAAGAACTATTTTTACCCTGATCTTCCAAAAGGCTACCAAACCACTCAGCTAGCAGAACCCATTGTCGGTCCAGGCTATGTTGATATCGAAACGGATGATGGCGAAACTCGTCGAGTTCGCATTCATCATGCACACTTAGAAGAAGATGCTGGAAAGTCATTACATGAAGATTTTCATGGCATGAGTGGGATCGACCTAAACCGCGCCGGAACACCACTGGTTGAAATCGTCTCAGAACCCGATATGCGTAGCTCAAAAGAAGCTGCTGCTTATGCCCGTAAGATACACGCCATTATTACAACTCTTGGCATCTGTGATGGCAACATGGCAGAAGGCTCGATGCGCTGTGACTGTAACGTATCTGTTCGTCCAAAAGGACAAGAGGAGCTGGGTACACGTACCGAATTAAAGAACATCAACTCCTTCCGTTTTATCGAACGCGCCATCGACACTGAAGTGGCTCGCCAGATAGACCTCATTGAAGATGGTGGCCGTGTCATTCAGGAAACTCGCTTGTATGACCCTGATAAGAATGAAACTCGCAGCATGCGCTCGAAAGAGGAAGCTAACGATTACCGTTATTTCCCCTGCCCTGATCTGCTGCCTGTAATCATTGACGATGCCTACATCGATGCTATTCGTGCCGAATTACCGGAACTTCCTGATGCGCGCCGTGCTCGTTTTATAGAGCAATACGGACTCTCCGAATATGATGCAGGTGTTTTATCTTCAGATCGCAACCAAGCTGATTACTTTGAGAAAGTGGCCGAACTGACCAAAAATGCCAAACTTTCAGCTAACTGGATTACCGGAGAACTTGCTCGTCTATTGAATCAAGCTGATTTGACAGTGAAGCACTCGCCCGTTTCAGCTGAACAGCTAGCAGGTCTTATTAACCGGATTCAGGATGACACTATCACCGGTAAAATCGCTAAAAACGTCTTTGAGATTATGTGGAATGAAGGCGGCAGTGCTGATGAGATTATTGAAGCGAAAGGACTCAAGCAGGTCAATGATACGGGTGCCATCGAAGCTGCTATTGATCAAGTGATTGCTCAATGTACTCCTCAAGTAGAGCAATACATTGCTGCAGAACCAGACAAGCGTGGCAAGATGTTAGGATTCTTTATGGGACAGGTAATGAAACTAACCCAAGGCAAAGCCAATCCTGGTCAAGTACAAGGAGTTCTGAAGCAAAAATTAGATAAGCTTTGCTAAATAGCACTTTAATGATATCTGTAAGCTGATTAAGAGAAACTGTCTTATCAGCTTTAGCCAAAAAAAACCGCTGATCTCAGCGGTTTTTTTGGTTTCATTTATACTAAAAACTTAGTACGGAGGTGCTTCACTCATGCTAACTGGACGAGGAGTCTCACGAGTACTTACCGGTAGAAGCGGATAAACAACACGTGGAATTTCACCAGTCAAAGCACGCAAGAATTCAGTAATCTTAAGAACTTCCTGATCATTGAGTTCTGCACCCAGCTGAGCAACACCCATCACAGCCACCGCTTCTTCTAGATCCCAAATGGAACCAGAATGGAAGTAAGGTGCAGTTAGTTCGATGTTACGTAAAGGAGATGCACGGAATACATAATCATCCGTTGCAGTCTGAGTTACCTCAAAGCGACCACGGTCACCCTCTGGAAGAATATGAGCACCTGGGCGCTGTACCAATCCAAATGGGAAGTAGTTCTGACCACCAAAGTTAACGCCGGCATGACAGGCAGCACAGCCCTTATCCATAAAGAGTGCTAAACCTTCTTTCTGATCGCTAGTCATTGCATCATCATCGCCTGTCAACCAAAGGTCAAAAGGTGAGTTCGGAGTAATCAGGGTAGCTTCGAAAGCTTCAATTGCAAAAGCCATATTTTCAAAGGTCACCGGATCATCATAATTAGGGAAAGATGCCCTAAAGCGATCAATATATTCAGGCATACTATTCAGAGTATCGACAACACGCTCTGGCGTACTTGCCATCTCAACACCTGCCTGAACAGGGCCCATCGCTTGCTCAGCTAAGTCAGCCGCACGACCATCCCAGAACTGCGCAGCGTTAAATACCGCGTTAAACACAGTTGGCGCGTTACGTGGACCTTGCTGCCAACCGTGTCCGATTGAAACAGGTAGATAGTCATCACCACCAAAACCAACGTTGTGACAGGTATTACAACTGATCAAATGGCTTGAAGATAAACGTGGTTCGAAGAACAACATTTTACCTAGTTCAACCTTCTCAGGATTCAGCTCATTACCTCTAATGACTGGCGGTTCTTGTGGAATTGCTTCAAACATAGCAGCAGCGCGATCACGAAGTGCGTCTGCCATTGCTACGGAAGATGCCAATGACAAACAGACAGCAGTTGTCAGTAGACTGATTTTTCTTTTCATTTTGCCCCCTTTAACCCGTCATGCGAGTATTAAACTAAGATCAGTGTAGCAAGGATCGACGAGAGGGCAAATCGGAAAAAACCAAAAGTTCACGTTTAAAATTGATCTAGATCAATAAAATGACCGATAAACAAAAGTCTTATATTACTTGATATTAGATCTCATTTTCATAATCGTTGCTTGATAATCACTCGTATTAAAAATGGCAGATCCTGCAACAAAAGTATCTGCCCCCGCAGCAGCTATTTCACCAATATTATCGACAGTCACACCCCCATCCACTTCTAATCGGATGGGCAAACCACTGGCATCAATTCTGCGGCGAACCTCTGCCAACTTATCAAGCGTGCTAGGAATAAATTTTTGACCGCCAAAGCCTGGATTTACCGACATCAGCAAAATAACATCGAGCTTATCCATAACATAATCAAGATAATGCAGAGGAGTGGCTGGATTAAAAACCAAACCTGCTTTACAACCACCGTCGCGAATCATCTGCAAAGAACGATCAATGTGCTCTGAGGCTTCTGGATGAAACGTAATCCAGCTTGCACCTGCCTCAATAAAATCACCGATCAAACGATCAACTGGTTTCACCATTAAATGCACATCAATCGGAGCCGTGATACCGTGCTTACGTAATGCCTTACAAACCATTGGTCCTATGGTTAAATTAGGAACATAGTGGTTATCCATCACATCAAAATGCACAACATCAGCACCGGCAGCCAACACGGCATTAACTTCGTCACCTAGGCGCGCAAAGTCGGCAGATAAAATAGATGGGGCAATTAGATAGTCACTCATGAGTTGATTCCTGGTCGTCTGTCTGTCAAATTTCCGCTATTGTAACTTACTATAAACATGACCACAGCCATCCAGGCTTATTCAAATTGGGTTATACAGATAAACTAGGATCTCTAACTTGCAGAACATCTTAAGACAGGTAATAGGCTGGTTGGTCATCTTAATGATGAGCTTCAGTACATCAGCTAACACTAGATTAGAGGCAGAACTTCGCAGAGCGGTGCCTATTGATACCAATATCCTTATATTGGAAGAATCCCAAGGCCAGTTTCCCGCCCTTTTTCAACCCGCTGTTCGTGCCGAACCTTTAGGTGCTATTTTGCTGCTAACGGATACACAAAGTCAGCAACAATGGCTCGATCAATCCCATGCCATTCGTATACATCTTGCTGATCATGGTTGGCAGACAATGACACTCCCTCTTCCGGTTACACCCGTCAAAACCGATTTACACTCTGATGAAGTTTATGCAGAGTTAGTTAACCAACATCAACTGCAGGTTATTTCTCGAATACAGACAGGCTTGCAGCAGCTAGATGAGGAACGAATTTTAATTTTAGCCATGGGACGAAGTGCTGAATGGGCGGCAAGAGTCATGCAAGACAGCGATCCATCTATACGCTTAATTATTGTTAACCCTAGACCCGCTGATGATCAACAACCTATGAGATTATTAGAGTACCTGACTGCCCTAGAGGTGACCATTATTGATCTTTACAGAGAACCCTATACTGCTGGAAAGAAAGCCATTCCTGACGCACGACTTCGTCGAAACGCGATGGTTCAGGCGGGTCATTCAGATTACCATCAACAAATAATCAAAGATGCTGTTTGGGGAACCGAGACAGATTGGCTAAAACGCCAACTTCGTGGCGTAATCAACACTTATATCATCAATGCAGATCAAAAACGTGAACAACAAGCACCAGAAGCTTTAGAAGTAGACCAACGCCCTCCTGGTGTTCGCCGTTGATCTTATAAATTTATTAGCCAGCGTCCCGAGCTTTACGAATACGATCATAGGCACTCTGAATTTCTTGGGTTTTTTCCTTAGCAAGCTGGAGCATCTCTTCTGGCAAACCCTTTGAAACTAACTTATCAGGATGATGCTGACTCATCAGTTTGCGCCATGCCTTCTTCACTTCGGCATCACTGGCTGTTTCACTAACGCCGAGAACACCATAAGCCTCTGCAAGTAAACTGGTATGAGATTGACCTGTCGCATGATCCCAGTCTCCAGCATGTTTCGCAAAAGCTTGAGCCGCTCTGATACGTTCTACAACAGCGCGCATTTCAACGGGCGTGAAGGCTAAGTGGTGACACAGTGTTTCTATGACCTTCAACTCTGCCGCAGACATCTCCCCATCCGCCATTGCCGCTTGTAACTGTAATTCTAAGAACATCAGTTTCACAGGAAAGCGATTTTTTAATACGATCGCCAACGGTCTTAACACCTTTTCTAAGTCACAATCTGCACTTTTACCTTCAGTGAAGTAGCGTATCGCTAATGCACGAGCAGACTCATTTAAACGCATCTGAGACATAACTGCGCGAGCAAAATCTATCTCAGACTCAGTCACACGCCCGTCAGCCTTGGCTATTTTTCCCATCACAGTGAAAGTCGCTCTAAAAAAGAGCTGCTGCGGTGCAATCGCTTTTACTTTACGAAAAGCTCGCTCAGCAAAGTAACCAAGCGTTCCGCCGAAAAGTAAGCCGAAAATACCCCCAAACATCAAACCAATTAAGCCACCGATGACCAAACCCGTTTTATGTGTTAAAAAACCTTGCCCCGCTTTCTGCCCCCAGTGCTCAGCACTCATGCAACCTCTCCTGCTTTAACCTTTTCATTAACGGCATCTAATCTCTCTGGTGTACCAATATCTGACCAAAAACCAGCATGCCTCTTAGCTTGTAACTGATTCTTAGCGATCGCTTGTAGAAGCAAAGGTGCCAAACCAAATACGCCATCAGCATAGATTTCAGAACAACCCTCAAACAGACGACCAGATAACAGGCTGATACCACTGTAGGTTAGGGATCTACCTTGATCTACTTGAAGATAGCCTGTTGATTCATTCAGTAAGAAATCTCCATTAGGGTGCCAGTCAGGATTATCAACCATCAATAACCTACCCATATCATTAGAGTTCAATTCGGGCTTTAGAAATTCTGAGAATGACACATCACAAAACACATCCGCATTGACGACCAAAAAGCATTCCTCTGGCGAATCAATCAACAGGGGTAAAGCACGGAAGATTCCTCCTCCCGTTTCTAAAGGCTCACCTTCTGGTGAATAGCGGATATCACAACCCAGTGCATTCCCCATACCGAGATAGTCTTCTATCTGATCACCTAACCATGCGTGATTGATGACTAAATCTGTAATACCCGCATTGACTAATCTTTCAATGTGCCATTCTATCAGTGGCTTATCAGCCACCTTCAAAAGAGGCTTAGGTGTTGTAAGCGTCAAAGGGCGCATTCGTGTGCCTAAGCCTGCAGCCAAAATCATCGCTTTCATGCAGCATTCCAGTTGTCGGGTGATAAATCCATTAACCTATCAGATAACTCAGGGCGCTTTAACAAATCAGGCAACACTCGCAATTTTAGCCATTGAGAAAACTCAAAAAATTCCGGATAACGTGATGCTGATTGCATTAAGTTTCTAAAGGTCATAGGTATGTCTTGTAAATACCCTGCTTTACCATCTCTCTGACACAAACGCACAAAGATGCCACAGACTTTCAATTGACGCTGCATTCCCATCCAATCGAAGGCTTGCTCAAATTGAGTCAAGGTTAACTGCTCCTGCCAAGGTGAAGCCAAATAGAACTCTTCAACCCAGCCTTTTACCTGAGCTTCCGGCCAGTGAATATAACTATCACGCAACAGTGAGACTAAATCATAGGTCACCCCACCAATAACCGCATCTTGGAAGTCGATCACTCCGATTTGATCATCAGGTAACAGCATTAGGTTTCTAGAATGATAGTCACGATGAACAACAGCCTGAGGTTGTTGCTGAGCCGATTCGATCAGCAAGGTTTCTACCTTAGTTAAAAGCTCATCTTCTTCATCGGTAAGTTCAATTTGTAGCCATGAAGACAAGAACCAATCACGAAAAAGTGACATCTCACGTGTTAACAAGGCTTGATCATAACTGGGTAAATGTTGCACAGGTAAAGTCTGTATACGATGCAATTCGTCCATCGCTTTAGTGTACAACTGGTCAACACTGGCATTTGTTAAGCTAGAACGCAGTAGTTGATCACCAAAATCCTCCAACATTAAAAAGCCTTGCTGAAGATCTTGAGCCAAAATACGAGGAACACGCACACCATATGTGATCCAGGTTGAGGCAATTTGAACAAATGGCAAACAATCTTCATGTTCGGGAGGTGCATCCATTAAGACGTAGGAAATGTCATTGTGCTTGACTCTAAAATAACGTCGAAAGCTTGCATCCCCAGCAACTATGCTGATTTCAGCCACTTCAACAGGCTGCTTATAGATTCTTGACAGCTCTGTTGATACCCATTTTTTCAACGCCTGTTGACGCTCGCTCATTCGTTGTCCTCTAGCACTGTACCCAGTGAATGCTTTATTATGCAGGGCTTAATAGTACTAGACTCACAGGCAGCACGAAACACTGCCTGACTCGCTAGCGGATCGCGACCAGATGCCTTTTAAAAAAAACAGTGCTTATAAACTTTCTTTAGCTATCGCAACCATTCTGTGTGCGCCTTTTGTGCTTTCGCAACAGGATAACAATGCATGGGTATGTGATGTACTTCCTAACGGCGAATGGGACTGTAAAATCAGTGATGTGATTATTGAAGCGCCGGAAATTGAAGCTTCTGTAATTGAGCCTTCTGTAATAGAAGCTCCTGAAACAGCTCCAGTTGAAGTTACCCGCCCCACAGAAATGCCAGAAACCATGCAAGCTACTGAACCCGCATCGGTAGTGGCAAATGAACCCGTCTCATCAGAGACGACGATAAGTACTGAGTCAGTAACGACAGAAACACCCCAATTAACAGAAACACCTGTATCAACTCCTGCTGTCTCTTCTCCAGTTGATACCAGAGCGGTGTCGTCACCAAATGATTCTCCTGCTCCCAGGACTGCGCAAAGCAGCACTCAAAGCAACAATCTAGGTAGAGCTCAGTCAGCCAGCGCATGGGATTGTTCTACCGGTAGTGATGGTAACTGGTCTTGTGCTCCAGGAAATCAGCAAGGAGTCAGCGTTGCTCAAGTCGGTCGATTTAATACACCGACTGCAGGTGCATCTGGGCTATTGCTGAACAACCCCTACGCTCATCTAGACTGGTTCCCAAATCGTGGGACAGAGCCAATGCTTTGCCCAGGCGGCTACATTGAACCAGAAATTGCTTATTTAGAACCTAATATTGAAGTGGGTAATGAAGCCGTTTATGCCGAAGCAGATCTCTCGTCTGCTGACTTGCAAGGAGGTCTTGCTCGATTAACCGGTGGTGTCATTATTCAACAGGCTAATCGCTTGTTTACCAGTGGTTATGGCGAAGTCGACAATAACGCAGGTACAGCCTTCTTAGAAAATGCAGTGACCTTTCGTGAACCTGGACTATTGTTGATTGGTAATAGAGCTGAGACAGATTTTAATACCGGAGTTTCAAGCTTTTACTCAGCCGAATTTGTTATGCACGCGGAACATCTCAGAGGCTCTGCTGAAAAGATCACGCGCTTCGATGATCAACGTGTGACGTTTAGTTCTGGCTCAGTAACCTACTGCGAACCCGGTAATAACGCTTGGGCTATCGCCTCTTCTGACATTACTTTATACCCAGATAAAGGTTACGGCACAGCTAAACACATGACGTTTAGAGTCGCTGACGTGCCTGTGTTCTACTTACCTTGGTTCCGTTTCCCAATAGATGATACTCGTCAGTCAGGTTTCTTGTATCCGAGCATGGGTATTTCTAAAAGTGATGGCGTGGATGTCAGCATCCCCTATTACTTCAATATTGCTCCTAATATTGATGACACTTTAACAGTACGTCACATCGAAAAACGCGGTCTTCTGTTTGAAAATGAACTGCGTTACATGAATGAATGGTCGACAAATGAATTAAGCCTTGGTTATTTGTCAGGTGACAAGAAAAGCGATGGCGAAAATCGTTGGCTGACCGGTTTAACTCACAGAGGAACCCCTGCAGATCGTTGGACGAGTCAAATTGACTATACCAAAGTGGGTGATGATGATTATTTTTCTGATCTTGGAACATCATTAGAGGTAAAAAGAGCCGATCATCTTGATCAACGCGGTCAACTTCGTTATCAGGGTGATGGATGGAATTTCTTAGCTAATCTTCATCAGTATCAAACCATTAATGACAACATATCATCCCCATATCAGAAATCTCCTCAACTGTTATTAACTGGTAATGAAAGAGTCAATAATCGTACTAACCTTGACTATCAAGCTGAATATGTTCGCTTTACACGTGATAGAAAGGACTTTTTTACACGAGATGATTTACTCATAAACAGAACTGAAGCTCAACGCCTTCATCTGCGTCCAACCATTAGTCATCAGAATAGTCGTCCGTGGGGCTTCTTAAATGGCGCTGCTACATTGTGGCACAGCAGCTATGACTTCAGCTTCCCTGAGATTCCTCCTAAAGATAACGTTACTAACTTGATACCCAACTCAGTTACTGCTGGTATTGCTAGCATAGATTCTGGACTATATTTCGATAGGGACTTCGAGTTTGCCAGTAACAGCTATTCTCAGTCCCTAGAACCGAGATTAATGCTACTGCATGTTGAAAAAAATAATGAACAACCAACACCAGAGCAGTTCCGTTACTTTGACTCTTCACAGTTAAGCTTCAGCTACAATAATTTATTTGATCGTTACGGTTGGAGTGGTAATGACCGAGTGTCAGCAACATCACAAGCTACGATTGGTGCGTCTTCAGCAATATACAATGAGAGAGGCGCCGAACAAGCTCGCCTAGCTGTCGCACAAGCCTACTATTTCAGTGATCGAGAACTCAACGATCTTCGACCTGGTGACATTAGTGGCACTGAATCAAGTTCTAATATTGCACTGCTCGCCCAATGGAACATTACTCCTAGCCTGAGACTTCGTCATGACTCTGAAATTGATCGTGATGACTTCAGCCTAGAAGAGCAAAACTATCAGTTAACTTGGCGCCCTGACGATGAAAACCTTTTCTACTTCAGCTACCGCGATCGCATAAACTCTGCCAGTAATGCAGCCAGAACTCGTCAGTCAGACATTGCTTTTAGAAATCAAATAAACCCACAATGGGCAACTATTGGTCGATGGCAACATGATATTGTAAATCGTCAACGACTAGATACTGTTCTAGGCTTAGAGTATGGAACCTGTTGCTGGAAGATGCGTCTGACAGCTAGAGAGTGGCTGACAACATCTAACCTTCGTGGCTCAGAGGCAGAATACGATCGTGGCGTATTCCTGCAATTCGTTCTACGTGGCCTTGGCTCCTT
>REDB01000069.1 GCA_007693685.1 Oceanospirillales bacterium
CAAAAAGTTTAATAATGATTCGATAGCCTAATAACGCTCCTAATAGAGAGGCATAGAGCAGCTGTTCGGCATAGCCCGCTCGTATCTGCATTAAGAAATGTATCATTGCTAAAATTGCAGCTGGATAAACCAGATAATGCAAACGAACCCAGTTACGACCCAGCCTTTTCATCCATGCTTTAGTTGAGGTAACTCCTAAAGGAATCAATAGTAGCAGGCTCAACAATCCCACGATGATGTAGGGCCGTGCCGTAAACTCTCTCCAAATGAGATCAACACGCCAACCAAGAATAAAGGTCGTAAAGGCCAAAAGGTGAATGACTGCATAAAATAACGCATATAGACCCAGCATACGACGGAAACGGACCAACCAGCCCAAGTATCTAACTTTTCTTAGTGGCGTTATTGCAAGAGTAATCCATAGAAAACGAAGCGCCCATATACCCGTTCCAAGCACAATAGCTTGAGCAGGATCAGCACCTAATCCATCCGTTAGTATTTGAAAAATGATGTATAGAAGTGGCGCAAGACCAGCTAACCAAACTCCGCACCAGCGAAACTGATTGAAGCCTAGTACCACTTACGCAAATCCATACCTGTATAAAGATGTGCGACCTCTTCGGCATAACCATTAAAAGGAAGCGTATCGATGATATTGGGATTAAAGAGTTGTGATGGCAAACGTCGCTCTGTCGCTTGACTCCATCTAGGATGATCAACCTCTGGATTGACGTTTGCATAGAAACCATACTCATGCGGCGCTGAAAGGTTCCAGCTAGTATCAGGCATAGTTTCTCTAAGATTAATGGCAACGATGGACTTAATACTCTTGAAGCCATACTTCCAGGGAACAACCAATCTAAATGGCGCGCCATTCTGAGGAGGCAAACTATTACCATAAAGACCAACAGCCATAATAGTTAATGGATGCATCGCCTCATCCATACGCAAACCCTCTCTATAAGGCCAATCGATGGTTGAGAAACTTGATCGCTGACCCGGCATTTGATCGGGATCTAGCAAAGTTACAAACTCAACATACTTTGCTTTACTGGTTGGCTCTGCACGCTTAATAATATCTGCCAATGGAATCCCTACCCAAGGGATTACCATCGACCATCCCTCAACGCAGCGCATACGATAGATGCGCTCTTCTAGCTGTGAAGGCTTAATTAGATCTTCCAATTCATAATGAGCCGGCTTATTCACCTCACCGCTAATTTCGACACGCCAAGGATCCGTTTTAAAGCGCTGTGCATAGCGAAGAGGGTCGCCTTTTCCCATACCAAATTCATAAAAGTTATTGTGACCCGATACCAGTCTGTATGGGGTCAAAGCTTCATCTGTAGATAAGGCTGAATCAGAGCGTCCCTCTTTAAGAGCAGACTGAAGCCATTCCGGACCACTATAAATTCGCTCTCCGGCCAAATCATGCTGATCTGTTAAGGCTAATAACTGACCACTAGCAGCTAAACCACCAATGGCCGCCATACCTTTCATGAACTGTCGGCGCTGACGATAAATAGACTCGGGAGTGATCTCCCAAGACGGAATAGACTTCTTTTTTCCAATTAACATGCCGCACTTCCCCAGCTCAAGAACATCTTAGCGTCTATGACAACTTATTTAGCAAGATGTTTCTTTCTACGAATGAACCATAGAAACGGACCTGAGCAAGCATAAACCACAAACAACAACCACAGGAACAACGCAGGACTGATGGATATAACCCCAATTGCTAGTACTATCGCAGACAAAATTAGAAACGGCACACGCCCTTTCAGGTCAACATCCTTAAAGCTGTAATAAAGCACATTACTAACCATTAGCACGCCTGCTAAGGCAACATATATTGCGACCAGATAAGAAATATCTGACGCCTCTATTTCAAAAACGGTGCTCATCCAGATTAACCCTGCCACGGCTGCTGCTGCCGCAGGACTGGGCAAGCCCACAAAGTAACGCTTATCTACAGAGCCTATCTGAGTGTTGAATCGAGCTAAGCGCAAAGCTGTACCTGCAACATAAAGAAACGCTGCAAACCAACCTACTTTTCCTAAGTCATCCAAAGCCCATGTAAAAGCAACTATCGCGGGTGCAACACCAAAAGACACCATATCTGCCAAGGAATCATACTCGGCACCAAATGGGCTTTGGGTATTAGTCATGCGAGCAACGCGACCATCTAGTCCATCGAACAACATGGAAACAAAGATAGCAATTGCAGCAGCTTCAAACTGCCCATTCATAGAGGCTATAACAGCATAGAATCCTGAAAAGAGCGCACCTGTAGTAAATAGGTTGGGCAGCAAATACACGCCCTTATGTGGCTTTTGTCGCTCTTGTTCAGGCGTATCCACCTTAGCGGTATCAGATAAATTATCTTGCGGCTCTTTGTCTGTCATAAATACCCTTAGACCCTAATAAAGATTTTATTATTCTACTTGAGAAACGGATTGACCCCAAATCATCGTGAAAACAATGTCTCGAATCTCCAGCTTGATGAGCGGCCAATTTCTCGTTTTGATTCAGCCAACCAGTTTTCAGCTTGCTTAAAACCTTGTTGATACAGTGACTCTAAAAAACCCTTGCGAGTATCGAAACGACTTGCAGCATCCAGGGATGCTAATATTTCATCAGGCTCTATTAGATGCATTCGTAACTTTCTCCATCGAGACTCTTGCCTTCCTAGCAACCAAGGATTCCGCCTTAAATGACTTTGATAGTCTTTAACCAACTCAAGTTCACGCATAAATGCAGATTGAAACATTAATTCATTCATACGTTCAGTGATTGCTGCTGATTGTGTCGGCAAATCAGCTCTAATAAGAGGCTGAAGCAACACACATAGAAGGTCAGATGAAGCTGCTTCAGTGATCAAAGGATGCAATACAGGATTACCTGAAAAGCCGCCATCCCAGTAATGCTTCCCTTCAATCTCAACCGCTTTGTGTAAGGTTGGTAAACATGCGCTAGCAAGCATATGCTCTACCGTTAACTCTGTTTCACGAAACAACTGCAACGCACCCGTTTCAACCTGTGTGGCTGCTATATGCAAGCGGATTGGCGGTGCGATTCTGTGCGATTCAAAATCAATTAATTTTTCTAACAACTCTTTTAATGGATTGTAATCGAATGGGTTAAGATCATAGGGTGATAAGTGCCTTGTAAGCTTTCGCCACCAATCGACTGGCTTCTGTGCCGCCAGACTATCCGGCAGAGCCAATCCCAGCCAAAATTGTTGAAGCAATTCTCGAGCGCCATCGGCACCACCGAGCCGCCACCCCTCTGCTAGTACAACCGCATTCATCGTACCCGCACTGGTACCACTGATCGCTTCCGGCTGTAATCCAGCTTCAAGTAACTTATCCAGTACGCCCCATGTAAATGCTCCATGGGCGCCACCGCCTTGCAAGGCTAGCGTTAGCTTCATGCATAAGTCTCCTTTAATGAACTTTTTAGCGATCTTACTAGCTAGCATCATACCCTATAAACGCAAGAAACCCAGAGAGCCGAAGCTATCTGGGTTTCTTAAAAAGCCTTAAAAACGATTAGTTTTTAGACTTATCAACCAATTGGTTAGCAGTGATCCAAGGCATCATTCCACGCAGTTTCTCACCAACCTGTTCGATCTGGTGTGCTGCATTGTTACGACGGTATGCAGTCATTGAAGGATAGTTAGTCGCGCCTTCGCTGATGAACATCTTAGCATACTCACCATTCTGGATACGCTTCAGTGCATTACGCATCGCTTCGCGAGATTGCTCGTTGATGACTTCTGGACCTGTAACGTATTCGCCGTATTCAGCGTTGTTAGAGATAGAGTAGTTCATGTTAGCGATGCCGCCTTCATACATCAGGTCAACAATCAGCTTCAACTCATGCAAACACTCAAAGTAAGCCATTTCAGGCGCATAACCTGCTTCAACCAGAGTTTCGAAGCCCATTTTAACCAGCTCAACGCAACCACCACAAAGAACAGCTTGCTCACCAAATAGGTCAGTTTCTGTCTCGTCTTTGAAAGTCGTTTCGATGATACCGGTACGACCACCACCCACACCAGAAGCGTAAGACAGAGCTACATTTTTAGCATTGCCAGAAGCATCTTGGAAAATAGCGATCAGATCAGGAATACCACCGCCTTTTACGAACTCTGAACGAACAGTGTGGCCAGGAGCTTTAGGAGCGATCATGATAACGTCAAGATCTTTACGTGGCTCGATCTGGTTGTAGTGAATAGAGAAACCGTGTGCAAAGGCTAAGGTTGCACCTTGCTTGATGTTTGGCTCAATTTCATTTCTATATAACTGACCTTGGAACTCATCTGGAGTCAGGATCATGACAACGTCTGCAGATTTAACGGCATCAGCAACGTCAGCTACTTTAAGACCAGCTGCTTCTGCTTTAGCACGTGAAGAAGAACCTGCACGCAAACCTACAGTCACATCAACGCCAGAATCTTTCAGGTTGCAAGCATGTGCGTGACCCTGTGAACCGTAACCAATGATTGATACTTTTTTACCGCGGATGATAGATAGATCACAGTCTTTATCGTAATAAACGTGCATGTTAAAACTCCAAAATTATGCGTTAATTAGGTTACATCACTGATGTAATAGCGCCACTCTACTGCAATAGCATCGTTGCGTAAAATGATATATTTGCAATACTATGTTTTAATATTTGCAACACACTGATCATTATCTGGATAGGCCGCGATGGATTAGCAATGGATTATAAGTCCCTACAACACTTTCTTCACTTAGCAGACTCACTACACTTTAGCCGAGCCAGTGCTGCTTGCCATGTCAGCCCATCCACTCTCAGCAGAACTATCAAACAACTGGAGGATGAGACGGGTGTTACACTGTTTATTCGCGACAATCGAAGCGTGACACTGACCGCAGAGGGTATTCGCTTTCAACAGTTCGCCAGAGAGACTCTATTGCAGTGGGAAACCTTACGCAGCAGTTTACAAAATGATCAACAAGAACTGCATGGTGAACTGAGCATGTATTGCTCGGTAACGGCCAGCTATAGCTTTCTATATGATATTTTGAGCCAATTTCGACAAGATTATCCTCGAATCGAAATCAAGTTGCACACAGGCGATCCAGCGGCTGCCATTCATCGCGTTCAAAGTGGAACAGAAGATATTGCGATAGGCGCACGCCCAGATCAACTTCCTTATGACATAGCATTCAAATCCATCACCCAATCCCCTCTTGTCTTTATCGCTCCAGCGTCACAACCTGATCTCATCATTCGACTGAATGGTATTGCAAAAGCTGCCGACTGGAAAAATGTGCCGATGATTCTTTCTGAATCGGGATTGGCTAGAAAATGCTCAGATCAGTGGTTTAAACGACTTGGCATCAAGCCATTAATCTATGCACAAGTGGGGGGAAATGAAGCCATCGTTAGCATGGTAAGTTTGGGTTTCGGCGTAGGACTAGTGCCACAAATTGTACTGGATAACAGCCCTCTTTCTTCACAGGTAACCGTATTGCACGTCACTCCAACACTACCGGAGTTTGAAGTCGGCATCTTTGCCTTAGAAAAGAAACTTCGACATCCTCTTATTAGCGCTTTTTGGTCGCAACTAGATAACTCGGGTAATGATTGAGGTTTTCGGTTATTCAAGCGATCATTACACCTTTGTCTTAATAATTGAGCCTACACCCTTATGACTCCAGAGATGATGTTTGTCTTCGGCCTTCTTGCCGCCACCATTGTTCTATTTATCATCGATAAGATCCGCATGGATATTGTCGCGCTATTGGTTGTTGTTGTTTTAGCAGCCTCCGGCATTATCTCTCCTTCAGACGCTGTTTCTGGCTTTGGTAATAGTGTTGTCATAATGATTGCCGGTCTATTCGTTGTCGGCGAAGCCTTATTTAGAACTGGTGTTGCTGCCGCTGCTGGGAACTGGCTACTTAAAGTCGGCGGAGACAGCGAGACTCGTCTTTTGCTCTTTCTACTTCCCGTTGTTGCTGTACTTTCTGCATTTATGAGCTCAACCGGCGCGGTTGCTCTTCTCATTCCTGTGGTACTTAGTATGGCTCGCAAATCAGGCATGCAACCTGGGCGATTACTGATGCCACTGGCTTTTGCAGCCTTGATGGGCGGTATGCTGACACTAATAGGAACCCCACCTAACATTATTGTTAGCGGTCAAATGCGTGAAGCCGGCATAGAGCCGTTCTCGTTCTTCGCATTTACTCCAGTTGGCTTAAGCGTATTGATCGTGGGTAGTTTATATTTGGTATTTATTGGACGCTTTCTTCTACCTACCACAGAAATTCGCGATCCCGATAGCAGCCATCCGACACTTAGCGAATTTGCAGAACGATATGCTATTTCCGGCCAGCTACATAAGCTGGTTATTCAACCGGGCAGCCCACTAACCAATCAAACGTTAACCGATGTCGGGTTACGCACCAACTTTGAAATTACAGTCTTTGCCATTCAACGCAGCGGCACTTTTCTTTCTACGCTAATGCCGGTGCTATCACATACCAGAATGCAGGCACTGGATACCTTGATCGTTTATGGATCAGATGAAAAGATTGAAGCCTTTAGCCGAGAGTGCATGGTTCGTCATCAAGGCTTTCCTGAACGTGAAATCCAGAAAGTGCGTGAGCAGTTTGGCGTCGCTGAAGTTCTACTCCCACCCAACTCCACGCTCATTAATCGCACTTTAAAAGAGGGGCGCTTTAGAGAGAAATTCAATCTAAGCGTCATAGGTGTAAAGCGTCAGAACACTCCTTTAACTACAGAGTTTGCTGTCACACAACTGGAAGCGGGTGACACCTTGTTATTAGCAGGAAGCTGGGATCACATTCGCAAGCTGGAAAGCCGTCGTGATTTGGTTGTCCTTGAAACACCTGCTGAAATGCAGGAAATCGCCAGCAACGCCAAGAAAGCACCGATTGCGATAGGCATCATGCTAGCCATGTTAACAGTCATGACCTTTAGCATCATACCCAACTTAACCGCTGTACTGATCGCCGCACTGGCCATGATTTTGACTGGCTGTGTAACCATGAATGAAGCCTACCGCTCGTTAAATGCGACCAGCTTAGTACTGATTGCTGGAATGCTTCCTTTAGCCATGGCGATGGAGTCGAGTGGTGGCCTAAGTTATGTGGTGAATATATTAGTTGAAGAATATGGCGGCGCCAGCCCTCTATTCCTTTGTGCAGGACTATTCTTACTAACCTCTTTACTCAGTCAGTTTATCTCCAACACAGCAACCACTGTATTAATTGCACCAGTAGCGATTAGTGTTGCTCAACTACTTGGACTCAATCCAGCACCCTTTATGATGGTCGTTGCTATCGCTGCATCCACCGCCTTTGCTACACCTATCGCATCACCCGTGAATACACTGGTGCTAGGGCCGGGCAACTACCGCTTTGTGGACTTTGCCAAAGTAGGTATTCCGCTGCAACTATTGGCGCTCGCAGTCACCCTCATTCTTACGCCGTTAATCTTTCCGTTTGACTAATAACGAGTCCTTAAACACAAAAGCCGCTCATATGAGCGGCTTTTAGATCGAACAGCACAATGATTAGATGGTTAAAACCTTCTCACCACGTGCTATGCCGGAAACACCTGAACGCACAACTTCCATAATGCTGGCATTACCTAAAGAGGCAATAAAGGCATCCAGCTTATCGCTAGAACCTACCAACTGAACAGTGTAAGTGTTCGGCGTGATGTCGATAATCTGACCACGGAAAATATCAGCAGTGCGCTTGATCTCTGCACGCATCTGACCATTCGCCTTGAATTTGATCATCATGAGTTCACGCTCAATATGATCACCTTCAGAAAGATCCACCACTTTAACAACATCAATCAATTTATTAAGTTGTTTAGTGATCTGCTCAATGACACGCTCATCACCCGTCGTCATCACAGTCATACGCGACAAGGTTGAATCATCCGTTGGTGCAACGGTTAAGGATTCGATGTTGAAGTTACGCTGTGAAAACAGACCGACAACTCGAGACAAGGCACCTGGTTCGTTTTCCATCAAAACTGAAATGATATGTCTCATGATCAAGTCCTCTCCGTTTTGCTCAACCACATATCCCGCATAGAGCCTCTTGGCACCTGCATTGGATACACATGTTCAAACGGATCGACGTAGATATCCATGAACACTAAACGATCTTTCATTGCAAAGGCTTCACGCATTGCGCCTTCCAGTTCAGAATATTTAGTGACTTTCATACCCACATGACCATAGGACTCAACCAACTTGATGAAATCAGGTAACGAGTTCATATATGACTGAGAGTGACGTGACTCATAGTTCATATCTTGCCACTGACGAACCATACCTAACGACTGGTTGTTGAGGCAGACAATGACAACAGGAATGTCATATTGCTTACAGGTCGACAATTCCTGAATATTCATCTGAATACTACCTTCACCAGTCACACAGACAACATCTGATTCAGGGAAGTTTAGCTTAATACCCATTGCAGCCGGTAAGCCAAAGCCCATGGTGCCAAGTCCGCCAGAGTTAATCCAACGATTGGGTTTATTAAACTTATAGTATTGCGCCGCAAACATTTGATGCTGTCCAACATCTGAACAGACGTAGGCATTACCATTGGTAACTTTAGATAGCATCTCGATAACTTGCTGAGGCTTCATCATTTCTGAATCATCAGTACGGTAGCGACCACCGTGGCGACCACGCCACTCATCGATCTGCTTCCACCAAGCATCTAATGCATCTTGATCTGGACGCTTTTTGCTTTCTTTAACCAGTTGAATCATCTCTTCCAATACAGCCTTAGCTGGACCTACGATAGGCACATCGGCTTGAACGGTTTTAGAGATGGAGGCAGGGTCAATGTCGACGTGAATGATACGTGCCGTCGGGCAGAACTTATCTACCGCGTTTGTCACACGATCATCAAAACGAGCACCGATTGCCAAAATCAAATCACTGTGATGCATCGCCATGTTTGACTCATAAGAGCCATGCATTCCTAACCAACCCACATATTGCGGATCAGTACCTGGAAAACCACCTAAACCCATAATGGTGTTAGTGACTGGATACTTCAACAGATGAGCAAATTCGGTTAACTCAGCGCTAGCATCACCCATGATAATACCACCACCGGTGTAGATCATCGGGCGCTTGGCTGCCAATAACATGTCTACCGCTTTACGGATCTGACCCGAGTGACCTTTGGTGACTGGGTTGTAAGAGCGTAACTTAACCGATTTTGGATATTCATAAGGGAAACGCTCTGTTGGCGTAGTCATATCCTTAGGAATATCGATAACAACAGGACCCGGACGACCTGTTTGAGCGATATAGAAAGCCTTCTTAATGATACTTGGAATATCTTCAGCACGGGTAACCGAGAAGTTGTGTTTCACGATAGGACGTGAAATACCTAGCATATCTGTCTCTTGGAAGGCGTCTTCACCAATGAGGAAGCTCATTACCTGACCGGTAATGACAATCATAGGGATAGAATCCATGTAGGCGGTTGCAATACCAGTAATGGCATTGGTTGCACCAGGACCTGAAGTCACTAGTGCGACACCCGGCTTGTTGGTGGCACGGGCATAGGCATCTGCCATATGGGTAGCAGCCTGCTCGTGGCGCACCAGGATATGTTCGACCTCATCCTGCTGGAACAATGCATCATAGACATGAAGCAACGCACCACCGGGATAGCCGTAAATGTACTTAACACCCTCATCTCGGAGGGCACGTACTACCATTTCTGCGCCTGAAAGTAATTCCACTTAAATTTTCCTCTACTCAGCACCGATCTCATGTCGGCATTAAAACAGCTAAAAGTTCTGTATGCGGCGCTAACAAGAGTAAAGGATCTCTCACTCTGTCAGACCTGTCTGAGATTTAAGCTGGGTATTGCTTAACCTGCCGGATACTCTAGGGATGTCCTTACGAAAACCGACAGCTATTACAATCGATAATAAGCCGGCTATTTTGGCATTGTGTCAACCCGTGATCAACCTTAAAACTGTAATGTTTTTAACCTTATTTGCCTGTATTTGGACTAAAGAGGTATAAATTGACTAAGATCATTAATAAATACCTAACTCTTCGGTGTTTTTTCCTGAGACAGAAAGCGCTAAGCTGTAAATGAAATTCGTCTTTTCACACGAGGACAACAAAATGAGCAACAATATTGCTGAGATAAAAAACAAAGACCGCGTCATTAATGAACTCATGCGTTTTATTAAGAAAGTGCTCGCTGAGCCAGAAATTTGTGAAAAAGCAATAGCGATCGCACGTAAACATATCGACAAAAAGGATGCTGACCACCTGATAGCAGAAGAACTTTCTGCCATTACTAGCGTAAAAATCCCTATCGAATTCAGTGATGCGGATAAGTTGTTCCTACATGTCTTGAAAGAAGTCGTAAGAGACGAGCAAGCACTTTACTAAGCTTTTACAAACAACCTGCTAGCGACTTCTCAGCAATCGCCAGCAGGAGGTGCAAGCCAATAGAGTCGA
>REDB01000187.1 GCA_007693685.1 Oceanospirillales bacterium
CCCGCCATAGCAAAAGGTTTTAGTGTTCCAGATGAACAAGATGAGCAGCCAACACTTTGGGAGCAGTGGCAGGCGATTTGCTGTCCTGTTTTGATTGTTCAGGGTGCGGAGTCCGATCTTCTAACACAGACACAGCTTGAAAAAATGTGTTCGAGCCAGCCTAATGCAAAGGCGGTTAGTCTTAAGGGTATTGGGCATGCACCGACACTGGTTGATATAGAGCAGCAACAGCTTGTTCATGATTGGTTGAAAGGTTTGCCTGCTTAAAAGAAATGACTAACAAAAAAGGGCGACACTAGGTCACCCTTATCACTTCAATAGATCAATTAGTTAAGCATTTCTGCGACACGATCACGAAGTTCTGGATCGCTTTGCAGCGCTAACGCAATTTCATTGTAAGTTTCAACTTCCATACCGGCTGCTTCAACCGCCTGAATCATCATCATGCTGGCTTCTTGTTGAAGCTGTGCTGCTTGCTCTTGATCAGAAGCGGCTTCTAAACGCGCAGAGTATTCAGCACGAACGGTATCAAGATCACCTTGAACAGCAGCAAAGGTGTGTAAGTCTGTTTCAGCAAACTCTACTTGAGTTTGTTGAGCTGGCATTTGCGACTGGGTTTCGTATGCCATGACGTGTGAAGTGGCACCGAGTGTCAATAAACCTGTAATAGCAGCGGCAAGTAGTGTCTTCTTCATATTTATAACTCCTTAGTTTGCGTTTCGATAAGGTTAAAGCGAATGCCGTGCCAACTATTTCATGTGATTTATAAGTTACTAATAATTAATAATAAATTTTATTTTCAGTGTTTTGGTGAATAGATTTTCGGTTGGCAAGACAACATAAGTGTGTCAGTCTTGTGTGTCATATTGACTCATGTGCCAAAATATTAAGGTGAGTCGATGCTTGAATAAGATCTTTTGCAAGAGGTGAAATGTGCCATATCAACTATTATCGGGAAATCTTCGCAGAGTGTTACTGGTCAGAGTGGCGCTACCGGTATTAGTGATCTTGGCAATCATCCTTTCTGCAGGACAAATGCTCGTCAGTCATTTTATAGAAGAGCGAATGCAGCGTGATCTTCAGTTAGTCGCCCGTGCTGTTTATTTACCCATCAGCCAAGCGATGGCTCGAAATGATTTAGAACAGATGCAAAACAATATGGCTTCTCTGTTCGGTATTACCGAAGTGTATGGTGCCTACCTATTTGATGCAGATGGAAAGCCTGTGATCAGCTTTGGTGTGGTAAACCCGACACAAGCACAAGCTGAAGATGCGCTATTAAAAACCTTATCTGGTGAATTCGATCAATATGAGCGTATTCGTGGACGAGATGTCTACTCCTTTTTCATGCCAATGTTTGATGAGTTTGGACAACCTAACGGGCTACTTCAAGTTACACGTCGTCATAGCGATATTGATCAGCAATTAAGACGACTGGCTTATGGTTCTTGGGGAGGGTTTTTACTCACTAGCTTGCTGATTTTAGGCATCTTGGTACTGACCCATCAACGTGCAATTGGAAGACCCTTGGATCGTATTCTCCGAAGTATTCAACGTGTCGAGGCCGGAGAGCATCATCATCGAGCTGTCGAAGAAGGTCCAAGTGAGATGCGTAAATTAGCTTCAGGGCTGAATGGTATGTTAGATGCTATTCAACAAGCGGAAGCACGTGAAGAAGCGCAACGTCATGAGCGTGAAATGATCGCTGAACGTCTCCGTCAAACTGAAACTTTGGCGGCACTAGGACAGCTTTCAGCGGGTGTGGCTCATGAGTTAGGAGCACCTTTAAGTGTCGTGGATGGCCGTGCCAGTCGTCTACAGCGGCGTTTAACAGACACTAAAGACCTTGATGAGCTTAAGGATATTCGTCACCAAACGGCACGCATGACCTCAATTATTCAGCAACTTTTATCCTATGGGCGCTCATCTCGCGCTAAGATCCGGCAGCTAGATCTTTATGCACTTGTTGCCAGAGCGCAGTCTTTAATTGAAGGTGAAGGTTTTCACGTGGAGCTTATTCCAGGTAGCAAGGCTATGCTGCAAGGTGATTCGTTAAGCCTAGAGCAGGCGATCATTAATTTATTAAGAAATGCCTGCCAAGCCTGCCCAGAAGGACCAGTAAAAATACACTGGTCAGTCGATGATAAGATTCATCTTGTGATTGAAGATGCTGGCGCTGGTATCGATTCGAGCATTAAAGAGCAATTATTTGAACCCTTTGTGACGACTAAAATACCTGGGCAGGGGAGCGGATTAGGCTTGGCCATTGTTAAAAGAATTGTAGAAGAGCATCAAGGCCGTATAGAAGTTCAGCAAAGTGAATTAGGTGGTGCGCGCTTCGAATTGATCTTCCCATTAGAAAAGGGTGAATTATGAATCAGCGTGATAAAAAGTTAGCCCCGATTTTACTGGTGGAAGATGATCAGTCGCTATCTGCTTTGATTGTTGATGAGCTCGAAGCAGAGGGATTTACTTTGCAAGCTACCGATAGTCTGGCTCAAGCAAGGCAACAGTTAGAGCAATTGCAGCCTAGCTTAGTGATTACCGACTTGCGTTTACCTGATGGGCACGGGATGCAGTTAGTTGAGCAGATCATGAAGTTGGATGAATCAAAACGTCCTTCGATCATCGTCATCACTGCGTTTGGAAGTGTGCGACAAGCTGTTGAGGCTCTGCAGGCTGGCGCAGATGATTTTCTGACCAAACCCTTAGATTTAGATCATTTTCTTCTTAGTGTGACCAAAGTCTTGGAACATAGACGTGTTCGTCACGAATTAAGCGCATTTCGTCAGCTATCTAAAAAAGAGCATAGCTTTCACGGTATGACAGGTTCTAGTCGCGTCATGAGGCATCTGTTTGATCAGATCCGTGTGGTTGCTCGTGCACAAGGCCCAGTATTGATCAATGGTGAAAGTGGTACCGGCAAAGAGTTAGTGGCTAGAGCCGTGCATGCTGAAAGTGATCGTAAAGAGGGACCTTTTTTAGCGGTTAACTGCGCAGGTATTCCCTCTGAGTTGCTTGAAAGTGAATTTTTCGGTCATGCGGCAGGCTCCTTTACGGGGGCGCAAAAAGCACGAAAAGGTTTGTTGCAAGAGGCAGAAGGCGGAAGTTTATTATTAGACGAGATAGGTGAAATGCCACTCGCGCTTCAAGCTAAGCTGCTTAGGGCGCTTCAAGATGGTTCCGTTCGTCCCGTTGGGCAGGATAAAGAGGTACATGTTGATGTCAGGATCATTGCAGCGACCCATCGCGATTTAAAGCAAAAAGTCGTAGAGGGCAGTTTTCGCGAAGACTTTTACTATCGCCTAGAAACCTTTGCAATCCAAATACCGCCGCTTCGGGATAGAGAGGATGATCTGGAGTTATTAGCTCAGCAGTTTGTTCGACAGCATGGGGTCGCGCAAGGCCGAGACATTCAAGGGTTTAATGCCGAAGCGCTAGCCTTGATTCGCGGCTATGCATTTCCGGGTAATGTTCGTGAATTACAGAATGTTGTGGAAAGAGCGGTGGCTTTTTGTGAGTCTGATTGGATAGAGCCGAGGCATCTTCCAACACGTTTACTGGATTCAACACCTGTTCAAACCTCTAATCTTGAGTCTTCTGAGCCCACTATTCAGGAAAATCGTTTATTAGAGGGAAATAGACTCCCGACACTGGATGAGCTGCAAAAACGCTATGTACAGATGGTTTTGGATGAAGTGCAAGGGAATAAGCGCCGTGCCGCCGCATTACTGGGTATTGGAAGAAGGACTCTTTATCGTTGGTTGGATCAGCCATGATCGGGTCTAAAAAAACACCCTCATTTTTGCTGGTTTTGCTGTTACTAGGTTTTGTCTGGTCAGAACTTGCGGCAGAAGAGATACATATCGGTATCTTGGATTGGCGAACCTTAGAAGATTTCGAGCAACACTGGCTACCTTCATTGCAAAGTCTAGAACAAGAGATGCCGGCACACCGCCTAGTGTTGCACGCGATGACGTTAGAAGAGTTGAACGACGCTTTAGCTGACAATAGCTTAGATTTTCTGATCACTAACCCCGGACATTATGTTGCCCTTTCAGCGCAATACGAAGTTGCACCTTTGGCCCAGTTACAACACTTGAAAGAAGGATTGCCGCTAAATTTTGTAGGCTCGGTAGTACTGACTCATCAGGAACGTCAGGACCTGAAGGCTCTAACTGATCTAAAAGGTTTAACCATAGGTGCAGTGAGTGAAGAGTCTTTTGGCGGCTATCAACTGATGCTGGATACTTTGCATCAGCAATATAGTGACGTTAATCGTTGGGGTATCGACTGGCGTTTTACAGGCTTCCCGATGGATCAATTGATTGAGCGATTATTGAATGATGAGTTTGATGCGATCGTACTGCGTAGTTGTCTTGCCGAAGTTATGGCTCTTGAAGGTAGTATAGATCTATCGTCATTACGTTTGATTGGTGAACAATCGGTATCGTCCTATCCTTGTATGATTTCCACACCTATCTATCCGGGTTGGCCTTTACTAAGAACAGCAAGGGTTAATGATACTCTGGCTCGGCAGGTATTAGCTGCCCTGATGAAATCTGATTCGGTGTTGATTGACCAAGATGTGGTGCACTGGCAACCCCCTGTTTCTTATCAATCCGTTTATGATGTATTTGAACGTTTACGAATTGGACCTTTTGCAGCTTTTCCTCATAATCCTATTCTGCACTGGCTTTTAATTCATCGTTATTGGTTTTATGCAGCATTTACTCTTTTAATGCTGTTGGTGTTACATAATATTCGTGCAGAGTATTTAGTGCGAAGAAGAACGCATGAGTTAGAGTTGTCTCAACAGCGTCAACGAGAGGCTGAGCAAATAGCCCAACACCATCAAGATGAGTTGCGTCATGCTTCACGTTTTACCTTAATGGGTGAGTTGGCGGCAGGATTGGCTCATGAACTGAATCAACCGCTGACGGCGATTGCAAATTATGCACGGGGATCGGTCAGACACTTGCAGCGGGATAACCAAGATCTATTAGAGCGTCGAACCCAATTAGTCGAAGCGTCTGAGCAGATTGCAAATCAGGCAGATCAAGCGGCCGCTGTGATTCGCAATATCCGCACTTTTTTGAAAAAAGATGCAGGTGAATATAGCTGGTTATCCATAGTGCCTGTTGTTGAAGATGCCCTGCTTTTTTGCCAAACCCGCCTAAATCAAGCGCAAGTTAAACCTGATGTAGACTTTACTGAAAATTTGCCTGAAATTTTTAGTCATCGTATTTATCTTTTACAAATACTTGCCAACCTTATTACCAACGCTTTAGATGCCATGGTGGATGTTGAAGTCAGCCAGCGTGAGTTGCATCTTTCGATTCATCCAGATGCTGTGAATAATCGTCTGATCATTCAGGTTTCTGACCGAGGTAAAGGAATTGATGCTGCCATCGAAAAGCATCTTTTTGAGCCCTTTATGACGACACGAAAAGAGGGCATGGGTTTAGGGTTGTCACTCAGTCGATCTTTAGCAGAAGCCTTAGGTGGTGAGCTAACCTTGGTCAATCGTCAGAATGGCGGTGCCGTTGCATCATTAATCTTACCAATTCAACAGCAGAACCAGGAGCCTATCGAATGCCAGGAGTAATTCATATTGTTGATGATGAAGAGGCCGTTCGACGCTCTTTGCGATGGCTGTTAGAGTCAGTTGACCTTCAGGTAGAAGAATATTCGGATGCTGCGAGTTTTTTAGCGAATGCAGACTTACAGCAGCTGGGCTGTGTATTGTTGGATATTCGTATGCCAGGAATGAGTGGTTTGACACTTCAATCAGAATTATCAACAAGAGCGCCAGAGTTGCCGGTCATCTTTATGACCGGTCATGGTGATGTCCCTATGGCTGTTCGTGCAATGAAGGCGGGAGCGTTTGATTTTTTTGAAAAACCTTACAATGATCAGCTGTTACTCGATACCGTCGATCGAGCTTTAGAAAAACATCAACATTATTTAAAGGAACAAGCGCAGCATTTGCCTGTCGAACAGCGTAGAGCTAGCTTAACACCTCGGGAAGAGCAGGTGCTCTGCTTACTTTTAGAAGGAGAGCCCAGCAAACGAATTGCAGCAACATTAAATATAAGTGCTCGTACCGTAGATGTTCATCGACATCACATCATGACCAAAATGCAGGTCGACTCTTTAGCAGAGCTGTTACGTATCTGCCTAGAGCGTTAAACCTCCCTAAAGATTCCTTTAGACAAACAAGGATTTTACCAATAGTTTAAAAGCCGCTTAAAGCGTAAGGTTGTTTCAATTAGCACACAAAGATGTGTTAGCTGAGGTGAGGAGCAACCTAACAATGAAAATCTTATCCCATATCCCCTTAATATCTGCCTGTATCACGCTGGGTTTTGCTGTTCAAGCAAACGCCATTGATGGTGATGCGACTCGCGGGCAAGCTGCTGCGGCAGTCTGTACTGCCTGCCATCAAGCTGATGGAAGTGGTATGTATATGCCCGGTGGTGAATCTTGGCCACGTCTAGCTGGTCTTGATGCTGCATATATCTATAAGCAATTAAAAGACTTTAATGAAGGAACACGTAAAAACGCATCAATGGCGCCTTTTGCCGCGATGTTGAATGATCAGCAAATGCGTGATGTGTCTGTTTACTATAGTGAAATGCCAGCAACGGCTGGAAAAGGTGGCGAGTCTGCCGATGAAGAGATGCTCAAATGGGGTGAGACATTGGCCATTCATGGTGATTGGTCTCGTTACATTCCTTCCTGCCAATCTTGCCATGGTCCAGATAATTTGGGTGCCGGTGAGCATTTCCCTGCCATCGCTGGACAGCATTCAGGTTATATCGAAGCACAATTACTTGCATGGCAAAAAGAGACGCGTCAGAACGATCCGCAGCATTTGATGTTAGCGATCGCTGAGCGTTTAAGTCCTTATGATATTCAAGCGGTATCTGCTTGGTTATCGATGCAGCCATCACAATAAGGAGCCTGTCATGTTAAATACCAAAGTTATTTTTAGTGCTAGTTTTTTAGTTCTAGCCTTTAGTCAGGCTGCTCATACTGCAGAACCACGCTTTCCAGTGAATTTTCCTGAACCTAAAGAAGGGCAGTATGTTCATGTTCCTCCAACGCTTCAGGATCTTGAAGAAGCCTCGATTCATCCTGAGCTGAAGCGAGTGATTCGTCGTGGCTACGACCTGTTTACCAATACTCAGCAGCTAAAGGGTGAAAATGTTTTTAACGATATGAACTGCTCAAGCTGCCATTTAGGTGCAGGAGCACAACCTTTCTCTGCGCCGGTTTGGCCAGCAGCGGTTGTATTACCAAACTTTAGACCTAAAAACCAACAGGTTAACAGCTTAGAAGAGCGTATTGCAGGCTGCTTCAGCTATTCGATGAATGGTAAGCCACCTGAGTATGGTAGTGACAATATGGTTGCACTGACAGCTTATCACCAATGGTTAGCCAAAGGTGTACCGATTTATCAGCCAGGTAATAGTTTGTACGGTCGAGGATATCCGATCGATGAGCCTGAGCAAGAGCCATCTTACGCTCGTGGTAAAGAGCTTTATGAAGCTAACTGTAGTATCTGTCATGCTGACGATGGTGCTGGTTTAGCCGTAAGAGACGAATCTCAATTCCCAGCGCTCTGGGGTGATGGTTCATACAACTGGGGAGCTGGTATCATCCGTATCTTCACTATGGCAGGCTTTATTCATCACAATATGCCACTGGGTCAACCACATAGTATGGATGTTCAAGAGTCTTGGGACTTAGCGGCGTACATTAACAGTCAAGAACGCCCACAAGATCCACGTTACACAGGTGATGTGCGTGAAACACGTGAGCTTTATTTAGAAACTTTCCATAAGGATACCTATTATGGATTGGAGAAAGAGGGGCGTTTAATGGGCGATCATATGGATTTAGGAAGAAAAGACTTCCTTAAACCTGATGTGCTGAGAGCGCGTACTTTTGAATAATCTTAGACAGTAATTCAGTAATACCCCCCCCCTAAAAGGCGTATCCAAATTATCAATGGATACGCCTTTTTTATGGATACACCCTTGTCGTTCAGTGCAGGGAGGTATCAGATGATTAAGCTTCGCGCTTATCAACCATAAAGGTTGCTTCACCTGTAGCGACTAGTTTTTCACCAACGGTTACATCGGTACGTGCTTTAACACGGCGACGGGATTCGTCAATTTCTGTAACTGTTATGGTAGCTTTTGCTGTGTCACCGATAAAGACAGGCGCTTTGAACTTAATCTGCTGATCGATATAGATACAACCAGGTCCAGGTAAGCGAGTGCCTGCTACAGTAGAGATCAGTGCCGCACTGAACATGCCGTGTACAATACGTTTCTTGAACATCGTAGTTTGTGCATATTCTTCATTGATATGCACAGGATTGTTATCTCCAGAAACGCCTGCAAATAAGTAAACATCTGATTCTGAAATGGTTTTGGCATAGGATTCGCTCATGCCGACTTCAAGATCTTCCAAGTAGTATCCGTGGATTTCCTGCATTTTTATCTCCAACCTGTTATGTGTTGTAAAAATCGTTCAGTATAAGGATAAGCGTAACCGATTTTGTGCTTATCAGATACGTTTAACGTGCTAGAATAAGTATAAACCCTAATGGCTGGCAAGGTGACACTTCGTTAGACGATGTATCCTAATTCAGCCAAACTAAGATTTGAAACCGAAAACGAGAAGGTAGTGTATGTCTGACTATAATGCTCCGGTAAAAGACATGAAGCTCGCGCTCAACCAAGTTGCGCGCATGACTGAACTGTCATCAATGCCAGTCTACGAAGATGCATCAGCTGATATGGTTGAAGCGATTTTAGATGAAGCTGCACGAGTTGCGCGTGATGTTATTGCTCCAACCAATTGGGATGGAGATCAAAAAGGCGTTCAGCTGAAAGAGGGTGGTGTTGTCTGCCCCGAAAGTTTCCATGATGCCTATCACCAATATGCCGAAGGTGGCTGGGGTTCGCTTCAGTTTGAACCAGAATTTGGTGGTCAAGGGATGCCTTACCTGCTGTCTATTCCTGTGATGGAAATGTGGCAGTCTGCCAATATGGCGTGGGGACTCTGCCCCTTATTGTCCCAAGGTGCTGTTGAATGTTTGGCGCTGAATGCTAATGACGAAATTAAAACAACTTACTTACCTAAGCTGATTAGTGGTGAGTGGGCTGGTACGATGAACTTGACTGAAGGTAATGCTGGTTCTGACCTTTCGCAAGTGCGTTGTAAAGCTGAAAAAGATGGTGATGTGTTCCGCATTACTGGTGAAAAAATTTACATCACCTGGGGTGATCACAGCCTGACAGAAAACATCATTCACTTGGTATTAGCGCGTCTGCCAGATGCTCCTGCTGGGGTTCGTGGTATCTCTTTATTTGTTGTTCCTAAGTATCTGGTAAATGCAGATGGTTCTTTGGGTGAGTACAACAATACCAAGCCTTTGTCTTTAGAGCATAAACTAGGTATTCATGCTAGCCCTACAGCAGTCATGGGTTTTGAAAACTCAGTAGGTTATCTAGTCGGTCAAGAGAATCGTGGTTTAGCCTGCATGTTCACCATGATGAACAATGCTCGTTTAGGTGTGGGTCTACAGGGTGTTGCCATTGCAGAGCGTGCTTATCAACACGCACTTAACTTTGCTCATGATCGTATTCAAAGCCCAGCCGTAGGTTACAAAGAACCAGGCCCTATCATTCGCCATGGCGATGTGCGTCGTATGCTTTTGACCATGAAAGCCTTTACTGAAGCGGGTCGTGCGTTAACGTATGATGCGTGTGGCAGTATTGATTTCTCCCACCATGCTGCTGATGAAGAGGTTCGTGCACGTGAAAAAGCGCGTGCTGCTTTGTTAACTCCAGTGGTTAAAGGCTGGTGTACTGAGTTTGCTCAAGAAGTGACTTCAATTGGTGTACAGATTCATGGTGGTATGGGCTTTGTTGAAGAAGCGGGTGCTGCACAATTCTTCCGTGATGCACGTATTTTGCCAATCTATGAAGGCACCAACGGTATTCAAGCAATTGACCTAGTTGTCCGTAAAATCATTCTGGACAAGGGCGAAGCACTGACGCTGCTATTGGCTGAAATGCGCGAAACTGTTGCCGCAGGTGGTGAGTTTGCAGAGCTTGCCGCTGATTTAGGTGAAGCGATTCTTGTGGTTGAACAAGCTCGTGATGATCTATTGGCAGGTGCGGGTGAAGATCCTCAGTTACCAGGTGCTGTAGCACATAACTTTATGATGCTATTAGGAACGGTTGCTGGCGGTTGGGAAATGCTGCGTCAAGCTGAAGCGGCTAAAAAGCTTCAAGCTGATGGTGAAGACGATGCTTTCCTAGAAGCAAAACAAGTCACTGCTCGTTTCTATTTTGAGCAGATTCTACCTCGCTACCTTGGCTATGCGCGCATGGTCAAAGCAGGTAGTGCCACCATCACTGAGATGTCTGACGACCAGTTCGCAACTGCTTGGTAAGACGTTTGGTAAGTGGTTTGGTAAGTAGCTTGCTAAGTTGCT
>REDB01000172.1 GCA_007693685.1 Oceanospirillales bacterium
CTTTCTCGTCCACCGGAAATATTGTCGATGACACTTTTCTCAAGATCCAAACTGTCTCTTAGCTGGTCAAAATAGGCGACTTCCATTTTAGTACCGATGCGAACCTGTCCCTGATCAGGCTGAAGATCGCCTAACAAAATCTTTAACAGCGTACTTTTACCGACACCGTTAGGGCCAATCAAACCGATACGATCACCACGCTGAATTTTCAAATCCAACTGATCGATAATCTGTTTATCAGTAAAAGCGTGAGATACCTGTTCTAATTCCACCACTAGCTTGCCTGATTTAGAGGCTTCATCAAGAGTAAAACTGGCTTTTCCTTGTCTCTCACGACGCTGCGAACGTTCACGACGCAACTGTTCTAAAGCTCGCACACGACCTTCATTACGGGTTCTTCGCGCCTTGATTCCTTGACGAATCCAACGCTCTTCTTGAGCTAACTTTTTATCAAACTCAGCTTGGTGACGACTTTCCTCTTCAAGCAACGCCTCTTTCTGCTCTAAGAAGCGTGAATAGTTACCAGGAAACTTGGTCAGAATGCCACGATCTAATTCAACAATAGATGTCGCCAGATGCTCAACCATGGATCTATCGTGCGAAATCAATAAGACTCCGCCTTGAAACTCTAGTAATACTTGCTCAAGCCACTCAATCGCTTCGATATCCAAATGGTTAGTGGGCTCATCTAAAAGCAATAGATCAGGCTCTTGCACTAAAGCTGCACCTAACGCAGCGCGTCTGCGCCAGCCTCCGGATAATGCCGACATAGGTTGATCAGGATTTAGGTCTAGACGAGTTAATACTCGCTCTACTTTCTGCTCTAAGTTCCAGCCATCTACGGCTTCTATCTTATGCTGCAGTGACTCTAACTCACGCATAGCTTTATCATCATGACGCATCGCCAACTCTTCGTAGGCTTGACGCATCGCGACAACATCGGCAAGACCATCACTGACAACTTGTCTAACAAGACGATCATCTGCTTGAGGTAAGGCCTGAGGCAATTGCGCAATACGCAAAGAAGGAGCGCGCCAAATAGTGCCGCTATCAGGCTGAACCTCACCACTAATGAGCTTCATAAGAGTTGATTTACCAGCACCATTCAAACCCACTAAGGCGATACGCTCACCTGCTTCGATTTGAAGTGCTGCGTTGTCAAGTAGAACGCGGTTTCCTAGTGCTAAACACAAAGCATCCAGTCTGATTAAAGCCATATCGTTTCGCTTACACCTAAATTAATATGGTGCGTATTCTATCAGAAAACTATGAATTGATATTGATTGAAATGGGTTGATTAACATTTGTCTTTCTATCAAATCCCTCTTCTCAAGTGAACCTAGCAAGCGCTACACTGTCATTACGAAAAGCACCGGTCAGCGTGCTTTATATTGGAGGTATATCTTGTATTTCTTGAAACGCGCCAGCATGCTGGCAACTGGCATGCTTTTTTCTGCTTCGTTAATGGCAAGCTCTGTTGAAACACAGAGAGAAAAGTTCCTAGATGCACTCGACGCAGCTCGTTCAGGTCAACATGATCGCGTGCAACAGGTTTTACCACAACTAGCAGACTATCCTCTCTTACCTTACATAGAGTACGCTCAGGCGATTCAACAACTTAAGCGAATCACTCCCGAGCAAGCTGATGCGCTTTTACTCACTTTTCAAGGCACACCTTTATATCAACGCTTTGCAAGCGCCTACACCGTTAGCTTAGCTGAAGATCGCCGCTGGTCAGATTTCAATCACTACATTACTAAAGTTCGCAATCCAAGCGCACAATTAGAGTGCATGGCTGCCCGAGGTGAACTGCAAGCAGGAAATAGTTCAAAGGCATACAGTGAAGGCTTGCGTCTTTGGCAAGTAGGTGGGTCACAACATGCTTCATGTGACCCTTTATTCAACCGCATGATTGAAAATGGGCAGATTACCTCTGCTGCGGGTCTAGAACGAGCGGTACTAGCACTGGAAAGCAACAACATAGCCATTGCTCGTTATGCAGAAAGATTTATTACTGATCCTGCTGCCCAGCAACAGATGTCATTAGTTTGGCAAATCTACAATCAACCAGAAGCACTAGCAGACAATCCTGGTCTGATAAGACAAAATAACCCTTATGCTGATCGATTAGTTGCGATGTCCATTCAGCGTCTCGCGACCAGCGATCTTCGCCGAGCACTGTTAACTTGGGCGACCTTAAACAAAAACCTAAAACTCTCTCCTGAAGTTCAAGCTCCGGTGATTAATCGACTGGGCGTACTCTATGCTAAGCGTTTTCAACCAGATGCCGAGGCGGTTCTTGCACAGGTAGACCCAAATTATCAGTATAGCGATGTAACTGAGTGGCGTGCGAGACTAGCCTTAACCCAAAAAGATTGGCCCAGAGTCTTAACACTAATCAACCAACTTCCTGAGAACCTTCAATCTGAAGGACGCTGGCTCTATTGGTCATTAGTGGCCAATTTACAGCTTGGTAGACAACCTAATGCTGAACAACTCAACGTATTGGTTTCTGAGCGCAGTTATTACGGATTTAAAGCAGCTGAATTGACTCAACGTCCTTTCTCTATTAACAACCGTCCTAGTAACTTCACTCCAATGCAAAAACAGCAGATTTCTGGTCTGCCTGCGATGCAGCGCATGTATGAGTTTTATCGTTTAGGTCAAACGCGTGAAGCGACACAAGAATGGAACTTTATGGTGAGTATGCTTTCACCGGAACAACTTCATGCAGCATCACATGTTGTTCAAAGTTGGGGGTGGTACTTCCAAGGAATACGCGGCGCTATTGCAAGTGATCAATGGGATGATCTTGCACTTAGATTCCCAGCACCATTCAAAAACCTATTTGATCAAGCGAGTCGTGAGTTTGAAATTGAACCTTCATGGGCTTTGGCTGTAACTCGTCAAGAAAGTGCTTTTTTAGATGTTGCCCGCTCTGGGGCAGGTGCTCGTGGTTTAATGCAACTGATGCCTGAAACTGCTAGAGAAACTGCACGAAGAGCCAATATTCCTTTAAGCAGTCTAGACAGACTAAATGAGCCAGACATCAACGTAAGATTAGGTTCGGCATATTTAGCGCAAATGCAACGACAATTTGGCAATAATCGCGTACATGCCACTGCAGCATATAATGCCGGCCCTGGACGTGTTCGTCAGTGGTTATCAGCTAGAGGGCATTTACCGCTAGATATTTGGATTGAAACCATTCCTTTTGATGAAACCCGTGGCTATGTCTTAAACGTGCTGGCATTTGGTGTGATTTACAACACCATGGCAGGTCAACCTGCGCGAGTTTTTAGTGACTACGAACGTGCTCAACTAGCCTGGAACAGCGGTTCTAGATAACAAATCGTTAACAAAAGCAGAGAGCTGAGCTTGGTCAAATGGCCATCCCAGCTCTTTTTTTTGTGCTTTAAAAACCAGTACAGGAATCCTTTCAGCATAGCGCTCCATTAACTCATCTTCATAGGCTATATCCACCAGATCGACAGTAAATTTTTCTGGATCAAGTACTTGAACTAACACCTCTACAGCATGATCACAGAGGTGACACCCTGATGTTGTCATTAGCTCTAGTTCTATCGGATATGAAGAAGTTTCCGCACTGCACATAAATTTCTCCTAAGTATTCGACTCATGTCCACCTAAGTGCTAATGTGGTACTAGAATGAATCGGTATACAGTGTAACTGAATTCGTTATTATGATAAGACAATTGAGTGCAAAACAGGCAGCATCTATGGAAAAGAAAGAAAGCTACACCTCAGACCCAAAAGCCTTCATCAATTATGTCAGTGAAGAGACCAGCAAATTGCTGGAGATGTATTCTGCCACTGGAGGCGATGATATCTTTAAACAGTTCACTAACTCTTGGACTGAATTGGCGACACGATCTCTTGAAGATCCAACCCTTTGGATTAAAGCGATTGCAGACTATCAGCAAGCGCAATTAAACCTTTGGAAAAATATTCTGACAGGCACATCAGAGCAAGTTGCTCAACCAACACCTGGTGATCGTCGTTTCCAAAATGAAGAATGGTCAAAAAATCCTATTTTTGACTATATCAAACAGTCTTATCTACTTTCTTCAAAAATGCTTACCGAGATGGCATCCAACGCGAAGTTATCTGAAAAAGAGCAGAAGAAACTCGAATTCTATACACAACAATTTGTTGACGCCATGTCGCCAACAAATTTTGCCATGACCAACCCTGAAGTACTTAACCAAGCACTGGAAACCAAAGGTCAAAGTTTGGTTGATGGCTTGAAAAATCTGCTGGGTGATATCGATAAAGGTCACATCAGCATGACTGATGAATCCGCTTTTGAGCTAGGCAAAAATATTGCCATGACTGAAGGCGCTGTGGTTTTCCAAAATGACCTGTTCCAGTTGATTCATTACAAACCCGAAGCTGAGCAAGTTTTTGAAAAGCCACTATTGATAGTACCACCAAGCATCAATAAGTTTTATATTTTAGATCTACAGCCTCATAACTCATACGTTAAATACTGTGTTGAACAGGGCTATAACGTATTTCTCGTAGCTTGGGTTAACCCAAGCAAAGAGATGAGCCACCTAAGCTGGGATGATTATGTCGAGAAAGGTGTTCTAAAAGCGGTCGAAGTCACCAAAGAAATTGCAGAGCAAGACAAAATCAATACTGTAGCATGGTGTGTAGGCGGTACATTAATGGCGACTGCGATGGCTGTTATGGCTAATCGTAAAGATGCCAGCATCGCTTCAGCAACTTTCTTGACTACGCTGACTGACTTTAAAGATCCTGGTGATCTAAAAGTATTCATTGATGAATACCAAGTGAAGTCGTTAGCTGAAAAGGTGAACAAAGAAGGTATTTTGCATGGCAGAGAGCTGGCAACGTCCTTTAACATGCTGCGCTCAAATGATCTAATTTGGTCTTATGTAGTTAATAATTATCTGAAAGGACAAACACCACCTCCTTTCGATATTCTTTACTGGAATAGTGACCCAACCAACCTTCCAGCGCGCATGTACACCTTCTACTTGAACAAGATGTACCTCGAAAACAAGCTGGTTGAACCAGGCGGCGTTACCATTTGTGGTGAACCGATTGATCTGAGCAAAATCAAAACACCTTGTTACTTCTTGTCGACAATTGAAGACCACATTGCTCCTTGGAAGAGTACTTTCAGTTCAACTGAAACTTTCAAAGGACAGTTGGAATTTGTATTAGGTGCTAGTGGTCACGTTGCGGGCGTCATCAACCCTGCTTCAAAAAACCGTCGCCATTACTGGACCAAAGGTGAGCTAGGCAAAGGACCTGATCACTGGTTAGAGACTGCCGAGAAGCAAGAAGGTTCTTGGTGGACACATTGGTCTGAATGGCTAAAACGTCGTGCAGGTAAAAAAGTCGATGCACCGAAAGATTACGGTAACGCTACTTTCACACCGATTGAACCAGCACCGGGTAGTTATGTAAAAGCACGTCTAGACTAAATTATTAGCTCTGTTAGACTAGATCGGGGTGCTACTTAGCACCCCGTTTTTTTTTGTTCAGGATGAACACCCTACAGTCAAAAATTAACACCACGGACAGGTTCATTTTCTCTAAGCCATGAATGGCTGGATATCACGCGACCATGTTAAACCCGACGCCCGTTACTTTTTTAGGCAGAAAAGCTGAAGTTCGCCAACTTATGCTATTGGCCTGGCCAATCATGATTGCGCAAATTGCACAAAACTCCATGGGTTTTGTTGATACACTGATGTCAGCAAGAGCAGGCAGTGAGGATTTAGCTGCTATTGCACTTGGAACAAGCTTATGGATTCCTGTGTATCTAGCCTTTTCCGGTATATTAATGGCCGTGACGCCAACCGTTGCTCATCTTGTGGGCGGGAAGAAAGATGTTGAAACACCGGGTATTTTTCAACAGGGTATCTGGCTTGCTTTTCTGTTGGGTATCATTTCATTTTGGCTGTTACAAAACACCGATCCCGTTTTATCACTCCTCTCTTTAGAAGACAGCCTACAGGATAAAACACGCCGTTACTTAGAAGCGATTTCCTGGGGTTTTCCTGCATTAATGCTGTATCAAACTATTCGAGGTTTCAGTGAAGGGTTTGGTAAAACTCGTGCAATTATGAAAATCGCATTACTGGCATTATTATTCAACATTCCGCTGAACTACATTTTTATATTTGGCAAATTCGGCTTACCTGCTATGGGCGGTGTGGGATGTGGTTGGGCAAGCGCTATTGTGATGTGGATCATGTTTTTTACAGGCGTCAGCTACACTCGCATGAGCAGTCAATTCAAACCACTCCCTCTTTGGAGACCCTGGCATAGGCCTCAAATAGTCAGCATGGTACAGCTACTTCGCTTGGGCACCCCAATCGGTATTGCTTTATTGATCGAAGCAAGTATGTTCAGCGTTATAGCACTTTTACTGGCGCCTTTTGGCGAGGTAACACTGGCAGCGCATCAAATTACCATCAGCTATACTGGTATGGTGTTTATGATCCCGCTCAGTATTGCCATGGCATTGACGATTCGCGTTGGGCAACTTCAAGGCAGTGGTAATAGTCAGCATGCGCGATTTGCAGCTATGACTGGCATAGGTTTCACCTTAGTGATTGCACTCATAACAACCATGCTAACTATTTTATTAGCCCAGCAGATTACACGGCTTTATATCGATGATGTGGAAATTGCGAGTCTTGCAGTACTACTACTGATGATTGCTGCACTATTTCAATTTTCAGATGCCTTACAAGTTAGCGCTGCTGGAGCACTTAGAGGATATAAAGACACCTTTATTCCGCTATTGTTGGTGTTTGTATCTTTTTGGGTTATTGGACTACCCGCAGGATACCTTCTTGGATTAACTGATGTTTTCAGACCTGCGATGGGTGCTGCTGGATTCTGGTACGGCTTATTGATCGGACTCAGTGCTGGTGCCGTAATGTTGATGACACGCCTTAACCGAGTATCAAAAAATGCGCAAAGCTTGTCTCATAGCACTCATATCGGTAACGATCCTTAGCGGTTGCGCTGAGCCTACAGTCGAGTCAATGCTTCGTGATTATACTCAACGGGTCAGCAATGCTATAGAACATCCAATTGACTTCAAACCCAACCAAACCAGCTACCCTATACTTCCACCGCGAAGAGAGCGTCGTATCGAGATTCCCGAGCTACGTGAGGGTTTAATTGATGTACTCAGACTTCGTCATTGCGATCTTTTACCACTGATTTCTGAACGTAACAGCAATCTAGGTAGAGTTATGACACCGTCACAAGTACTTCAGTATGAGTTACGTTTTCTGCCTGCCATTCAGCAATGTGAAGTTTACTTACAAGCTCGAGTGTCTGAAGAAACCGATCTCACACCACTGCTCAGTCGCGTACAAGAGATACGTCAACACAAAGAAACGCAATTGCCCTATGTGATATGGAATGCACTCTATACTTCGCCTGAAATGGAACAGCAATTCTCAAGATCATCAACCCCCCTACCATTAAAGTCCACCGGTCAAATCAATCACATTCAACAGACACTGGATCCTTTTTTGGTAATAGCACAAGTAACTCAAGAAACATCACGGGTTTTAGAAGCAGAATTCATTCAATCATTAGAAAGTTACTATGAGCAACTATACCGAACAGAGCTAGGAAGCCAGTGGCTCCGGAGTGTCTCATTACTAACTGAAACAATGAATGCCGTGGCTGATGGCATTGAACAAAGACTCGAAGAACGACCTATCTGTTTCAACCGCCAACCCAACAACAGGTCCACGATAATCCAGAATGTTTTTAGAAATTTTTATGCATCGGAGTTTCAGCCCTATTTAGCAAGCACAGATCAATTTGGCCAACGCTGGATCAGCTTACAAAACGAATTACTCAGCGCCTTACCTGTACCGAAAAGTTCAGCGGATTACTTTTCAACGATTTTCGACAAAAATCATCAAAATGGATTTCTGTTTGCTTATGAACAAGCAAAAATACGTCATATTGCTGCATGGCAAAAGCTTCTGGATCATTGCGGATTAACGGCGGGAAATCTGACGGATGGTCACTTATAGGGACCATCCGCCGGTTAAATCAATTTAACCCTTAATAAGCAGCATCCAATAGATTGGTTAAACTGTCTTATTTTCGAGCATTTAGAGAAAGTAGTTGATCTAGCTTGCTGGTTAAGCGCTCTTCCTTTTCTTTTTTACGTGCTTCTTTAGCCTGTTCCTTTACTCGCTCTTTACGGGCCTCATGCATCGCTTTTAGTTTGCTGCGAGCGTGCTGGGCCTCTTCAGCGGTCACTTTACCAGCAGGCTGACCATCTAGGTCGATACGATCGGCATCTTCCTGAAAACTGCGCAAATACTGAGGCGATCTTACATAAGATGCCAAAGCACGCTTAATTTTTGTGCGAGAAACCTTATCGTCGGCAACAAGATCTTCTTGAATACCAATTTTAAGGGGTCTTGGATTTTCTCTTGAGAAAACGTTGGGATACGCATCCATCAATAACTGAACAGCCGCCATATTAGCAGCACGGTTTTTATTTGGCTTAGTAGCTGCTGAAACGTCAGTTGCTGCACTCTTTTCCGGATCACTCACTTTGTTTATCTCAACTCGCTGTTGTTTAGATTCAAACTTATCTAGCATCTGCTCACATTCCATCAACAGTTGCTCAGTTTTTCGTGCCGCTTGCTCAGCTTCACTCAGTTCCTTTTTGAATAAAGTATTCATAACTCTCTTCTAGATTTGACTGATCAAGCAAACGATGTCCTAAAAACTCACAGAATCTAGGAATATCTCTTTGTGTCGAAGGATCTGTTGCCTTCACATACAACACTTGACCTGCTTCCATCTGTCTAATTTTCTTATGCAACATCATCACAGGCTCTGGACAAAAAAGCCCTGAAGCATCAAGAGTAAGATCATATTTATAGCTGTTCATTATGACCCACCATTAAAACAATCCACTATTGTCTCAGAAAATTTACGCCTAATAAACCTGCAATCGCCATTCATTCTAAATGATAGGCAAAGAATGAATTAGCGAAGATCCAGATGACAGGTAATTTCCTCTCGATCATGATAAAGATGACGGGCAGATAATCGATAAGATATACCCGCTTCTTGCAATTCTTGTTCAATTAACGCAAGCGATTGTCTTACTTCTTGATAACGTTTTTTCATCGGCAGTTTGAGGTTGAAGATCATTTCATGACACCAACCTTTTAATGCCCAATCAAGCATTCTTGAAGTCACTCTTGCAGGCTTATCGGCCACATCACAGACCATCCAATCTACAGGTTTAGCGGGTTGAAAATGAAACGCATCAGCTTTTTCATGGGTAACTTGCCCAGTATCCATTAAAGACTCTGCCATGGGACCATTATCGACCGAGGTAACGAACATCCCTTGTTTAACTAACTGCCAAGTCCACCCCCCTGGAGCGGCACCAAGATCCACAGCCGTTTTCCCACCCCCTAAACGTTCAGACCATTCAGCTTGAGGAATAAACCAATGCCAAGCCTCCTCTAACTTTAAGGTTGAACGACTGGGGGCTGCACCAGGAAATTTCAGCCGCCGAATACCCATTTCCAAATTGGAACTATTACGTTTAGGGCTGACACCGACAAAGAGTTTTTTTCCTGATAAAGCAAATAGGTGCATACGCCAATCTGCTCTTGCTTTACGCGGCAACATAATTCCCTGTTGACGCAAAGCTTGCGCCATTGCTGAAGCCAATTTACCAACAAAAGGCAAAACCTCACGACCGTCAGTCGTATCTGGCACTTCGGCTAACAACTCTGCAGATACAGGTAAATCGGCAACTGGCCCCAGTAATACACTCAAACGATCTTGTGATGGCAGATCATCAAACACCGGCAAACAAGCAAACCATTGACGGACAAAAATGAGAGAACGGAAAGGTATTCGTTGAATACACTCAAGAGCATCCCCAAAAACCTCATAGAGAACATAGCCAGAATTCACTTCAAATCGAGGAAAACCGGCTATTTCAATGGCGCCACAATGTTCCGCTATTTCGGCTGCGCACTCTGCCTCAAAACCACCACGACATTGTAGCAATATATATTTCAACAATTTATAACCCTCTATCCCAATAGCAGAACCCATATCGACAGCATAACCTGTTTAGATAGTTCAACATACTCTTGATCCATATCAAGAAAACTTAAAATAACTACGCAACGTACTAAGCCTAAAGTGGTAGCTACTGCAAGTTTTCAAACAACAAATGTTAATTAGATACACCTAATAAAATACAAGCCATTTAAATTTAACTATTTATTTTCAACAATTTAAAAATATAAAAAACAAATAACCATCTAAACAAAATGACAATTTTAGACAATCAACGCCTGCGACAAGCTGTCGCAGATAAACCGGACTTTACATTGAAATGAAGAGACAATTCACTGATAATCGACAGTGGAACTCTTCTTACTATTAACAGCTTGTTGATGAGAGCCTGATATGAGCATTGCAA
>REDB01000068.1 GCA_007693685.1 Oceanospirillales bacterium
ATTGGACGATTATTAAAGGGACTGGTTAACGAAGCCCATTCTCTTGCTCATATTGATGATCGTGTGTTTACCCTCCTCCTTGCTGATCCACAACAAGATACTGCTAAAGCACTTGCACGTGAAATATGTTTAGCCGTCTCTGAAATGAATTTAGCCGTCGGTGACTATCATATTCAAACCACTTGCTCGATCGGTATTACGATTATCAATGAGAGTACATCTCGAGGTACCGAAGCATTGCTACAGGCGGAAAAAGCTGCCAAAAGTCTTCACCTTAATGATCGTCAAGGAAATGGTTTTAGCTTTCATCAATTGGATCAAAGTAAACCCGTTGTTGGTAATGATGCTAAAGCGGTTCAGCGTGTTGTCGATGCCATCACTCACAACCATTTCCGCCTACTTTTCCAACCGATTGTTCCGCTAGAAACCGAAATTAAGATAGCTAATTATGAGATTTTTCTGAGACTTCTGACCGACGACAACAAGGAAGTCTCTCCGACTATTTTTATGAGTAGCATCCCAGACGACAACGTCTTGGCGCGAATGGATATGTGGGTCTTTGAAGAATGCTTGATGCTGATGCGCCAAGCATTGGATCAAGGAAAACGTAATCGCTTGTTCGTCAATGTCACCGGAAGAACGCTACGAAATAAATCTTTACTGCCTTGGTTTGCAGAGCAACTTAGAAGTTTGCGCCTTCCAGCCGATCACTTTGTTTTCCAAATCAGTGAAGTCGATGCCTTAGCATCACCCGCTTACTATAAGGCATTTTGCCAAGCACTCCACAAGCTGCATTGCCTTATTTGCTTAAAGCATTTTGGTAGTACATCAGAATCTAATTATGTCCTTGCTGATGCAAAGGTCGATTACGTCAAACTAGATGTCAGTTACTTAAAAGAATTGAATCGCAATAGCTTAACTCCCAAGCAGATGGGTGAAATCATTAAGCCGTTAAAAGAGAAAGGTATTCAACTGATTGCACCGATGGTCGAGGATACTCGTCAAATGAGGCAACTCTTCCGCATGGGTATTAACATGGTACAAGGGCACTACTTACAGCCCCCTCAAGCGGATATGAAATATGATTTCTTTGAAGCAACTACCGAAGCCTAATCAGTATTAATACTGATTAGGCTTCTACTCTAAATGCCTAGCCCTTAGATCCCGTCACGATCACGGAATCCAATCAGGTACAGAATACCATCCAAACCCAATGTTGAAATGGCTTGTTTAGCACTTTCTCTGACGAGTGGTTTTGCTCGAAAAGCGATGCCTAAACCCGCAATTGAGAGCATCGGCAGATCATTTGCACCGTCACCGACGGCAATCGTCTGCTCTAGCCTTAACCCCTCACGCTCGGCAATCTCTCGTAACAGTTGCGCTTTACGCTCACCATTGACGATCTCTCCCGTCACTTCACCAGTTACTTTGCCATCAATAATGTCCAACTCATTCGCATAGACATAATCAAAGCCTAGGTGCTGCTGAAGACCTTTGGCAAAGTAGTTAAAGCCGCCGGATAGAATTGCGGTTTTGAAGCCTAATGCTTTCAATTGGGATACCAAGGTTTCAGCACCTTCAGTCAACTTCAAACGTGATGCGATTTTATCCAGAGCAGAAACATCTAACCCTTTTAACAGCGCTACGCGTTTACGGAAGCTTTCATTAAAGTCTAGCTCTCCTCGCATAGCGGCTTCCGTGATTTCGGCAACCTGATCACCTACGCCCGCTTCTTTAGCCAGCTCATCAATCACTTCCGCTTCAATCAAGGTTGAATCCATATCGAACACAACTAAGCGACGATTCCGTCTAAAGATATCATCATGCTGGAAGGCGATATCCACTTCATAATCCGAAGCGGCTTGCAAAAAAGCCTGCCTTAACGCAGAAGCGTCTGCAGGTATTCCCCGAACAGAGAATTCGACACAAGCCTTTGTCTTTTCGGTATTTGAGGGTGTTTCAAGAGACACTCGACCCGAAAGACGGTTGATGTTGTCGATATTCAAACCGTGACTAGCTGCGATTTCTGCAACACGTGCGATATGTAATGCACTGATTCGACGACCCAACAGCGTAATGATATGACGGGATTTACCCTGCCCAGAGACCCACTGTTCATAATCACTAGGATCTACGGGCTCAAAGCGTACATGCATATCCAACTCATGCGCCCTGAATAGCAGATCACGCAGTAAGTTAGACGCACCTGAATCAGTAGGAACTTGAATCAATATACCCAACGACAGGGTGTTATGGATAACGGCTTGGCCGATATCCAAAATATTGACGTTAAAATTTGCCAAAATACCGGTAATACCTGCGGTGACTCCCGGGCGATCCTTGCCCGATAATGTCATCAGAATTATTTCATTCATGGATTTCATTTTTTTCTTGATGATGGCTTACGTGATGAAGCGGTTGATGCCCCAGCTTTTCGGCTACGTGATGCTTTACTCTCATCGACTTTGCCTTGACGAAGCATATCTCTCTTCGACGGCTTTTTAGGCACAGGTGCGCTATTTTGACTGCTTCCATCAGCCAAATCAAAGTCAATTTTGCGCTCATCAAGATCAACTCTAACGACCCGAACATTTAAGGTATCACCTAGCTTAAATACACGCTTAGTACGATCACCAACTAAACGCTGTTTTGCTGCATCAAAGTGATAGTAATCACTAGGTAGGCCGGTAATGTGAACCAATCCTTCGACATAAAGGTCTTTGATCTCAACAAATAAACCAAAGCCAGTAACTGCTGCAACCACACCTTCAAAGTGATTGCCGATTTGTCCCTGCATATACTCACATTTCAACCAAGCCACTACATCGCGTGTCGCATCATCAGCACGACGCTCTGTCATTGAGCATTGCTCACCCAAGGCTAACATCTCTTCCATCGTGTAGTGCTTCACGAAAGCAGGTTTAGCACTAAACCCTGAAGGTCGCTCTATCTCTTTAATTCGCTTACCGGTATGGATGGCTGCACGAATATTTCGGTGAACCAATAAATCTGGATAGCGACGGATAGGTGAAGTGAAATGCGCATAGGCTTCATAGGCTAAACCAAAGTGGCCTTTATTTTCAGGACTATAGACCGCTTGCTGCATAGAACGAAGCATCATAGTTTGAATAATATGCTGATCTGGACGGTTTTCTATCGCTGCTGCCAGCTTAAGATAGTCTTTTGGCTCGGGCTTTTCGCCTCCAGGAAGGTTTAACCCTAACTCACCAAGGAAACCACGTAAGTTTTTAAGCTTTTGATCCTTTGGTCCTTCATGAATACGGTATAAGCTCGGTTGCTTATATTTCTCTAGGAATCGTGCTGTTGCTACGTTGGCACACAACATACATTCTTCAATGATTTTGTGTGCATCGTTTCGATGAATGGGAACGATGCGCTCAATTTTGCGTTCTGGACCAAACTCAATACGAGTTTCAACAGTATCGAAATCGATAGCGCCTCGCTCATCTCGGGCTTTACGCAAAGTTTTGTATAAGCCATAAAGAGTTTCTAAGTGAGAGGTAACCGAAGCATATTCTTGACGCAGCTGTTTTTGTTCATCAGCTTCGCCAATCTGCCCAAGGATCGTTGCCACTTTATTGTAGGTAAGACGAGCCTTCGAATTGATAACAGCTTCATAAAAGCGAAAATCTTTTAGTACACCCGAGCGTGAGATATTCATCTCACAAACCATGGATAAACGGTCAACCTTAGGGTTTAAAGAGCACAGTCCATTGGATAATAACTCAGGTAGCATCGGCACCACGAAGCCAGGGAAGTAAACGGAGTTACCTCGAAGAATCGCTTCATTATCTAGCGCCGATCCAGGTTGGACATAGTAAGACACATCTGCGATGGCAACCCATAAACGCCAGCCACCTAGACGTTTCTTTTCAGCATAAACTGCGTCATCAAAGTCACGCGCGTCTTCACCATCAATCGTCACTAAAGGCAAGTTACGCAGATCAACACGATTCGCTTTGTCTTTTTCAGCCACTTCAGGAGCAAGTTCGGCAATTTGTTGATGCACCGCTTCAGGCCATTCATTCGGAATATCATGACTATGAATGGCGACTTTTATCTCCATTCCAGCTGATAAATGTTCACCTAAAACTTCAACCACTTGCGCACGCGCAGGTTGCCGACGATTAGGATACTGAAGTATTTCAGCAACCACTAACTGACCATCGGTGTAGGTTAAATCGGACTGCTCATTGGGAATAATCATCACTTGATTGGTGATGCGTTGATTCTCTGGTATCAGCGAACCAAAACCATTATGACCATCAAAACGACCGACGACTTTTTTAATGCCGCGTTCCAGCACCTCAACAACCTTCGCCTCACGACGACCACGGCTGTCTAAACCGATTTCCTGGACTAATGCTTTATCACCATCAAACACTTCACGCATATTACGAGCATTCAAAAACAGGTCATCTCCACCATCTTCTGGCTTAAGAAAACCGTAACCATCACGATGACCAATGACACGACCACTGATCAAATTCATTTTTTCGATCAGACCAAATTCATTGCGACGGTTAGAAATTAATTGTCCGTCACGGCACATAGCGATTAAACGGCGACGTATCGCCTCGATATCATCTTCGTGAGTTAAACCAAGTTCATCACACAAGTCTGGATGCGCAATCGGCGCACCCCATTTTTGTAAAAATTCGAGTATAAACTCACGACTCGGCACAGGCTTGTCATATTTAGTTGCTTCCTGTGCTGCATTAGGATCTTTTTCAACCCATTTATTTTTCATATTTTTTCCATTTATAAACAAAGCCGGCATATAGCCGGCTTTTTTGTAAAGATCAATTAAGGAACCAGTTCCTCTTCCTCTTCCTCTTTCGGAGGTGGAGGGATCAAATCTTCTCGGGTAACATTTAGTAATAATAAAATGTTACCAGCGACATAAACCGACGAGTAGGTTCCTATAATCACACCTGCTAACAGTGCAATCGCGAAACCATAGATCATTTCTCCGCCAAAAATAGCTAAAACGACCAACACCATCATCGTGGTTAAAGAGGTTACTATAGTTCTGCTTAATGTTTGATTAAGAGACGTATTTAACACTTCAATCGATTCGCTGACTCGTAAAATCCTGAAGTTTTCACGAATACGATCGTAAACAACGATAGTATCATTTAAAGAATAGCCGATAACCGCTAAAAGTGCTGCTAATACCGTTAAATCGAAGTCTATCTGCATCAATGAGAAGAAGCCTAGCACAATAATTACATCGTGTGCTAAAGCCAATACTGCACCCACCGAGAACTTGAACTGAAAACGGAAAGCTAGATAGATCATTACCATGATCAAGGCGACTAGCAATCCTAGTCCACCTTGTTCACGCAACTCTTCGCCCACTTGAGAGCCAACAAACTCATTTCGTCTTAAGGTAACCGTACCATCCGCTTCTTGCTGCAGAATCTCTAGGATTGTATGTCCTAGTTGCGGATCATGCGCCTCACCCAACCGAATAAGTATATCATTCGCCGAACCAAAGGTTTGCACAACTGCATCACCATAACCAGCGCCTCGCAGATGACCTCTAACGACTTCCAGTTCGACGGGCTGATCATAAGTGACTTCCACCAAGCTACCGCCGGTAAAATCCAGACCGAACTTTAGGCCATTAATCGCTAATGAGCCTATAGAAACCAGTATCAACAGGATGGAGAAGATCGCCGCAATGCGACGAACTCCCATAAAGTTGAATTCTTTTTTAATATTAATCATATAACCCTCAGAGCCAAAGCTTCTGCAGTTTGCGGCCACCATAGGTCGCATTGACCAAGGCACGTGTTATCACGAGTGCTGCAAACATTGAGGTGACTATTCCAACCGATAGCGTTACAGCAAAGCCTTTTACCGGCCCGGTACCCATAGCAAACAGGATCACGGCTGCGATTAAGGTTGTAACGTTAGCATCCAATATCGTACTGAACGCTCGACTAAAGCCAGAATGGATGGCACTTTGAACCGGCGATCCGCTTCGTAACTCTTCCTTGATACGTTCAAATATCAATACGTTAGCATCAACAGCCATACCTACTGTTAGTACAATACCAGCAATACCTGGAAGCGTTAGCGTTGCACCCAACATCGACATCACCGCAACAATCATCACTAAGTTGAGCGTTAATGCGACGTTTGCCAGCAATCCAAATACTCGATAGAAGAACGCCATAAACACTAGAACTAAGGCGAAGCCTATCTGTACCGATGTAACACCCATCTTAATATTGGCTTCACCTAAGCTTGGACCTATAGTTCGTTCTTCTACGAAATAAATAGGTGCAGCTAGTGCGCCAGCACGCAGCAACAACGCCAGTTCAGATGATTCTCTAGGGCTATCCAGTCCAGTGATACGGAACTGATTACCCAAGACACTTTGAATCGTTGCTAAAGAGATCAAGCGTTTCTCTGTATAAGGAATGCGGCGCTCGACCATCTCACCATCAACACGCTCCATCACTGTACGTGTTTTGTGCTCAACAAACACAACAGCCATACGACGTTGAAGCGCATTTCGGGTAACTCGACTCATCATCTGACCACCACGAGCATCCAAGGTTATGGAAACCTGCGGCATACCGTTTTCATCGAAGGTGGCGTTGGCGTTAGCCACACTTGATCCGGTGATAATAATATCGCGCTCAAGTGTTGCACGGCGATCAGGGTCATTACGGAACTCAAATACTTCAGTTGCTGCTCGACTCGCATCACTTAAAGCCTCTAAACGAAACTCTAGGTTAGCTGTTTGACCGATAACTCGCTTAGCGGCAGCAGCATCTTGAATACCAGGTAGCTGAACCACAATACGGTTTCGTCCTTGACGCTGAACCAAGGGTTCTGCAACACCTAACTCGTTTACACGATTACGTAAGGTCGTTAAGTTTTGTTGAATGGCATAGTCTTCAATGTCACGAACTGTTTGTTCATTTAACGTAACGTAAAGAAACCATGCTTCATCTTGTTGAGCAGTTTCAAAAGCAAACTCTTGGAAATCTCGACGCAAGCGGCTTTGCGCTTGATCTCGTGCTTCTACATCAGCAAAACGAGCAACCAAGCGACCATCATCTTCTAACTCCACAGAACGGTAACGAATGCGCTGTTCACGTAATGTAGTTCGTATATCACTAGCATAGACTTCTAAACGCTGAGTCACTGCCTGAACCGTATCCACTTCCATTAAAAAGTGAACACCACCACGCAGATCAAGCCCCAAGGTCATGGGTCTTGCACCTATCGCGGTCAACCAATCCGGAGTTGTTGGCGCCAAATTCATCGCCACAACAAAATTTTCGCCCAGTCCTGTCGTTAAAGCAGCTCGAGCTCTTAACTGTGCATCACCTGAATCGAAACGAATCATTCCCGCTTCATTTTCTAGCTCGGCACTTTTGAAGCTAATACCTTGTTGTTCAAGCACATTAACCGCTTGAGCCATGATGCGATCATCAACTTGATGAACGGCGCGAGAGCCCGAAATTTGAACAGCATAGTCTTCAGGATATAGGTTTGGTGCTGCATAGATGGCGGCGATGACCAACACCAATACAATCAGTAAATTTTTCCACAAAGGGTAGCGGTTGAGCATTGTGCTCCTTCCTCAGTAAACAAAAGCGCCACTACAGGAGTGGCGCTGACGCTGGTTTCAGCCGTTAGATATCCTTGATGGTACCTTTAGGCAGCTCAGCGGCCACATGGGCTTTCTGGAACTTAAGTTCAACGCCATTGCTGACTTCTAGTACCACATAATCATCGGTCAGACGAACGACCTTGCCGATGATACCACCAGCAGTAATCACTTCATCACCTTTACTCAGACCACCGACTAGCGCTTTATGTTCCTTGGCACGTTTTGCCTGTGGACGCCAAAGGAAGAAATAAAAGATTAGCGCAAAGCCAACCAAAAACAGCATGTTAAACATACCAGGGTCCATACCACCCGCTTCTTGTGCGAAGGCTGGCGAAATAAAGAAGCTCATTCAGGCGTTCTCCAGTTATTGTCTTAAGTTAACGAAACTTTTAAATATTTTAAAGACGATCAGGATGATGTGTCTAACAAGGGAGGTGTTTCCAGCCCTCTTGCCTGATAGAAATCGTCTACAAAGGCGCACAATTTACCCTGTTCTAAGGCATTGCGCAAACCAGCCATCAGAGTCTGGTAATAATGTAGATTATGCAAAGTGCTCAATTGAGCTCCAAGCATCTCACCACACTTGTCCAAATGATGTAGATAAGCCCGACTAAAGTTTTTACAAGTGTAGCAGTCGCAATTTTCATCTAATGGACGTGTATCGGTTTTATTCACTGAGTTACGAATCTTAACCACCCCAGTAGAGGTGAATAAAAATCCGTTTCGAGCGTTACGTGTAGGTATCACGCAGTCGAACATATCCACGCCACGACGCACCGCTTCAACAATATCTTCAGGTTTACCCACTCCCATTAAATAGCGTGGCTTATCTTCAGGCATTTTATAAGCTAGATGATCTAATACTTCGATCATCTCTTCTTTAGGCTCACCTACCGACAAGCCACCGATGGCATAACCATCGAAATCTATCTCAGTTAAACCTGCCAAAGATTCATCACGCAAATGAGGATACATACCCCCTTGAACTATGCCAAAAAGAGCAGAGGGACTATCGCCATGTGCAGTTTTAGAGCGCTCAGCCCAACGCAGTGACATGCGCATCGACTCTGCAGCTTCTATTTCGGTAGCCGGATATGGCGTACATTCATCAAAAATCATAACGATGTCTGATCCTAACGCACGCTGAACTTCCATAGAGCGTTCAGGACTCAAAAACACCTTACTGCCATCCACGGGAGAGCGAAAAGAAACACCCTCTTCCGTAATCTTTCTCATTTTGCCAAGGCTAAATACCTGAAAACCACCCGAATCGGTCAAGATAGGACCTTGCCATTGCATAAAATCGTGCAGATCACCATGAAGATTGATGATTTCCGTACCAGGACGCAACATCAAATGGAAAGTATTCCCTAAAACAATCTGTGCACCCAAGGCTTTAACATCTCGTGGCAACATCCCTTTCACGGTGCCATAAGTCCCCACCGGCATAAATGCAGGGGTCTCCACCACGCCACGAGGAAAGGTTAAACGGCCACGTCGCGCTTTGCCTTCGGTTGCTAAACGCTCAAACTGCATAAAACACTGTCTAGTCACACAGACTCCTTGGCAACATTCGACTGACGCGTCATAAACATTGCATCACCATAACTAAAAAAACGATAACGTTGCTGAATCGCTTCAGCATAGGCATTACGGATATGATCAATACCCGCAAAGGCCGACACCAACATAATTAAGGTCGACTCTGGCAAGTGAAAGTTTGTCACCATCGCATCGACACTTTTGAAAGTGTAACCTGGGTAGATAAATATAGAGCTATCTCCCATAAAAGGTTGGATTTCACCCGATTGACTCGCCGATTCTAATGAACGCACACTGGTCGTACCTACCGCGACAACCCGATTACCCCTTGCTCGCGCTGCTTTGACCGCAGCACATACGTCTTCAGAAACTTCAATGTATTCAGCGTGCATTTTATGCTCTTCAACCTGATCAACCTTAACTGGCTGAAAGGTTCCAGCGCCCACATGCAAGGTTACAAAGGTTGTTTCTACACCCATCTCTTTAAGCTGATCAAGTAGAGGCTGGTCAAAATGCAACCCAGCCGTTGGCGCAGCCACCGCACCAGGACGCTTATTATAAACCGTTTGATAGCGCTCACGGTCTGATGGTAAATCTTCACGATGCATATAGGGTGGCAAAGGCATATGACCATGCGCCTCGAGCTGCCGCATCAAATCTTCTTGAGGATCAAACTGCAATTGAAACAGGTTATCTTGACGACCTATAACCTCCGCTTCAACACCGCCCTCTAGGATTAGTCGACTGCCTACTTTTGGTGACCGACTTGAGCGAACATGCGCTAGTGCGCGCTGATCACCCTGCAACCGCTCAATCAGGACTTCAACCTTTCCACCTGAAGCTTTTTGTCCAAATAAGCGCGCTGGAATGACACGAGTATCATTAAACACCAGCAAATCACCAGGCTGCAGCAATTCCGTCAACTGACTAAACTGACGATGCTGTAACTCACCACTATTGCCATCCAAGCACAATAAACGACTCGCACTTCGTGTTTCCAAAGGAAACTGAGCAATGAGTTCTTCCGGTAAATCAAAAGAGAAATCACTGACGCGCATGATCTAACCCGTTAAAAAAATAGAGTGGCAGATTTTACCCGATTCAAAAGAATTTTTCAGTCCTGATTGACCCCTGTGAAAAAGTACTTATAATGTGCGCTCTGTTGATGAAGCAAACGCTTCAACAACATCTTCAAGTTGGCGGTGTGGTGAAATTGGTAGACACGACGGATTCAAAATCCGTTGCTGAATAAGCGTGGCGGTTCGAGTCCGCCCACCGCTACCATCTTGAAGTGA
>REDB01000066.1 GCA_007693685.1 Oceanospirillales bacterium
TTTTACGATTAGGCTCATTATCTATTCGATAGGGAGCCGGTGTCTGACGCATCACCTTTTGGTTACGATGGTATTCCACCATGAACATAAAGGCGTCAATCGCCTCTTCAGGATTGAGGAAGGTGATAACACCTGCATTATTACAACGATTTCGAGCACCAATTGCTGATTCTCGTCCCATCCAGCAGGTCAACACATTACGAGGAGTTTTCTTAGCAATCTTAACAACCGCATCCGCCGTTTCAATACTGGGTGCCATGCGTGTTGGTGCGTGAATAGACAGAACCGAGTCGACGTTAGGGTCCTTCAACAAACGCTCAATCACCGCCGCATATCGGTCTGGGGTTGCATCCGCATTTAGATCAACTGGATTTCTACCGTTCCAATGCGCAGGTAAAATTTGAGCTAAGTCTTTTGCGGTATCTTCAGTTAGTTCTGCTAGCTGACCTTGACGCGCACGCAAGCGATCATAGGCTAAGGCATTTGGACCCATACCATTACAGACGATAGCGATACGTTCTCCACGCATCGGCTTCATGCGTGTCAAAGTCTCTAAAGCGTTAAAGAGCATGTCTGATGTGTCTACTCGAACAACACCCGCCCTTTTTAGTGCGGCATCATAGACGCGATCTTGATCGGCAATACCGTCACAAACCTCTTCTTTCATTCGTCCATCGGGAATAATACCCGACTTTAAAACCAGTACTAGCTTGTTGCGTGAAGCAGCGCGTAACGCAGATATAAAGTTTCGTGAAGGTCCTATCACGCGATCCATCTGTAACAAAATGGCGTGTGTCGTTGGTTCGCCTGCTAAGAAATCAATAATCGAGGGTAGATCGACATCGACGCCATCACCAAGGGTTAAAAAGTGCGAAAAGCCTATCTCTTGACCATTCGCCCAGTCGATCATGGCGGTACCAATAAGACCCGATTGGCCAACATAGGCAACACGTCCCTTACGAATGTTTACATGAGAGAAGCTTGCATTCATGTTAGAGCCAGGTATCAACATGCCCATACAGTCAGGGCCAAGGATACGAATACCGTATGAGCGAGCAGCTTCTCGAATCTCATCCTTGATACTACCCTGTCCGGTAATACTTTCTAGAGTTAGCCCTCCAGTCAGAATCATTGCCGCACGAACCATGTTGGCACCGAGCTTACGCACTAAGTCGGCAACGGTTTCAGGTGGTGTACAAATAATCGCTAAATCCGGCATTTCGGGTAGTGCGCCGATGTTTTTATAACACGCCACACCATTGACCTGTTTATAGCCTTCTTTATTAACAGCGAATAGAGGGCCTGTAAAGCCGCTGTCGAGCAAATTCCTTAATACGATCCCGCCCATACTGTCTTCTCGTTCAGAGGCACCAAAGACTGCAATTGAACGTGGACGAAAGAAGCGCTTTAGGTATTTAGTCGACATGTGAATTCCTTCCCTTTTTGAGGGTTGAGTCTTAAGGTTTTACCTTATGACTTAAGTTTAATACATTCTATCCATTTCGCAGGTGCAGCAAAAGCAATTTCGAATCTTATATAAGGATATTTACTTATACACTGAGACATCCGCACTGCCTTTGACTACACTGTATATAAGCAATTAATGTTTTTTAGGAGTTATCATGACAGGTATTCAAGGCGTCACCATGCCCGAGATCAAAACTACACTTGATCGTTTGATTCATGCAATGGAAGGTCGTTTCACCAAAGGCATGTCACCAGCATCTTTATTACTTGCTTATATGGATTGGTTGATCCACATGGGTCACTCGCCTGGTAAAATTGCTGAGATGATGGAAAATATGATGCGTAAGCACTCAGCATTTTTACTCTGGGCGTCACGCGCCCCTTTTGATCCCGAGATTAAGCCTTTTATTAAGCCTCTAGCGGATGATCGCCGCTTTAAAGACCCTGCTTGGTCGAAGTTTCCTTACAATGTCATTTCCCAACAGTTCATGCTGCATGAACAGTGGTGGCATTACGCAACAACCAATATCCCAGGTGTTGCGAAACATCACGAGAGCATGGTGCACTTCTCTGCGCGCCAATGGCTAGATATGATGTCACCCACTAATTTCGCGCTGACTAACCCGGTCGTAGCACAGAAAACCTTATCCTCAGGCGGCATGAACATCATGCAAGGTATGCAAAAATTTGTTGAGGACATACAACATAGTTTGCTACAGCAACCTGACGAAGAATCCGATCTAAAAGTAGGCAAAGATTTAGCTGTCACCCCAGGTAAAGTGATATATCGCAATCGTTTAATTGAACTTATCCAGTACAGCCCAACGACAGAAAAAGTGCATGCAGAACCTATATTGATAGTGCCTGCATGGATAATGAAGTACTACATTTTGGATCTGTCACCGCATAATTCGATGGTGAAGTATTTAGTGGATCAAGGTTTCACTGTGTTCATGATCTCTTGGCACAACCCTACTGTCGAAGATCGCGATCTATCCATGAAGGATTACACTCAAAAAGGTGTTATGGCAGCCTTAGATGCGATTAGTCATATTATTCCTGATCAAAAAATTCATACTGCCGGTTACTGTCTGGGTGGCACATTACTGTCGATTGCAGCAGCAGCGATGGCAAGGGACGAAGATGAACGATTAAAATCCGTTTCCCTCTTTACCGCACAAACAGACTTTACTGAAGCCGGTGAGTTGATGCTATTTATCGATGAAAGCCAGCTCAGTTACATGGAAGATATGATGTGGGAGAAAGGTTACCTCGATACTAAGCAGATGTCTGGTGCCTTTATGCTATTACGATCCTACGATCTGCTCTGGTCACGCATGGTTAATGAGTATTTGCTCGGTGATAAACCATCAACAAATGATCTAATGGCATGGAACGCTGATGCTACTCGTATGCCCTATCGCATGCACTCTCAATATTTACGACTGCTATTTTTGAATAATGATTTGGCCAGTGGACGTTATATCGTTAACGATAGACCTATTTCGTTAAGGGATATTCGAGCACCTGTATTTGCTGTAGCCACCGTGACAGATCACGTTGCGCCTTGGCGATCTGTTTATAAGATCAATGATCTGTTCAACACTGAAGTGACATTCGTATTAACCAGTGGCGGCCATAATGCCGGCATCGTTAGTGAACCGGGTCGTCCAAGACGTCATTTCCAGATCGGAGTGCAACGTGCTGAGGATAAACATATCCCAGCAGATCAATGGCTTCAACAGCATGAGAAGCATGAGGGTTCTTGGTGGGAACCTTGGGCCGGCTGGTTAGAATCTAAGTCTTCTGGCCACGTATTACCCCCACCGATGGGTAACTCTGATAAAGGCTTATATCCTTTGTGCGATGCTCCTGGCAATTACGTAATGGAAAAATAGAAAATTATAGAAAAATCATTAACAGTTAATAGTTTTTTTTAATTTTGATAAGCGCGAATTCATCACTATATTCGCGCTTATGGAGATACCGATTTTCGGGCGCTCTGGAAAATGTATTAACTTTGTTGTGAGAGTATGCAGATGGGCACAAAAGTACGTGTCGATCAGGTCTCTGTCGATGAGATAGATGACTGGAGCGAACAATTTTCTGAAGAAGAAGAGATCGGTCGTAGCCGACTCAAATACAATGGCAAACGTCGCCGTCAAATCGAAGATTTGATGGAAGAGCGTCGCTTAATGAAACAGATCAGCGACGTATTCGACGAACACGTTTAAGATTTGTTTTAAGCTGTTATGGTTTTTCGCTCACGGAGAAATCTTCTAATCTTGTTAGAGAATCCTACTCCGCGAGCGAAAATTTTACGCGGCACAGATAACGTCGCCGTGCTCTTCCCTTTCTATTAAGACGTGATGCATCGCCTTCACGGCACTCTCATAATCTTCTTCGTTAACCACACATTGCATCTCTACCTGTCGCATCGATTGATGCAAAGCTTGAATACTTATTTTTGCGTCGGCTAGGGCCGAAACGGTTTTTGCAAGAATCCCAGAGACTTTAAGATCTGATCCTATCGCCGAAACGATAGCCACTTTTTTAAGATCTACCTCTGCACCCGTGTAGGCTTCTCTAATTAAGCGCATGGCGCGATTGACCATTTTGCGAGATCCAGCAACATAGTAAGTAATGCTGTTGGCGTCTGAGTCACGATTAACGATGTAGAGCTTCAACTGGTGTAGCAATCGTGCTAACTCAATATCGTAATTACTGTCACCCAGCATATCTTGATCAAATATCTCTATCGCAAAGACATTACGACGGCCAGCGATGATCTCTACACAAGGTTGTGCGCTTCGATAGTCATTACTGATAACCGTACCTGAATGATGTGGTTCAAAAGCGTTTTTAATACGCAGTTTGATTCCTTGCTGACGCAAACCTTTTGCAGCCTTGGGATGAATGGCCTCCATACCCAAATTAGATAGCTGATCAGCGACATCGTAGTTGGTGCGACCAATGGTCACAATTTTATCTAAGCCTACCACCGCAGGATCAGCACTACTTAAGTGATATTCTTTATGGATGATCGCTTCATGAGCACCAGTTATGGTAGCAATTTTACTGAAGGTCATTTCACTATAACCACGATCGAAGGTTCGCATGACACCTTCACTGCAATGTGCATAACCGGTAGCGATAGGCAACTCTCGAGTCAAATCTATCGACTCAAAGTGAGTTTTGATCATTTCATCAAAGCTTAATGGGTGTTCTTGATGCCAACCTGATAGATCCACAAACTTTGCATTCACCCCAGCATTGTTAAGCGCCAGCACAGAATTAAAGGCACTGTGCGTTTCACCCAAAGAGGCAAGCATTTCGCGCACTCTTAGCAAGTGATCTTCTAACTGGAAATGTCCTACTGAACAGAGTTTCTGCAAATTTTCCATGCAGTTTTCAGCGCCTTTGATACGTTCAAGGATGAACTGGTCAGCCTTGTGACGATCATCAGCCGTAAAGAGCTCTGCATTTTTTGCCAGCATCTCTTTACGCACCTGTTCTAGGTTTTCCTTCCATGCGAGTTCGTTTTCTGCCTCGGCGAATCGGGCATAAACACCCGGTTCACCTGTTTTTTTATGTTCGAGTAACAGGTTGGTGATACCACCATAGGCAGATACCACAAAAATTCTGTTATAGAGGGCTGCGCCCTGACGATTACCGATTAAAATGGTATTCATCAGTTCGTTAAAGCGGCTCATTGAAGTGCCGCCAATTTTTTCAACTGTATGCATTGTAATTCCTTACCCAGACAGGTGTCGGGTTAGTTTACCTCGCTAAATTTGGTGCTAAAGATTTCAGTGCTTATTGCAGCGCTTATGATGCTTTACGCTCGCCTTCTGATAAGGCTTCTGCAAAAGATTCGTCTAGAACTTTAAGACCAAACTCTATCTGCTTATCGCTGATAATAAGTGGCACAAGACATTTAACAACTTGACCATGTGCTCCACTGGTTTCGATCACTAAGCCCTTCTCAAACGCAATACTGGTAACACGATCAGCCAGCTCGCCATTCGGGCATTCAATACCACTCATCAGACCACGACCTTTTAAGATCATGCTGTTTTTACCATGCTTATTAATTAACGTAGTTAGACCTGCACGTAGTTTTTCAGCTTTACGGCGAACTTCAGCTGCAAAGGTGTCATCTTGCCAGAAGGTTTTGAAAGCCGCTGTGGCAGTCACGAAGGCATGATTGTTTCCACGGAAGGTACCGTTATGCTCACCTGGCGACCACTGATCTAACTCTTCACGGAAGATCGTCAGGGCAAAAGGTAGACCATAACCACTAATAGACTTAGACAAGGTAACAATATCAGGCTTAATACCAGCTTTTTCAAAGCTGAAGAAATGACCTGAACGACCACAGCCAGACTGGATATCATCAACAATAAGCAACATCTCATGCTTGCGGCAAACTTTTTCTAAGTTACGTAGCCATTCATATGAAGCTGCATTTAAACCACCCTCACCCTGAATAGTTTCTACTATGACAGCCGCAGGATGATCCACACCACTGCTTGGGTCCGACAGAACCTTATCAAGGTATTCGGTAGTATCAACGCCTTCACCCATGTAGCCATCAAATGGCATGCGTGTGACGTCAGCTAAACTTGCACCCATTCCACCACGGTGATGTTCATTACCAGTACAGGCTAGCGCGCCACCTGATACACCATGAAAACCATTAGTAAATGAAACGATTTCACTGCGACCTGTCACTTTACGTGCTAATTTAAGTGCCGCTTCAACTGAATTGGTACCTGTAGGTCCGGTAAACTGAACACGAAATGTACCCATGCCACGTGGCTTAAGAATAATTTCATGAAAAGCGTCTAAAAAGTCGCGCTTGGCTGCACTATACATATCTAGTCCGTGGGTAATACCATCAGACAGAACATAATCTACCAGAGCTTTTTGAAGGACTGGATGGTTGTGACCATAGTTCAAGGTTCCAGCACCGGCTAGGAAATCAACATATTCCTTACCATCTTCGGTAAACAGAGATGCGCCTTTAGCTTTCTTAAAAACGACAGGGAATGAACGTGAATAAGTACGTACATCTGATTCTACCTGTTCAAAAATATTCATTTAAACTCCTAACTTTATTAAATTCTGTAGATAAACAATTTGTAACGAAGAGGATCAGGATTAACTCAACTGATCATTCAGAGGACCACCGCGCCAGAGCATTTCATCATCATGCTGATCTGCGAAGTGAGTTTTGCGACTAAACAACACTGTCTTCTCGATGGGTGCATTCAACTGTTGATATGCACGGCTAAACAAAGCCTCAGACGCAGTATTGCCAGGTGTAATCGTGGTTTCGATATAGGTAATCGACTTCTCGTTGCGACAGCGTTCAATCAACGCCATCAACATACGTAAAGCTAAACCTTGGCCACGACAGCTAGCATCGACAGCCACTTGCCAAACAAACAGAGTGTTCGGGCGTGATGGCGGTATATAGCCAGAGATAAATCCAACCAATTCATCATCACTATTCACTGCTGCAATAGAGGTGTCCGCAAAATGGGTGCACTGGAGCAAATTACAATAGGTGGAATTGGTATCAAGTGGTGGGCAACGATCAACAAGTTGATTGAGGGGCTGACCATCCGTTGAAATAGGTTTGCGAAAAGTCGTCACTGACATTTCTGCATACTCTTTATTAGTTGTCTGATTATTCATTGCTTCCTTAATATTTTGTATTGCTATGCATTTATTATAAACACACCGAGAAATACTTTGCAAACCTATGGATAAAATATACTACTTTTGTCTATTAATAGCTTATATATCAATTTTTATCGCTATTTTGCATAAAATATACGAATAGTATATCGTATTGCATTACAAAGTAATTAAAAGGAGGTAAGGCTTATCTATTTGCATTACCACTATGAAAAGCCTCAAAATAGCGACTTATACCACTGCAATGCTAAAGAACTGGAAACACTTATGCAGAAAAGTCAGGATGTACTGGTGTTGTTGCGACAGATTATCCGCGCAACCGAACTACATGATAAGCAGCTTAGTCGAGTCACTGGGTTAACCATGCCGCAACTCATGTCTATGCAAGTACTACATATGCAAGGCCCTATGACTGTTGGCGCTCTGGCTAATCAGATGAACCTGACACAAGCAACCGTGACCAGTATTCTTGATAGGTTAGAAAAGAAGCAACTAACCACACGCGTTAGAAGCCAAGAGGACAAACGCAAAGTACTGGTCTACCCAACCGGAGAAGGTTTAGCCCTGCTAAAATCAGCTCCTGCTACTCTTCAAGATCGTTTAATCAATGCTTTTGAAGAGATGCAAGAGTGGGAACAGTCGATGATTGTCGCTTCCTTAGAGCGCATATCCTCTCTTTTAGGCGCTGATTCGATTGATGCTGCCCCGATGCTCGATGTTGGTCCACTGGATCGCCTATAACGTAATGTAGAAGGGTTAAGTGGTATCTGCTGTGTCAGATCTGCTAAAATCTCGCATCTTTTACATTACTTTTTCAGGACATATCGACTCATGAGCAAATTCTGGAGCCCTGCTATACGTTCGTTGGTGCCTTATACACCCGGCGAACAACCCAAGGTGCTCAATCTGATTAAGCTGAACACCAACGAGAATCCCTACCCGCCCTCACCTAGTGTGATTGAAGCAATACATGACTTCTCTATGGATCGTTTGCGTCTTTATCCAGATCCAGAAGCAAGCAAGCTTAAAGCTGCTTTGGCGGAATATCATAACCTTGATGCTAATCAGGTATTTTTAGGTAACGGCTCTGACGAAGTTCTTGCGTTAGCGTTTATGGCTTTCTTTCGTCATGACGCGCCGTTATTGATGCCAGAAACGACCTATAGTTTTTATGAAGTTTATTGCGACCTGTTAAATATCAATGCAATACGCATACCCCTTAATGCCAATTATGAAATCAATCTGGACGATTATGCTCAGGAGAATGGCGGTATTATTTTCGCCAACCCTAACGCACCCACAGGTATCGCATTACCACTGAACCGTATCGAGAAGTTGTTGAAGGATAATCCTGACACTGTCGTACTTGTTGATGAGGCTTATGTCGATTTTGGTGGCGAAAGTGCAATTTCATTGATCGATCGCTACCCCAACCTACTTGTATCACATACTTTCTCTAAGTCTCGCTCATTAGCCGGCATGAGAATCGGTGCTGCGTTTGGACATCCAGATCTGATCAATGGCCTTGAACGTGTTAAGAATAGCTTCAACTCTTACCCGTTAGATATGCTGGCTATTGAGGCGGCTACTGCATCTGTTTCAGATGATGCCTACTTTGAAGAAACCTGTAAGCGCATCATTGAAACCCGTGAGAAAACCACAACTGCTTTAGTTGCTAAAGGCTTTAGAGTGTTACCTTCTTGCGCTAACTTTATTTTTGTATCTCATCCAGAGAGGGATGCTAAAGAACTGATGCAGGCGTTACGTAACGAGAATATTTTGGTAAGGCATTTCACTAAACCAAGCATTAATCAATTTTTGCGTATCACCATAGGTACAGACGCAGAAATGGAAGAACTGATTTCTAAGCTTTGAAGCATTGGAAAGAATTGAAGTGCTGGTAAGGATTGAAGAGCAAAATCATTAATAAATTATCGCCCGCATTGCGGGCGATTCATTTTTAAGCTTTTCTTTTATGAGCTGTTCTTGGTTTTAAAACCGCTTAATTTTAAAAAGACTCCCCTTCCACACGATCACCACCGCTTTGACGCGCAACCCCAAGGTTTTCTTGAATTCGCCTTAGCATCTCTTCAGCAGTATCTTCAAGTCCTGCCAAGGTAGCGACGCCCACACTAACCGTGCAACGAATATTGCCAGAGGCATAAGGAAGTTCAAGGCTATTAGCCAAGCGACGTACACGCTCACCCGCCAGCAAGGCTTGTTCATGGTTAGTTTCTGGTAGCACTAGAATCAATTGGTCATCACTAAATCTAGCCAAGAAATCAGCCGTACGCTTCATGCGATGAAGTTCTGTGACCATATGCCTTAACAACTGATCACCACCATCCCAACTGTGCTCGTCATTAATACCGCTAAAGTCGTCAATATCGACGATCAAGGCGCTGCATACACCATCATAACGCTGAGCTTGAGCTAGATTCTGTTCCAGTACCGGCATTAACGCACGTCGATTATAAGCACCGGTTAAAGGATCACGCTGAGCCTGACTAGTAATGCGACGTTCTAGTTTTTTACGATCGTTGATATTGCGCAAGGACCAGATTAGCTGTTCTGACTCGGTCACAATCATTCGACTGTGAAACCAGATCACCTCTTTTAAACCCATCACTTTGAAGGCATATTGATGATCTGGACGGAAAACTAATTCATTCTTGACTACCTGCCCATGCTGACGAGCCGTTTCGATATAACCGCGAATGAGGGTTAAATAATCAGCAGGAAAGATATCTTGTAGAGACTTACCTGTTATCTCATTGACAATTAACCACTCTTCATCACCGGGACTGACGCGAGTGATGATCTCATCCTCTACAACGAGAACTAGATCAGAACTCAGGGACAAGAGCGCATCAAAGGAATCTTTCAGCGTCATCTGTTGATCAGACATGCCTGTATCTCCTTGGGCAGGTTCTTTTGAAAGCTTAATGGCTATTTCAGACGACCTATCATCACTTCAACCGCTGCTCGAAGTTGATCATCTGTGCAATTAAAGCAGGTTCCTTTAGGTGGCATCGCACCTTTACCGCTGATAACTGTTTGTGTCATGGCATCTACACCAGAAGCAATACGTGGAGCCCAGTCATCAGCATCATCCATTTTAGGCGCACCGGCTAAGCCAGCATCATGACAAGCCTGGCAGTGACGATCAACAATCGATTCAATTTCAGCTACGGCAACACCACTACCTAACATTAAGCCAAGTACAACAGGGGCGATTATTTTTTTCATAGGAATATCCT